>LNEQ01000236.1 GCA_001464995.1 Actinobacteria bacterium Ga0077541
CACGCCGTCACGATCGACCGCACGCGGCCGCGGGTCGCCATCCGGTGGTCGCTCTCCGGCACGAAGGCGACGTTCCGCGCGTCGGTGGGCGACGCCCTCAGCGGGCCGCGGAAGGACTCGATCCGCTGGAGCTTCGGGGAGGGCCAGACGGCCCGCGGCGCGCGCGTCGTGCGCCGCTTCGCCGAGTCGCGCCGTCGCTGGGTGGTGCTGAGCGCCCGCGACGCCGCCGGCAACGAGGCCTTCGCGGTCCGCGCACTGCGCCCGCGCGCCGCCAGCGCCGTGCGGGGCCTGAGCGTCCCGGCGGTCGCCTCGCGCGCCGGCGGGCCGCTGCGCATCGCGGGGCGGCTGGTGCGCCCGGCGCGACTGCACGCCACCCTGCGGCCGGTGCGCACGACGGCCCAGACCGCAGGCGCCGGCCTGGCCGCGTCGTTCATCGCCGAGAAGGTCGGCGCCCCCGTGGCGCGCGCGGGCGCCACGACGCGCGGTCCGGCGGCCTTCCGCCTGCGCGTGCGGCTGCGCGGCCTGGCGCCGGGCGTCTACCGCCTCGAGCTCCGCGCCGCCGAGTCGGCGGCCAGCCCCCCGGTCATCACCCGCCGGGTCCGCATCCGGTAGAGGTGACGGGGACCCCCCGACCGGTCAGGTACGACACCCGGTCGGTCCCCTAGTCTTCGCGCTTCGTGTCCTGGTTCGAGGCCATCATCCTTGGGATCGCCCAGGGGCTCACCGAGTTCCTGCCGGTCTCGAGCACGGGCCACCTGCGGATCGTCCCGGCCTTCCTCGGGTGGGAGGATCCGGGTGCGTACTTCACCGCCGTGATCCAGCTCGGGACGATGCTGGCGGTGGTCATCTACTTCTGGCGCGATCTGGTGCGGATCACCGGAACCTGGCTCGCCAGCCTGCGGCGCCCGGAGCTGCGCGGCGAGCTCGACGCCCGCATGGGCTGGTACGTGATCATCGCGACCATCCCGATCGGCGTCGCCGGGCTCGCGTTCCGCGACCAGATCGAGACCGGCGCGCGCAACCTCTACCTGATCGGCGCCACGCTGATCGTGCTCGGGCTGATCCTCCTCGCGGCCGAGAAGGTGGGCACGCGCACCCGGCCGCTCACCGACGTCGGGCGCCGGGACGCGATCTGGGTCGGCATCGCCCAGGCCCTCGCGCTGGTGCCCGGCACATCGCGCTCGGGCGCGACGATCACGGCCGGCCTCTTCCTCGGCATGGAGCGGGCGGCCGCGGCGCGGTTCTCGTTCCTGCTGTCGATCCCCGCGGTGGTGCTGAGCGGCCTCTTCGGGCTGACCGAACTGGTCAACAGCGACGACGACGTGAGCTTCGTCGCGCTGAGCATCTCGACGGCCGCCGCGTTCGTCGTCGGCTACGCCTCGATCGCGTTCCTGCTGCGGTACCTCGTGTCGCACTCGACCATGATCTTCGTGGTCTACCGGGTCGCGCTCGGCGCCCTGGTGCTCGCCCTGACGGCGAGCGGCACGATCAGCTGAGGGCCGGCACCTCGACCACCTCGAACTCGCGGGTGAGATCCACGAGCTCGAGGACGCGCTGGACGGCGTCGGAGGGCCGGGCGATCGCGAAGGTGCGCCCGGCGTCCAGGCAGGCCTGACGGGCCTCGAGCAGCGAGCGTAGGCCCGAGGAGTCCATGAACCCGACGGCGTCGAGGTCGAGGATCACCGGGCTCGTGCCGGCGGGCGGCAGCGCGTCGATCAGGCGCGGGGCGCCGACCAGGTCGAGCTCGCCCTCGGCGACGATCAGCACGGCGCCCGGGCGGTCCTCGGCGCGCACGCGGAAGGTGGTGGCGTTCTCGTTGCTCATCTGGGCGAGGGTAGCAGGGCGCGCTCCGGGTCCGGTTTACTCGCTACGGGCATCGGGCAGGATGCTCTGCGGCGCGGGTGGAGCGCCGCCACAGACAAGGTCCGTCGATGCCCGCTGGCAGAACAATCGACGCCGCCGAGCGCGAGCGTCTCATCATGCAGCACCTGCCGCTGGTCCGCGGCCTCGCACGGCGCTACGCCGATCGCGGCGAGCCGCTCGACGACCTGGTGCAGGTGGGGACGATCGGGCTGATCAAGGCCATCGACCGCTTCGAGCCCGAGCGAGGGTTCAAGCTCGCGAGCTTCGCCACGCCGACGATCCTCGGTGAGATCCGCCGTCACTTCCGCGACCGCTCGTGGACGATCCGGGTGCCCCGGGGCATGCAGGAGGCGCGGGCGCAGATCTCGCACGCGGTGACCGTGCTGTCGGCCGAGAACGGCCGCAGCCCCACGATCCGCGAGATCTCCGAGTCGACCGGGCTCTCCATGGACGACGTCCTCGACGCCCTCGCCGCGGGAAGCGCCCAGCGCCCGGGGCCGCTGGCCGCCCCCGGATCCGAGGGCGAGGAGGACGCCGGCGCGGTCGTCGGAGTCGATGAGCGCGGGTACGAGCAGGCCGAGGCGCGCGCGACGCTCGACGCGGGGCTCTCCGCCCTGCCGGCGCGCGAGCGCGTCATCCTGCACCTGCGCTTCGAGGAGGGCCTCACGCAATCGCAGATCGCTGAACGCGTCGGCGTCTCGCAGATGCACGTCTCGCGCCTCATCCGGCGCGCCCTGGACGCCCTGCGCGAGAGCGCGGGCAGTCTCGAACCCGAGGACGGTTCCCTGTGAACGGAAGGGTTTGCTGCCGCCGGGCCGCGGGAACCGCCGGAACATGCCCGGATCCGCCATGCTGCACCCCGTGACCACCGCGCGTCCCGACGTGGAGCTGATCCTCCCGGCCGAGCCGGAGAGCGTCGCCCTCGCGCGTCAGATGGTGCGCGGCATCGTCGACGCCCTCGGATGGGGCGAGGAGAGCCGCACCGACATCTCGATCGCCGTCACCGAGGCCTGCACCAACGCGGTGCTGCACGCGTATCCCGCTGACGCCGACGGTGAGTACGAGGTGTTCGCCTGGGCCGAGCCGGAGACGCTGGTGGTGGCCGTCCGCGACCGCGGCCGGGGGATCGTGCCGACGGTCACCTCGCCGGCCGCCGGGCTCGGGCTCGGTCTGCCGCTGATGCTGGCCATCGGCGACGAGGTCAACTTCTCCCACGAGCACGGCGTGACGGAGGTCCGCATGACGTTCTCGCCCGGTTCCCGGCAGGCGGACACGTGAGCGGCCGGCCGGCCGGACGGCTGCGCCTGCGCCGGGACGACCTCGGGGAGCCCGTGCTCGAGCGGGTCGTCGGTGCGATGGCCGCGCGCGTCGACCTGCCGGTCGACCGGCTCGCCGACGCCCAGATCGTGGGCGCGGCCCTCGTCTCCGCCGCGTTCCGCCTCAGCCCCGACGGCGTGTTGTGCGTGGAGTTCGGGTCGGGGCCCGAGGGCCTCGGCCTCGGCGTGGGACCGCTCCCCGCCGGCGCGGCCGCGCAGGTGATCGCCGAGACGACGCTTCCCGGCATCGGCTCGGTGCTGGAGCGGCTGGTCGACGCCTGGAGCATCGACACCCTCGACTCCGGCGAGGAGATGCTGCGGCTCAGGATCGGAGCGGGTGCGCCGGCTGCGGGCTCAGCCTGAATCGGTCGTAGATCGCGGATGCGGATGACGGATCCAGGCTGAGCCGTGCGTCGCCGCAGCCGCCTCCTGCTCGCCCTCGGGGCGGCCGCACTGCTTCTGCGGGGTGAGCGCCGCTCCGCCCCGCCGCCGCGCCCCGGCGCGGCCGGGCCGCTCCCGCCCGGTCCGGCCCCGGCCCCTCCGACACCGCCCACAGAGCCCGCGCGGGCCCCGGCCCCGCGCGGATGGCGCGGGGTGGTGGACGTGCTGCGTGCCTCCGTGCGCGCGGCGCTCGCGGGCAACCTGACCGACGTCGCGGCCTCGCTCGCCTACTACGCCTTCCTGGCGATACCGGCGGCCCTGCTCGTCGCGGTGGGCGTGTTCGGCGTGGCCGCAGGTCCCGGGACGGTCGAGGACCTCCTCCGGCGCCTCGACGGCGTGGTGCCCGACGACGCCCTCTCGCTGATCGACGACTCGCTGACGCGCGTCACCGAGAGCTCGGGCAGCGGCGCCGGGCTGGCGGTGGTCGGCCTGGTGCTGGCGCTGTGGACCGCGAGCGGCGCCATGTCGGCCCTGATGCGCGGGCTCAACCGCGTGCACGGGTGCGAGGAGACCCGGTCGTTCGCGCGCCAGCGCCTGACCGCGCTCGCCCTCCTCGCCTGGTCGCTGCTGGCGGTCGTGGTCTCCTTCACGCTCCTCGTGCTCGGGGCGCCGTTGTCGCGGGCGCTCGGCGACGCGCTGGAGGCACCGACGCTCGTCGGTTGGCTCTGGTGGGGGGCCCAGTGGCCGATCCTGGGCGGCGCCCTCCTGGTGGCGGTGATCGGCATCCTCCGGGCCGGGCCCGCCGGCCCCCGGCGCGATGGGCGCGCCGAGCTGGCCGGCGCGGCGGTGGCCGTCGTCATCTGGGTCGTGGCCTCGGCGGGGTTCGGCTTCTACGTCTCGCGGCTCGGCGACTACGGGGCGGCGTGGGGCTCTCTGTCGGCGGTGATCGTGATGCTGACGTGGCTCTGGCTCACCGCCACCGCACTGCTCCTCGGCGCTCAGGTGGCGACCGAGGTGGAGCGGCGGCGGCTAGGGTCCGCATCGTGATCGACCGGTGACAACGCCTCCGGGCGACCGTCCGACTCCGCGCCCGCCCTGGTCGCGGACCCAGCGACCCGTGCCCCGGCGCGTGCTGCGCCCTCTCCAGGAGTTCCTCCACCTCGAGGCGTCCGGCGGCCTGGTACTGCTGCTGGCGACCGCCCTGGCCCTCGTCTGGGCGAACGTCGCGGGCGCGTCGTATCTGGACTTCTGGAGCACCGAGCTGACCGTCCAGCTCGGCGACTTCGTCGTGGTCGAGGATCTCCAGCACGTCGTCAACGACGGCCTGATGGCGATCTTCTTCCTGGTGGTCGGCCTCGAGGTCAAGCGCGAGCTCACCGTGGGCGAGCTGTCGACGCGCCAGGCGGCGCTGCTGCCGTTGTTCGCGGCGGTCGGCGGGATGCTGCTGCCGGTGCTGATCTTCCTCCTGGTGATGGGCGGCGGCGACGGATCCCACGGATGGGGCATCCCGATGGCCACCGACGTCGCCTTCGCTCTCGGCGCGCTGGCCGCGGTCGGGTCGCGCGCGCCCGCCTCGCTGGTCGCGTTCCTCCTGGGCGTCGCCGTGATCGACGACATCGGCGCCATCCTGGTCGTGGCGGTCTACTACACCGACACGATCGCCCTGGCGTGGCTCGCCACCGCCCTGATCGGGCTGATCGCGATCGTCGCGCTGCAGAAGATCCAGGTGCGCTACATCGGGGTCTACGTCGTCCTCGGGCTCGTGGTCTGGTTCGCCACCTTCGAGTCGGGGGTCCACGCCACGATCGCGGGGGTGGCCCTGGGCCTCCTCACCCCGGTCCGGCCCTTCCAGGATCCGGCCACGGTCAGCGCCGAGGCGATCCGGATCGCCGAGGCCACCGACGACGAGCCCGACTCACCCGACGCCGACGCGGGCCACTGGCGGCGGCTGGCGTGGCTCTCGCGCGAGGCGGTCTCGCCGCTCGAGCGCGTCCAGCACAGCCTGCACCAGTGGTCGAGCTTCGTGGTGCTGCCGATCTTCGCCCTGGCCAACGCCGGCATCGCCCTCGACCGGGCCTCGTTCGAGGCGGCGGCCGACACCCCGGTCGCCCTGGCCGTCGCGCTCGGCCTGCTGATCGGCAAGACCGTCGGGCTCACGCTCGGCGCGGCGCTGGCGGTGGGGCTCGGGCTCAGCGTGCTGCCGGCGGGGGTGAGGTGGGCTCACGTGGTGGGCGTCGGCGCGCTCGCCGGCATCGGGTTCACGGTCTCGCTGTTCATCACCGGGCTCGCCTACGACGACCCCGACGTGGTCGCGGCGTCGAAGATCGGCGTCCTGGGAGGCTCGACGCTGGCCGCGATCCTCGGCATCGCCCTGCTGGTGATGATCGGCCGCCGCTCCGGACCCGCCGCTACTCCAGACGAGCTCCCTCCTGGTCCCTGACCACCTGGAGGAAGCGCTCGTAGCTCGGCTTGGGCTCGAGCGTGATGTCGCGCAGCAGGCCGGCGGGCCAGTCGGCGTTGTCCTGGAGGTTGAACCACACCACCGTCCGGATGCGGTCGGTGCGCAGCTGGGGCAGTGAGAAGATCTGGGTCAGGTACTCGGCCTGCTGGGCCTCGGTGACCTTCGTGTCGCGGAACCGCGTCGCCGCGGTCGTGTACCCGGCCTCGGTGATGTAGAGCGGGATCGCCGGCTCGGCGCGCCAGGCATCGAGCTCGTCGAGGACGCGCCCGATGCTGCTCCACGACGGGACGACCTCGGTCTGGACGGTCGGGGCCGCGGCCGGGTAGACGTGCTGGGAGTAGGCGTCGAGCGGTATGTCGCGCTCACGCAGGCCCCGCAGCCACTCGATGGCACCGACGCCGGTCGGCGTGGTGCTGCTGCGCGGACCGCCGACGCCCACGATCACCTGCGCCTGCGCGTTGGCCCCCTTGATGGCCGGGTGGGCGGCGCGCACCAGGTCGGCGTAGACGTCGAGCCGTGCCTCGGCGCCCTCCTCGGCCGGCTGCAGGAAGCCCGACAGGTTCGGCTCGTTCCAGATCTCGTAGTGCCGGATCTCCGGCAGGGTGTCCCCTCCGGGGCTCACGAACGACCCGTTGTAGCGGGTGGCGACCGCGGCCATGAAGCGGCCGTAGTCGGCCGGCTCGGGGGCGAGGCGGTTGATCGGGCCCCCGATCGCGTCGACCGCCCCGCCGGACGACCACGGCGGGGTGCTGTACACGGAGAGGATCGGCGTGATGCCCCGGTCGGCCAGGCCGCGCATGATGGTGTCGGCGCGCGAGAAGTCGTAGGCCGGGTCGGCGGGGTCCTCCGGCGACTGCGGCGGCACGGGCCCCGGGGCCACCGAGTTCCAGAACAGGTCGACGCGCGTGGTGGTGACGCCGGTCGCCTCGATCAGGTCGAGCCGGGCCGGGATCGTCTCGATCGCTTCGGTGGAGAGGTGGTCGTCCTGCACCGCTGCGACGGCACCGATCGGCGCGGTCGCGTCGCTGCCCGAGAGCATCACCGCGCCGACGACGGCCGCGACCACCGCCGCCACGGCCACCAGACCGGCCACCACACGTCCTGTCGACCTCACCGCTGCTCCACTCCTCGGTTACGTGACATCACTGGCCCGCCCGGGCGGCCGCCGGGGGCACGGAGCCCTCCCACGGCAGGCGCGCGGGATCGGGGTCGCCCGGCAGGCGGTACTCCCACGCGGGATCGCCCAGGGTGCCACCCGCCCAGCGATGGACGTCGGCGGTGAACCGCGCCAGATCGAGCGGCTCGTCGAGCACGCTCGGCGCCATCGGGTCGGCCGAGAACGCCAGCACCCGCCCCGCGCCGACCGGGCGCACGAACGCGGCCGGGGCGCCGTCGAGGAAGCGCGCCACGACGCTCGCGCCGGCCGGCACCCCGGCGAAGGCGCGCGGCCGCGCCGTATCGATCGGCAGGGTGAGGAGATCGCCGGGGGCGCCGGCGCCGAGCGCGCCCGGCTGCACCTCGAGGACCGAGCCGCGGCGCGGCGGGCCGAGAGGCGCGCCGATGAGGGCCTCGCGGACCGTGGCGAGCGATGCACCCGACGGCGCGCGCGTGAAGGCGGCGGGGTCGGTGACGATCAGCGTCCCTCCGGCGCGGACCCAGTCGGCCACCTGCGCGGCGAAGGCCGCGTCGAGCGTGTCGCCCCGGGGCATCCAGAGGGTGCGGGCGGCGGCCAGGCGGGCGGGGGCGGCGCTGAGGCGAGTGTCTGCGTCGAAGCTGAACGACGCACCCCCGAGCTCGCCGAGCAACGAGTAGGTCGTGTAGATCGCGTCGCCGCTCGTGCGGTAGCGCAGTCCCCCGGTGCGGTCCGGCTGGGCCTGGCCCTCACTCGCCGTGGCGTAGAGCACGAGCTGGGCGGGGTCGACCGGAGCAGCGGGGAGACGGGCCCCCCGCATGGAGGACGCGACGGCGAGCATCGCGTCGTAGAGGCGCCGGTTCGTGAAGCGGGGGTTGTCGGAGGCGAAGAAGCTGATGTCCGTGGCCCCGGCGCGGAGCGCCTGCGCGGTCCAGGTCCAGATGTCGCCGGGCACCGGCTGGTAGCGCGAGTAGTCGAACGCCTGCACCACGATCCTGACGCGCTTCCCGGTCAGGTCGGAGAGCAGCTTCGCGCCGAACCCGGGGTTGTAGCGCCCGCGGCCCGCGCGGGCGCGCTCGGGGTAGCTGACATAGGGATCGGCCTCGACGACGTCGGCGAAGCCCGCCAGGCGGGTGTAGTCCCACGGGATGAAGCCGTCGATGAAGCCGTAGTCGTTCGGGTTGACCACCGCGGCGGGGTCGAGCTTCCGGATCAGGCGGGCCTGCTCGGCCTTCATCGCGAAGAAGCGCTGACCCGAGTAGCGGCTCCAGGCGAGCCAGCGCAGGCGCTCGGCGACGCTGCCGGAGGGGCGCGCCGCGGGGTTCGGCAGAGTGCGCCCGGTCGCGCGGCGGAAGTCGGCGGCCAGGCGCCGCCCGAAGGGGGTCGTGCGCGCCGCGCCGCGCGGCAGGATCGTCACCGGCTCGTCGCTTCCGGTGTACGTGTTCACGAAGGCGCGCCCGCGGACGGTCGGCACGATACGGCGGATCTCCCGCAGGGCCTCACGGCGGTAGCCGGGGTCGAGCAGCGAGAGGCGCCGCGTGTAGGCGCGCGGGTCGACCGTGGGGTCCGCCACCACCGCCGTGCCGCGTTGCAGGGCCCGGCGGGCGGCCCACACCTCGACGGCGACGTCCCAGCGCAGGCCGGTGGCGTCGAAGGCCGCCTGCAGCCGCTTGGGGGTCCTCCAGCCGACGGGCTCCTTCGGGCTGAGCGGCAGCGGCGGGAAGGGCAGGGCGCTCGGTCCGCTGAACCAGAGCCCGTTCTCCCCCGCCTCGCGCAGGATGCCGTCGATCGTGCGGTACCAGCGCGCCGGCGGGATCAGCGGGCGGCGGCTGTCGGGATTCCAGCCGGGGAGCTCGTTCTGGTTGAGCTCGTGGCCCCAGGTGCTGACCGTCCCCGCCGGGCGGTCGGCGGCGAGGGCCGGCGACGCCGCGGCGGCGGCGGCGAGCGCGAGCGCCAGGGCGGCGATGGGAGAGCGGTAGGGCACTTGGCGGGCCCATCATGCCCACCCGTCGCGGGTCGCTCAAACCGCCGGGGTCGGCGACGCCTGTGCGATGCGGCCCGGAGGGGCCCGGCCGGCGCATGACGGGACGGCGAGGACGGGCTGGACGGCCCCGCCCCGACAGGCGAGTATCCGCCCATGCGCGGCGCACGTCTCATCGCGGCGGGACTCGTGTCCTGCGCACTCGCCGTCGCCGGCTGCGGCGGCGACGACCCGGTCGCCGGGACCGCCACCTCCGAGGCGCCGGGCACGATCGCCTCCACGCCCGCCCCTCCGCCCACGGCCGCCGCGCCCGAGCCCGCCCCGCCGCCGCCGCCCGAGCCGCTTGCGGGCCTGCCCGGTGACACCGCCGGTTACGAGGCGTGGGACCGCATCAACGCCGACCCGATCCCCGACGGCTCGCCCGCGGCGCAGCGTGTCGGCTTCGACGCGCACGGGGGCACGAAGAACGTCTACGTGACCCCCGGCGCGGAACGCGGGCCGGACGGCTGGCCGGACGGCACGATCGTGGTGAAGGCGGCGGGCGACGACCCCGGCGCCCCGACGCTCATCGCGATCATGCGCAAGATCGCGGGCTCCGACGCCGAGCACGGCGACTGGGAGTTCGTGGAGTACAAGCGCGACAGCCCCGGCGAGACCTTCGCCACCTCAGCGGCGCTGCGCGACGCCACCTGCTGGAGCTGTCACGCGACGGCCCTCGACACCGACTGGGTGTTCACCGCCGACGATCGGTGACGGGCGGGGGTCTCCGGGCCGGGGTCCCCGTGGGGCTGGCGCCGCCGGCGGTGGCGCCCTACCCGGTGCGGAAGCGCCCGACCAGCTCGCTCAGCGCCTGCGAGCGCATCGACAGATCGGTGGCGGCGGCGGCGTTCTGGTCGGTTCCCGCAGCGGTCGAGCGCGTGGCCCCGCTGATCAGCTCGCTCGACTCGAGGGCGGCCGTCGAGTCGTCCGCCGCCTGCTGCATCACCCTCTCCAGGAGCTCCGCGTCGTGCCCGAGGCTCTCGGCGGCCGTCTTCACATCGACCGCGACCCCGACCGCGTCGCCGAGGTGGTGGTGGACCTGCTCGACCGCCTCGCGGACGCCGCCGACCGATGCGACAGCGGTGGCGACCCGCCCCGCTCCGGCGTCCATCGCCTCGACGGCGCGGGCGGTCTCCGCCTGCACCTCGGCGACCAGATCACCGATCGACTGGGCGGCGACATCGGCCTGGGCGGCGAGGTTCCCCACCTCGGTGGCCACCACCATGAACCCCCGGCCGTGCTCGCCGGCACGCGCCCCCTCGACCGCCGCGTTCAGGGCCAGCAGGTTCGTCTGGGCGGCGATGGAGGAGATGGTCGTGACGATGCCTCGATCGCCTGGCCGCGCTCACGGAGGGCCTGCACGCGGGCGGTGCCCTCGCGCACGACCTCGGCGGCCGAGGCCATCGCCCCGGCCGCCTCGTCGAGGCTCTGACTGCCCGCCACGGCGGCGTCGCGGGCGGAGCCGAGCACCGACTGCGTCCGGTCCGCGCTGCGACCGACGCAGTCGAGACCGGTCGTGACGCGCCCGGCGGCCTCGACGGCCTTGGCCACGCGCTCGAGCCTGCGCTCGGCCTTCTCGTGCGTCGTGCGGCAGCTGGCGGCGATCTCGGCCATCGCGCCGGCGGTCTCGCCGGTGCGCGCGGCCATGTTGTCGGCGAGGTCGCTCACGGCCGCCGTGCTTGCGGCGCCCGCCTGGATCACCCTCTTCAGGCCCGGCACGACCTTGTTCAGCTCGAAGCCCATCTGGGCCAGCTCGTCCCGGCCGACACCGCTCACCGTCGCCGTGAGATCACCCTCGCTGACGGCCCGGGTGGTGGCGTTGAACTCGGCGATCGGTCGGCTGATGCGCCGGTCGTTCCACACGGCGAGCAGCCCGGCGGTGACGGCGCCCGCAGCCACGACGGCGGCGCCGACGGCCGGCGAGTCGGCGACCGCGGCCACGGCCGCCGAGGGGACCAGGGCGGCGGCGGCGAGGTTCGCCGCGTCGTCGTGGACGCGGCCCTCGCGCATCGCGTTCGTGTGGACGTGGGTGAAGCCGGTGGGCCCCATCAGCGCGATGTACTCGAGGCCCGGGGTCAGCTCCCGCCGGAAGATCCCGCCGAGCGTCACGAGTGCGGCCTCGGGGGGGCGGGTCGCGAGCTCCTTCTCACAGAGCGCGGCGAGGCGCGTGGCGAGGAGCATCGGGTCCGGCTGGCGACGGAAGGGCACGGGACGGGTCTCCGGGACGGTGCCGCCATACGGCGGAGGTCTCCCTGGGTTTCGTCCCGCGCCCATCCGCACTTGAGCCGGGTCACGTCATTTAATTCAGGCGGTGGCTCGATATGCCTCGATCAGGATCTCGGCGACCTCGGGGCGGGTGAACTCGACCGGCGGGATCTCGCCACGATCGAGCATCTCGCGCACCTTGGTGCCCGACAGGAAGACGCGCTGCTCCGGGGTCGAGGGCGAGGTCTTCGTCGTCGCCATCCCACCGGTCAGGTTGCACCAGAAGGAGTGCTCGAAGAACGTCGGCGTGATCGCCAGCTCCTCGCGCGTGATGTCGTAGGTGCCGTAGTAGTTGCCCACCCCGGCGTGGTCGCGGCCCACGATGAAGTGGGTGCAGCCGTAGTTCTGACGCAGGATCGCGTGCAGCACCGCCTCGCGCGGACCGGCGTAGCGCATCGCCGCCGGCAGCACGCCCAGCACGACCCGCTCCTTGGGGTAGTAGCCCTCGATCAGCACCTCGTAGCAGCGCATCCGCACGTCGGCGGGGATGTCGTCGCTCTTGGTCTCGCCCACGAGGGGGTGCAGGAAGAGCCCGTCGACCGTCTCGAGCGCGACCTTGGTGATGTACTCGTGCGCCCGGTGGATCGGGTTGCGGGTCTGGAAGCCGACCACGGTCTTCCAGCCGCGGGCGTCGAACTCGGCGCGCGAGGCGCGGGGGTCGAGCAGGAAGGGCTGCGCGCCCGGGTCGATCGGCAGGCGGGAGGCGACGCGCACGGGGCCCGCGAGGCAGGTGGTGCCGTGCGAGTACAACGACGCGACGCCCGGGTGGGCGTCCTCCTCGGTGCCGTAGACCAGCTTCGCCTCACGGCGCTGGTCGGTCTCGTAGCGGTCGGTGATGCCGAGCACGCCGAGGAAGCGGCCGGAGCCGTCCACCAGCTCGACCTCGTCGGCCGAGCCGATCGCCGCCAGCTCGTCGGGCTGCACGGCGAGCGTCACCGGCACCGACCAGGCGAGGCCGTTCGGAAGGCGCATGCCGGTGATCACCGACTCGTAGGTCGCCTTGTCCATGAAGCCGTCGAGCGGCGACATGGCGCCGACGGCGATCAGGTCGAGGTCGGCCTGCTGGCGGGCCGACAGGGTCACGCGGGGGCGGTTGCCCCCCTCGTCCAGCGAGGGGTCGAGACGGTCGACCAGGACGCCGCCGTGAGGGGTGATGGGACCAGGGGTGGTGGGGGTCAAATGCCCGCTCCGTCCACGTTGCCGAGCGCTGTCGAGTTCAGGAGTGTGTCGGCGCGGAGGCCGAGGCGGAGGGTTTCCAGCGGTATCACCTCGTCGTGTGGGATGTTCCCAAGGTTCACATTGGGACCGAACTTGCGGATGAACCAGACCTGCTGGGCCTTCTGGGGGGCCTCGAAGAGCAGGCGGTTCGGGTCGATGGCGTGCACGATCTCGTCGATCAGGCCCATCCGGACCTCGCCGTCGCCGCGGAAGATGCCGGCGGTGCCGGTCTCGCGGGCCTCGGTGATGACCTTCCAGGCGCCCGCCCGCAGCTCGGCCTCGATCAGCTCGACCCAGCGGTAGGGGGCGATGACGGTCTGCAGGTCCTTCGAGCCCACCTCGCTGAGCACCGTGAACTCCTGCGCGAGGGCGGCGATGTGCTCGAGCTTGACCTCGTGGGGGACGGTGATCGTCCCGTCCGAGACCTCGACGTGGCGCAGGCCGAGCTCGTGCACCCAGCGGCGCCAGTCGTCGAGCTTCTGCTGGGCGAAGCAGGTCTCCCAGAAGGTCCCGCCCAGCACCACCGGGATGCCGGCGCTCTCGTAGAGCGCGAGCTTGTCGCGGAGGTTGCGGCTGACGTAGGACGTGCCCCAGCCGAGCTTGACGATGTCGATGAAGTCGCCGCACGACTCGAGCATGCCCTCGACCTGGGACAGGGACAGGCCCTTGTCCATGACGTGGCTGATGCCCACCTGGCGCGGCTTGGGCGGGCGGCCGGGCAGCGAGAGGAACGCCGCGCCGGCGGCCTGGGGGATGGTGGTGTCGGTGCTCATCGGGCCGCCTCCGCGGCGCTCGCGCCCGCGATGCGCCCGTAGACGACGGTGTCGAGCAACGAGTTCCCCATCAGGCGGTTCGCGCCGTGGACGCCGCCGGAGATCTCGCCGGCGGCGAAGACGCCCGGCAGCGTGGTGGCGGCGTTCTCGTCGATCGCGAGGCCTCCGTTGCGGTAGTGGAGCACGGGGTAGACGAGCACGCGCTCGGTGGTGATGTCCATGCCGGCCTTCAGGTAGCGGTTGTGGACGTAGGCGAGGCGCTCGGCCGTGAAGCCGGAGCCGTTCTCGCGGTCGATCGCGGTGGTGTCGAGCCAGACGCCGGCGCTGCCGTCGGGCGCCTCGGCGCCCCGGCCCGCCTGGACGGTGTCGATGATCGCCTGGGCGACCACGTCGCGCGGGGCGAGCTCGTCGACGAAGCGCTCGCCGTCGGCGTCGTGCAGCGTCGCGCCGTAGGCGCGGGTGGTCTCGGGCAGGGCATAGCCGGCAAGGCTCTCGGGCCAGACCGAACCGGTCGGGTGCCGCTGCCACGAGTCGAGCTCGCGGCCCTCGGCGCCGAGATCGAGAGCCAGGCGCAGCACCTCGGGCGTGGCGTCGGGATGGTTGGTGCTGCCGATCCCGAGCGCGTCGGCCTCGCCGCGCAGCCCGCCTCCGGCCGCCAGGACCACGGCGCGGGCGTGCACGGTGCGCCGGGTGCCGTTGCCGCCCGGCGCCAGCGTCGCCCGCCAGCCGTCGCCCTCGGGCGCGAGGTCGACGAGCGTCGTCGACTCCCACACCTCGGCTCCCGAGGCCCGGACCGCACCGCGCAGCGCCTTGACCATCTCGGCCCCGGTGCGCTCCCCGGCCTGCAGCAGGCGCTTGCGGCTGGCGCCCCCGCAGCGCAGGAGGCGCAGGCGGCCCTCGTCGCGGGTGAAGGAGACGCCGAGCGCCGAGAGCCAGGCGATCGCCTCGGGCCCGCCGTCGGCGAGCCGGCGCACCAGCTCCGGGCGCGCCGTGCGGTGCCCGGCGGCGAAGGTGTCCTCGAAGTGGGACTCGGTCGAATCGTCGTCCCCCACGGCGGCCTGGATGCCGCCCTGCGCGCGCCCGGTGTTGCCCGCACCGAGGGCGGACTTCGTCGTGACGAGCACACGGGCCCCGGCGCCGGCGGCGCTGACGGCGGCCGACATGCCCGCCCCGCCCGATCCGACGACGAGCACGTCGGCACGCGCATCCGAAGGGCTCGACACGCGACGATGCTACCCGACCGGCACCGATGCTTCCAATAAGGACCCGTTATGACGGGGAGGGGGCTGCGCCCATGTCGCCGAGCTCGGCGCCGGCGAACTCCATGAAGGCCGTGGTCACCCTCTTGGGCGTGCGCCCGGCGTGGCGTACGGCGAAGAAGTGCCGCTCCAGGCCGGGGCCCTCCAGCTTCAGGGCGACCAGGCTGCCCTCGGCGACCTCCCGCTCCACGGCGAGGCTCGAGATCACCGTGATGCCGTACCCGTCGAGCACCGCCGCCTTCACGGACTGCTGCAGGCCGAGCTCCATCGCGACGTGCAGGTCGCGGTCGCGCAGCCCCTCCTCGCGCATGGCGGCCTCCACGACCGAACGCACGCCCGAGCCCTCCTGCTGCAGCAGCATCGGCTCGGCCACGAGCTCCTCGAGCGTCACCGACTGCCGCGAGGCGAGGGAGTGCCCGGGCGGCACGATCGCCACCAGCTCGTCCCGCACGAAGGGCTCGAAGACGAGCCCCCGCTGCGGCCGGGCCGCGCCCACGACGCCGAGCTCCAGTTCGTCGTCGAGCACGCGCTCGCAGACCGTCTGGGTGTCGCTGACCATCAGGCTCACACGGACGTCGGGGTGGGCGGCGTGGAACGAGCCGAGGAGCCGCGGCAGCAGCAGCTCGCCGGGGCCGGTGGACGAGCCGAGCACGAGCGGCCCGGCGATCCTGGTGCCGATCTCCCCCATCTCGCGCTCGAGCTCGGCCTCCAGGCCGATCATGCGCTTGGCGTACCGGTACACCACCTCGCCCGCCTCGGTGACCGTGACCCTGCGGCCGCTGCGATCGAGCAGCCGGTGCCCGAGCCGCTCCTCGAGGGCGCGTATCTGGAACGAGACCGCCGGCTGCGAGACCTCGAGCTCCTCCGCCGCCTGGGAGAAGGAGCCCTTGTCCACGACCGTACGGAGGGTGAGCAGCTGACGCAGATCCACGAGGGGATCCTAGTGCCCCGGCCCCGGCGGCTACGGAGCGCGGATCTCGATCTGCTCGAGCGGGGTCGTGACGATGCCCCGCTCACCCCACGACACGCAGCCCGCGCCGCTGAGGCACAGGCCGCCGCGGACCGCCCCGATCGCAACGGTGGCACCGAGCACCATGAAGACGTAGTGGGGCTTGTACCAGAGGTCGCTGATCCACCAGACGCTCGTCGATCGGCGCGGCGCGCCCGCACCTGGGCATCCCTGCTCCAGGCGCGGGAGAGGAAGTCGAACGGGCCCCTGACGGGTTCGCGGTAGCGGCGTGGCCGTCCCACGAATCTCTTTTCGTCATCCGTACGTTTCAGTCCTTTCGGAAGGCGGGTGGACGCCGAGCCTCTAACCTCTCCCGGGCACGTCCGATCCGAGGAGACACCGGTGCGCATCTGCGTCTATGCGGGATCCAACCCGGGGGAGCTCCCGACGGCGCTCGGGGCGACGCTCGCCGGGCGCGGCATCGGCCTGGTGTACGGCGGCGGGCGCACGGGCCTGATGGGCGCCGTGGCCGACGGCTGCCGCGCCGCCGGCGGGCGCGTCACCGGCATCATCCCCGGCTTCCTGGAGCGGAAGGAGGTCGCCCACCACGACATCGACGACCTCCGCGTCGTCGGCTCGATGCACGAGCGCAAGACGCTGATGGCCGAGCTCTCGGACGGCTTCATCGCCCTGCCCGGCGGCATCGGCACCTTCGAGGAGCTCTTCGAGATCTGGACCTGGAGCCAACTCGGCCAGCACCGCAAGCCCTGCGGGCTCCTCAACGTCGCCGGCTTCTACGACCGGCTGGTGGAGTTCCTCGACGGCGTCGTCGCCGACGGCTTCCTCAAGGAGGACCACCGCCGCACCCTGATCACCGAGGACGACGCCGGCCGCCTCCTCGACGCCTTCGCCGCCTACGAGCCCCCCACAGGGGGCAAGTGGCTGGAGCTCGAGACCACCTAGGACCCCGCAGGACCGCCTCCGGGCGGGGATCGGCGCCCCGCGCGGGGACGGGGTTCAATTGGACGCCGGGCGTTCGTCCAATTGAACCGATCCCACGAAACGCCTGCGTGGAGGCGGGTCTCGCCGCGCCCCTCGAGCGGTCGGCGGGGGATGGTTGCGCGCTCAGGTTATGAAGGGTAACTTCCTGTCCAGCGGTTACGCGAGGTAACCAGCGTGAGTCAGGAGCGTCGATGAACCAGGACGAGCGTCCGACAACGATCCTTCCGGTCCTCCCCCTCGACGATGCCGTGGTCCTTCCCGGCACCAGCGTCACCTTCCCCGTCACCACCGACGAGCAGGCCGAGGCCCTCTCGGGCGCTGTCGATGGCCGCATCCTGATCGTGCCCCGCATCGAGGGGCGGTTCGGCGGCTACGGCGTCGTCGCCGAGGTCGTCGGCGAGGTCGGCCTGCCGGGCGGCATGCGCGGCATCGCCGTCGAGGCCCTACACCGCGCCGAGCTCGGCCCGGCCGCCATCGGATCCGAGGCCGGGCTCCGGGTGAGCGCGGTGGAGCTGCCCGATCCGGACGACCCCGGCCCGGAGGCGGCCCTGCTGGCGCGCGAGTACCGCGCCGTCGTGGAGGAGGTCGCCGAGCTGCGGGGCGAGCGCACCCGCGTGGCCCACTTCCTGGCCGGGATCACCCACCCGGGCCGCCTCGCCGACACGGTCGGCTACGCGCCCGAGATCCCGGTGGAGCGCAAGCTGCGGATCCTGGAGACCCCCGACGTGGTCGCCCGCCTGCGGTCGGCCATCGAGGCCCAGCGCGAGCGCCTGGCCGACGCCGGCCTGCGGCAGCGCATCCGCGAGGACGTCACCGAGGGCCTCGACAGGACCCAGCGCGAGATGCTGCTGCGGCGCCAGCTCGCGGCGATCCGCAAGGAGCTCGGCGACGACGACGATACGGGCGACGACTGGGCCGCCCGTATCGAGGAGGCCGGGCTGCCGGAGGCCGCCCGCAAGGAGGCCGAGCGCGAGCTCGCCCGGCTGGAACGGCAGCCCGACGGGGCCGAGGCCGGGATGATCCGGACCTACCTGGAGTGGATGGTGTCGCTGCCGTGGAACTCCCGCTCGGAGGAGCGGCTCGACGTGGCCGCGGCGCGCGAGGTGCTCGACGCCGACCACGCGGGGCTGCAGGAGGTCAAGGAGCGGATCCTCGAGTACCTGGCCGTGCGCCGCCTGCGCCGGGAGCGCGGCATGGACGAGGGACGCAGCGGCGTCATCCTGACGCTGGCCGGCCCTCCCGGCACCGGCAAGACCTCGCTCGGCCAGTCGGTCGCGAAGGCCCTCGGCCGCGAGTTCGCCCGGATCAGCCTCGGGGGCATCCGCGACGAGGCGGAGATCCGGGGTCACCGGCGGACGTACATCGGCGCGCTGCCGGGACGGCTGGTGCGCGCCCTGCGCGAGGCCGGCACGCTGAACCCGGTGATCATGCTCGACGAGATCGACAAGGTCGGCTCCGACTGGCGCGGCGACCCGTCCTCCGCCCTGCTCGAGGTGCTCGATCCCGCCCAGAACCACAGCTTCCGCGACCACTACCTGGACGTCGAGCTCGACCTGTCCGAGGTCCTGTTCATCGCCACCGCGAACATGGTCGACACCATCCCGGGGCCCCTGCTCGACCGCATGGAGGTGATCTCCCTCGACGGCTACACCGAGGAGGAGAAGCTGGCCATCGCCCGCGGCTACCTGCTGCCCCGCCAGATCGAGCGCAACGGACTGCGCGAGGACGAGGTGGAGTTCAGCGACGACGCCATCCGCGCCGTGATCGGCGACTACACCCGCGAGGCCGGCGTCCGCGGCCTGGAGCGCGAGCTCGGCAAGGTGCTCCGCAAGAGCGCCCGGCGGGTCGCCGAGGGCTCGGAGGGCGCCGTCGTCATCGGTCCCGACGAGCTGGCCGACGCCCTCGGACGCCCGCGGTTCCACCACGAGGCGGCCGAGCGCACGGCGATCCCGGGCGTGGCCACCGGCCTCGCGGTGACCGGCACCGGCGGCGACGTCCTCTTCGTCGAGGCGAGCGCGATGCCGGCCGACGGACCCGGCGAGCGGCTGGTGCTGACCGGCCAGCTCGGCGACGTGATGCGCGAGTCGGCGCGGATCGCCCTCTCGTGGACGCGCGCCCACGGCGCCGAGGTGGGCATCCACCCGGCCGATCTGGCCGGACGGGAGATCCACGTCCACGTGCCGGCCGGCGCGATCCCCAAGGACGGGCCCTCGGCGGGGGTCACGATGATCACCGCGATCGCGTCGCTCGCCTCCGGGCGGCCGGTGAGGCCGACGGTCGGGATGACCGGCGAGGTCACGCTGCAGGGACGCGTGCTGCCGATCGGCGGGCTGAAGCAGAAGGTGCTCGCCGCCCACCGCGCGGGGCTGACCGACGTGATCATCCCCGAGCGCAACCGGCGCGACCTCGACGACGTGCCCGCCCAGATCCTGGAGAAGGTGCGCGTCCACCCCGTGCTGACCGTGCGGGAGGTTCTGGACATCGCCCTGGAGCCCGCGCGCGACCGCCACGAGGCGCTCGCGGCGTAGGCGTAGTTTTCACGGTGATGGACGACTGTCGCCACCTCCCCCCGGTATGCCACCGCTACCAGCGCGCGGCCGAGCTCCTCGGCCGCCGCTGGAGCGCGGCGGTGATCCGCGCGGCCATGGAGGGCCCCGCCCGCTTCACCGAGATCCGCGGGTCGGTGGACGGCCTGTCGGCCCGCCTGCTGGCCGAGCGCCTGCGCGAGCTGGAGGCGGCCGGCCTGATGGAGCGCCGCGTACTCGGGGGCGGCGCCGTCGAGTACCGGCTCACCGAGAAGGGTCAGGCGCTGACCCGGGTCGTCCGCGAGATCGAGGCGTGGGTGGCCGCCTGGGACCAACCCCCGGCGGGGGACCAACCCCCGGCGGGGGACGACGCGACAGGGGCGCCGTCCCCGCCCGGGCAGCAGGCCGACGTCGATCCGCCCGCCACCGCACCGACCAGGAGGCCGCGATGAGCATGTCCGACGAGGTCCGCGCGTTGCTGGCGGGCCGTGCGTTCGCCCACCTCGCCACCATCCTGCCCGACGGCGCGCCCCACTCGGTGCCCGTGTGGATCGACGTCGACGAGAACGACCGACTGGTCATGTTCACGCAGACCGGCAGCCGCAAGGCGAGGAACATCGAGCGCGACGGCCGGGTGGCGATCTCGGCGGTGGACATCGACGATCCCTATCGCCAGTGCGACCTGCGCGGGCGTGTCGTCGGGCGGATCGACGGCGAGCGCGCGCTCGCCATCGCCGACGCCCTCTCGGTGAAGTACACCGGGACGGCCTTCCCCTGGCGCAGCCCGCACACGGTCGTCTACGCGATCGCGGTCGATCGAAGCCACCACACCGAGCTGCCCTTCACCCATTCCTGACGGCGGCTGGGCCGCCGTGCCGGGATCAGACGGCCCAGATCAGGACGATGATCAGGATCACGATCGCGAGGATCACCGCGACGACCGCGAAGGGCCAGCGCGTGAACGGCGGCGTGGCGTCGACGTCGCCCTCGACCCCGGCCGGGGCGTGGAGCAGCCGTTCGCGCAGCACGTCGGCCGAGAGGATCCGGCCCGCCCGGGCGTCGGCGATGACCTCCTCGAGCGCCGGCGGCGCCGGCCCTCCCGCAAGCAACTCCGAGAGAGTCTCCGCCACCGCGATCACGGCCGGATCGGCCCCCTGCGGCCCCGGGCCCGGCGCCCGGGCGAAGCGCGTCACCCGGATGTGGCCGTCGCTCGTCACCAGCGACGAGGCCACGAGCACGTCCCCCCGATCCCGGGCGCTGCGGCGGACCGCCAGGCCGGCGTCGACGAGGCCGAGCGCCAGGGCGCGCGCCCGCGCCGCCGGCAGTGGCGCCCGCCTGCGGATGACCTCCTCGAGGCGGATCCCCTCGACGAACTCGCTGGCGACGTAGGCGCCCCCGCCGGGCAGATCCCCGTCCACCAGCACCGGTATCGCCTGCAGGCAGTCGAACTGCACCGCCGCCATCATGCGGCCCTCCTCGCGAAGGGCCGCCGCGCGATCCGGGTGACCCGGCTCCACCACGCGCAGTACCACCCGCCGCGCAAGGTGGCGGTCGTCGGCGACGAAGACCTGGTCCTGGTCGCCACCGCCGAGCGAGCGGATCAGCTCGTACCGGCCGGCGACCACGTCTGATGGCCCGAGGCTCACGCGACGCTCCCATGACCCCGTGCGGCGGCGGGTGCCGGCACGAGAGACCTAGCGGTTGCTGAAGTGGTGCTCCCCGCTGTCGCACCAGAACACGAGGCAGCCGCCCTCGACGTCGCGGGCGACGCACGGACACTCGCCGCCGTGGTCCGGGCAGGGGCGCGCGACGCGCGACAGCAGGCCCCACTCGGCGACGGGCAGGGTTCCGACGGGTGGCCGGGGCGCGATCTCGGTGCGGGTGATGACGGTCATTGCAGCTCCCCGTGGCGTGTGGAGGGTCGAGCCCCCTGGCTTTCGCCACCGTCGCCCATGACCCTTCCGACTCGGAGGATCTCCCAGAGGGCGGCCGCCACGGGCTCAGGGCGACCGTCGGCGACGAGGCGGTTGAGCTCGACCATGCTGTGACGCAGCCGGTCGGGATCGATGGCGGGCCTGGTGGCGCGCATGATCTTGCCATACCTCGTCGGCTTCACCTCCTCATCCACGTTGAAGAGTTCCTCATGGAGCTTCTCGCCCGGGCGGATGCCGACCACCTCGATCGCGATGTCCACGCCGGGCTCGTGGCCGGAGAGCTCGATCATGCGGCGGGCGAGATCGAGGATCCGGACCGGCTCCCCCATGTTGAGCACGAAGATGTCGCCGCCCTCGGCGATGCCGGTCGCCTCGATCACGAGCTGCACGGCCTCGGGGATCGTCATGAAGAAGCGGGTCATGTCGGCGTGCGTCACGGTCACCGGGCCGCCGCGCTCGATCTGCTGCTGGAAGATGGGCAGCACCGAACCGGAGCTGCCGAGGACGTTCCCGAAGCGGACGGCGGCGAACCGGGTGGCCGAGGTGGTGCCGTGCGACTCCACCACCCGCTCGGCGAGGGCCTTGGAGCCGCCCATGACCGTCTTGGGCTCGACGGCCTTGTCGGTGGAGACCAGGCAGAAGCGGTCCACGCCGTGGCGCTCGGCGAGGTCGGCGAGCACCTGGGTGCCGAGCGCGTTGTTGGCGACGGCCTGGAGCGGGTTGAGCTCCATCATCGGAACGTGCTTGTAGGCCGCCGCGTGGAAGACGATCTCCGGGCGCTCGGCCTCGAACACGCGCTCCATCGAGCCCACGTCCTTGCAGTCGGCGATCACCGGCACGAGCAGGCCGGCGTGGCCGCGCTCGCGCAGCTCCATGTCGATCTCGAAGAGGTTGTTCTCGGCGTGGTCCACCATCACCAGCCGCCGCGCGCCGATGGCGGCCACCTGGCGGCAGAGCTCCCGCCCGATCGACCCGCCCGCCCCGGTCACCATCACGGCGCGGCCGTTCAGATAGCGCGCGACCCGCGCGAAGTCGCTCTCCACCGGCGCGCGCCCGAGGACGTCCTCGACCCGCACCTCGCGCAGGAGGCTCACCGTGACGTCGCCGGTGATCAGCTCCGGCAGGCCCGGCAGCGTGGTGCAGGGGACGCCCGCCCTGCGGCACGCCTCGACGATCTCCTGGCGCACCAGGCCCGGCGCCGACGGCATCGCGATGATCACCTCGTCGACGTGGACCTCGCGCAGCACGCGCGGCAGGTCGGCGCGGGTGCCGCGCACGCGCGTCCCCTGCACGCGCAGGCGGCGCTTGCGCGGGTCGTCGTCGATCAGCCCGACCGGCGTGTAGCCGAGCTCGCGGTTGCGCTTCATCTCGCGCAGCAGCGTGTTGCCCGCGTCGCCGGCGCCGCAGATCAGCACCTCGCGGCCGCTCGACACCAGCTCGGAGCGCGGCGGGCGCTCGATGACGCTGCGCACCGCGAAGCGGGCGCCGCCGATGAACGTGAGGGTGAGGACCAGGTCGAACACGAGCACACCGCGCGGCACCGCGACGAGGTCGCCGGGCCGCCAGTTGGAGAGGATCGCGGCGACCAGCAGGCTCGAGACGGCTGCCGCCAGGACGATCGCCTGCAGGTCGCGGAGGCTCGTGAAGCGCCACCACTTGGTGTAGAAGCGCATCGCGACGAAGGTCGCGACCTTGATGGCGACCACGATCAGGACCGTCCCGGCGAAGAGTCGCTCGTACCGCCCGGGGACGTTTCCGTCGAACCGGAAGTAGAAGGCCAGCCAGTAGGCGGCCGCGACGAGCCCCGTGTCGACCGCGATCTGAGCACCGCGGTGGGCGAACGCCCGGGGGCTCCAGTTGAGCGGAGCGCTCCTCACAGGTGGGGCAGTGTAGACCGTGCGGCGCCGAGAATCAGGTCGAGGAGCACCTCGGGGTCGCGCAACGGGGGCGGGGCGTCGCGCCGGCGGCGCTCCAGGACGACGTCCGCGGGGTCCTCGAGGCGCCGGAGACGGCCCTCCGCGATCAGGCTGCGATCCACCGCCCCGAGGCGCGCGGCGAAGGGCGTGTAGGCGGGGACGCCCAGCGCGGCGGCCTCGCGGTTCATCGTGCCGCCGGCGCTCACCACGAGGTCGGAGGCGGCCACGAGCGACGGCCCGTCGATGGGGCGCCCGGGCACGATCGCGGCGCCGCCGACGAGCGCGGCGCGCTGCTCGTCGGTGCGCGGCAGCACCACGGTCTGCACCTCCGGAGCCGCCAGCAGGCGCTCGAGCGTGGCCGCGAACAGGTCGGTCGAGGCCCCCCGGTGGTAGAGCGTCACCTCCGGCGGGGGGCGCATCACGGCGATCAGCCGCGTGGGGTCGAGCCCGAGCTCGCCGAGCACGCCGTCGTCCAGGGCGTGGTCGGCCAGGTAGTACTCCTCCTTCAGCCCCGGGTAGCGCACGAGCTTCGGAGGGCGCATCCCGTAGGGGGCGAGCGCCTCCTCGGGGATCGCCGACGGCACCAGGACCCGGGTGGCGAGGCGCCCGTTCCAGTGGTGCATGACCGTCGCGTACTCGTAGTCGAACATCGTCACCTGGGGCGTGCCCGCGGCGCGCGCGGCGAGCGGCTGGTCGGTGCTGCCGTGGGCCACGGCGAGGTCGAACCGCTCACGGCGGGCGAACCGCACCAGCGCGGCCGAGCGGTCGGCCATCGCCCGCGCCTTGCCCGCGCGCGATCCGCCCCCGTGGGCCCCGACGCTGACGTGCTCGATGCCGAAGCGCTCCAGGAGCCCGATCGTCTGGGCGAACTCGCGCGCGGTCACGGTCACCTCGCAGCCGCGCGCCCGCAGGCGCGCGATCAGGGGCCGGAAGATCACCACGTGTGGTGAGTTGGTGATGTCGATCCAGACGCGCACGGGGACCAGTGTAGGGCGGGCCGTGGGCGACCCCCTCGCGGGCGAGCCCGCGCCTAGGTGCGGTCGAGCACCGCGGTCGCGGCCCGGACCACCGTCGCGACGTCCCCGCGCGTGAGGCCCGGGTGCATCGGCAGCGCCAGCGCCGTGCGGGCGCACTCCTCGGCCACGGGCAGGTCGCCCTCCGTGTACCCGAGGTGGGCGAAGACCGGCTGGAGGTGCATCGGGATGCCGTAGTACACGGCGCTCGCGACATCCGCCTGCTTCAGCGCCGCCTGGATGTCGGCGCGACGCGGGTGGCGGGCCATGTAGAGGTGGTAGATGTGCGTGGCCCCCGGCGCGACGCCCGGCAGCGTCATCAGCTCGCCGAGCCCCTCCTCCGCGTACCACCCGGCGGCCTCGGCGCGGCGGGCGTTCCAGCCGTCGAGGTGGGGGTAGAAGACCCGGATGATGGCGGCCTGGAGGTCGTCGAGGCGCGAGTTGTAGCCCACCTCCTCGAACACGACCTTGTCCTTCGATCCGTGGAAGCGCAGCCGGCGGACGCGCTCGGCCAGCTCCTCGTCCCGGCAGACCACCATGCCGCCGTCGCCCATGCCCGGGAAGTTCTTGGTCGGGAAGAAGCTGAAGGTCGCAGCGTCGCCGAAGGTGGCGATCTCCCCCTCGGGGGCGCGGGCGCCGAAGGCCTGGGCCGAGTCCTCGACCACCACGAGGCCGTGCTCGCGGGCGATCGCCATCAACTCGGCCATCGGGGCGGGGTGCCCGAAGATGTGCACCGGCAGGATCGCCCGGGTGGCGGGCCCGATGCGTCCGCGCACCGCATCGGGATCGAGGCAGTAGGTGACGGGATCGATGTCGCAGAAGACCGGCGTCGCGCCGACACGCGCGATGGCCTCAGCCGTGGCGTAGAAGGTGTACGGGGTCGTGATGACCTCGTCGCCCGGCCCGATGTCGAGTGCGTGGAGCGCGATCACGAGGGCGTCGGTGCCGTTGGCGACGCCCACGCAGGGCCGGCCGTCGAGCCGCTCGGAGACCGACGCCTCGAGCGCCCTGCCCTCCGGGCCCAGGATGAACCGCCCGCCGTCGAGCACGCCTGCGATGGCGGCGTCGATCTCGGCGCGAAGGGGCCCGTACTGGGCCTGGATGTCCATGAGAGGCACGGCCATGTCAGCGGCGCGGGACGCTATCACGGACCCGCGGGGGCGTCCGGGACGACGCCTTCGGGCCCGGGCGAGGCGGGGATGCGCACCGTGACCGTGGTTCCGAAGCCCTCGCGCGAGGCGGCGGTCGCCTCGCCTCCGAACCGCTCGGCGATGTGCTTGACGATCGAGAGGCCGAGCCCCGTCCCCCCGAGGCGCTTCGAGCGCGACGGGTCGGCGCGGTAGAAGCGCTCGAAGACGTGCGGCAGGTCGCGCTCGGGGATGCCCGTCCCGTCGTCGGCCACGGTGAGCACCACCGTCTCGTCCTCACGGCTCACCGACGTCCGCGTGGTCGACCCCGGGCCGGCGTACTTGATCGCGTTCTCGACGAGGTTGCGCACCACCATCCGCGCCATGCGCTCGGTCAGCTGCACGTGGGCGCCGTCGCCGAGCTCCACCGACAGCACGGCCCCGTGCTCGGCGGCCACCGCCGACAGCTCGCGCACGGTCTCCGCGGCGGCGGCCGCGAGGTCGGTGCGCGAGGATGCCGGCAGGCCGCTCGTGGACTCGAGCTCCGAGAGGAAGAGGATGTCGGTGACCAGGGCCTCCAGCCGCAGCGTCTCGCTGGTCGCGCGACGCACGAAGTCGCCATGGGTCTCGGGGTCCATCTGTGGGTCCCCGAGGGCCTCGAGGAGGCCCCGGAGGCCGGTCAGCGGGGTCCTCAGCTCATGGGAGACGTTGGCGACGAACTGGGAGCGCAGCTCCCGGTAGTCGGCGGCCTCGCTGGCGTCGGTCAGGAAGGCGAGCGCCTCCGGCTGCCCGCCGACCTCGTAGGGGGAGATCGCGACCCGGTAGGTGCGACGGCCGGCGGCGAAGAGACGCAGCTCGAAGGTCTCGCGCTCGAGCGTCGTCAGGGCCGCCTCGACCTTCTCGGCGAAGCGGTGCTCGCTGAAGGCCTCGAGCACCGTCATGCCCGGCACCAGGAAGGGGAAGCGCTCGAGGGCGTGCAGGTTCGCCTCCGCGAGCCGCCCGCCGGCGTCGATGCGGAGCGCAGTGAACGGCAGGTCCTGCAGGGTCTCGCGACGACGGCGCTCGGCGTCCTCCGCGTCGCGTTCGGCGATCGCTGCCCGTGCGGCGGCGGCGCCCGACGCGGCCCTGGACCGCCGGAGCGCGACCGCGAGCAGGGCGGCGGCCACGAGGGCGGCGAGGGCCAGCACCAGGAGGGTGATCTGCACGGCCCGAGTCTCGCAGACCCGGCGGCCGCGACCGGCCGCATTTCGGGGGCGCGCCGCCGCGTGATTGGCTTCCGCCCGATGAGCAGACCCCTGGCGATCGCGATGCTGGCCGCGGCGGCCCTCGCCGCGCCGGGCGTGGCCGCCGGCGCCCCCGTGACCGCACTCCCCCCCGAGAGCCCGCCGCGGATCACCGAGGTCGCCCCGGGCGTCGGCTATCAGCGGGTGGCCGGCGCCGACGGCTCCGTGGTGCACGTGATCCGCGCCGCGGCGTCGCCCCGGGTGGCGCTGGCGCCGGTGCTCGCGGGTGGGTCGCCCGTCTCGCGCGGCTCGCTCACCGGCGCCGTCGCGGCGCGCCTCGACACCGGGGCCGTGGCGGGGATCAACGGCGACTTCTTCAACACCATCACCAACGATCCGAGCGGCGTCCTGCTGATCGGCGGTGAGCTGATCCACGAGCCGGAGGCCAGCCGATCCGCCCTCGTCCTGCTGCCGGGGGGCGATCTCGCCGCCGTGACGCTGGCCCTGCAGGGCCGCTTCCAGGCCCTCGACCCGACGGGCGCGGTGACCTACCCCGAGCGGACGCTCAGCGGCCTCAACCGGCCCGCCAAGCGCGGCAGCGAGACGATCCTCTACACGACCGCGTACGGGCGGCTCGAGACGCCGGTGGCCGGCTCGCGGTACGAGGTCCGGGTGCGGCTCGACCAGGCAGGGCCCCTCGCCCCCAACCAGCCGCGCACGGGCACCGTGATCGGCACCGGCTCGGGCGGCGGCACCACGATCGGCGCCGGGCACGTGGTGCTGACCGGCGTCGGCTCGGCGGGCACGGCCCTCGTGTCCGACCTCCCGCTCGGCCGGGCGGTCGGGATCACCCCCGGCCTGCCCTCGCTGCCGCCGGCGGCCCTCGATGCGATCGGCGGCGGCCCGGTGCTCGTGCGCGACGGCCTGACCATCACGAGCGCGGGCGAGGGCTTCACCAGCGCGCAGATCGGGTCGCGCACGTCGCGGTCGGCGGTGGGCCGGACCGCCGACGGCACGCTGCTCCTGGTCACGGCCGAGGGCCCGTCGCAGGGCCGCCGCGGGCTGACGGTGGCGGAGCAGGCCGTGCTGATGCGCTCCCTGGGAGCCGTCACGGCGATCGCCATGGACGCCGGGGGCAGTGCGCAGCTCGCGGTCCGCGACCGCCTCGTCATCCCCATCGACGGCCCGCGGAGCCTGTCGGACGTGATCGTGCTCTCCTACCAGGGCGTCACCGTCGAGCCGCTCCCGTTCCGGCTGTCTCCCAACGCCGACCGGGTGGACGATGCGACCACCATGGTCGTGCGCGCCACCTCGCCCGGGGCGACGCGCGTCAGCGTGGCCCGGCGCACGGGACGCCCGTCGAAGCTGCTGTGGAGCGGCCGCCTCGGCCCCGGCGCGGCCCGCGTCAACCTCGACCCGCGGCGGCTGCGCCTGGCCGACGGCGTCTACATCGTGGTGGCCCGGCACACGGCCGACGACGGCAGCGGGGTCACCGAGCAGCGCCGCCGCGTGATCGTCGACCGGACGCTCTCGTCGCTGAACGCCCGCACGACCACGGCCCGCGTGAGGACGAGGGTGGTGCGCCGCCTGGACGTCCGCTTCCGTCTGCTGCGGCCCGCCCGGGTCACCGTGCGGGTCGAGACGCCGGGCGGCACGCCCATCGCGACGATCGCCAGCGGCCGGCCCCTGCGCGCCGGCGCACAGGTCGTCTCATGGAACCGCACCGTGCGGGGGACGCTGGTGTCGGGTCCGGTGCAGGTGACCGTGAGCGCCCGTAGCCCTCTGGGAACCACCGGGCTCGCCCGGTCGGTCACGCTGAAGGCGCCGCCTCGCCCCGGCGGCCCGGCGACGCCCTCCCCCTAGTGCACCGATCCAGGGGGGGCGAGCAGGCGCCGATCCGGTCGGCTCGGGGGGCCGGACCCGCCGTCGTGACGGCGCGCCCGGCCCCCTCGGCCGGCCCCCATGGCGATGCCCCTCCCGGCCGGAGCGCGCGGCCCCGGGCTACTTCTCCTCGTCGCGCCAGTGCATGACCGACAGCACGACGGCCGCCAGCGAGAAGATGATGGCGAGGAAGATGCCGAACTTCCGGCTGTCGCCCTCGAGGAAGATCATCAGGGTCACGATGAACGTGACGCTCGTGAGGTAGGCCGCCCAGGCGGCCGGCTGGATGATGGCGGGAAGCTCGAAGTTCAGGGCCTCGGCCACGAGGATCGCCGCCGCGCCGGCGGCGAAGATCAGGATGATCCACCATGACGGGATCGCGTCGGAACCACTGATCTCGACGGAGATCTCGCCGAAGTCCTGGCCGAACCAGGTGAAGAAAAGGCTGATGATGTAGAGGATCGACGCGCCTGCGGCGCCGTAGATCCTCTGCTCGCGGGTGAGCGAGTTCACGTGTTCACTCCTCGGTTGACGCGATGGGCATGGGGCGCTGGACGGATTCGACGGGCCGCGCTCCCTCCCCTGCCGTGTCAGGCCGGGCGCAGGTCCATCGGCGGGTTGTGCCCCGGGATCATGACGACCGGGCGCTCGGCCCGTATCGCGCGGAAGGCGACGAGGTGCTCGTCGCGCCGCGGAAAGCCCTCCCGGAGGGACATCTCGGCGAACCAACGGGGGCCCGGCCGACCGACCAGGTCGCTACCGCGCGGCCTCCGAGCGGGTCGCCTCGTCGGCGAGGGCGCGGTCGTGCTCGTAGCAGGGCGCCTCGCGGAACGGCGCCTCCGGGTCGCCGGCGGCGCGTCCGAGGCGCGTCGCGCGCGCCCTCATTCCCATGCCGATCCGGCGCGCCCCCGGCGAGAGCGCCAGACCGACGATGCCGCCTGCCAGGATCCAGCGCCCGCGGCGACGGCCCTCGTTCACTTCAGGAGCGACAGGAACTCGTCGACGGGGATCGCGGTGAGCGTCTGGAAGTGCGCGGTGCCGCGCGCGGCGAGCTCCACCGACACCCGGGCGATCACCTTCTCGTCAGGGGCCTCCACGATGTTCACGAAGTCGTACGGCCCGAGCACGGCCCACTGCTGGATGACCTTCGCGCCCATCTGCTCGACCTCGGCGTTCACCTCGAGCAACCGCTGGGGGTTCGCCTTGAGCGTTCCCACCCCGTGGGGGCTGAGCGTGCTGAGCAGGATGTAGGTCGGCACGTTGTTCCAACTCCTTCGGAGCCTCTGACCGGGTGCTCCGAGCGTACCACCTGACCCGCGTCATCCGGCCGCGAGCGCCTCCTCCCAGGGCCGCGTGTCGCGACCGACGTGGAACCCGACGACGTCGGGCTCGCCGGCCTCGTCGCGGAAGGCGATGCGCAGGAGGGGGCGGCGCTTCCTCCCGCCGAGATGGCTCGGGGTGGTCTCCACCGAATCGATGCGCGCACGGGCGATCCGCAGCATCGAGCGGGGTGAGAGGCGCACGAAGACGACCTCGTGCGGCCCGATCGCGAGGTGCCCGGTGCCACGCGCCCGGCCGCGGCTCGCAGTGCCGGCGAAGCTCGCCCTGCCGGAGCGGATGACCTCGCCGCCGAGGGCGGCCTCGGCCTCGCGTGCGGCGTCGGCCATGCGCGCGCGCAGCCGGGGGATGATCAGCAGGCGCCAGATGGCGATCTCCACCGCGAGGATCGCGCCGACCAGCACCAGCACCCCGGCCCACACCGGCAGGCCGAACACCGCTCAGCGGGTCCAGGCGGTGAGGTCGCGGTCGATCAGGTCGCTGAGCTCCGCGACGTCGTCGCGGAAGTGCTCCTTCAGGACGCCGGCGAACTCGGGGCTGATCTCCTCGCGGCGCGTCACCTCCCGGTTCCGCCGCCGGACCCGGTCGAGCACGCCGAGGCGCTCGACGCGCGCGACCCGCTTCACGCCCCGCGCGACGCTCACCAGGGCCGACGGCGGGCGCTGGGTGAAGCGCGCGATCGCGGCGGCCCTGTGGACCTTGTTCTCGTTGACCCGCGGGAACTCGGTGCGGCCGTCGTCGGGCACGCCGAGGAAGTCCAGCGTCTCGCGGTAGACCGCCCCGGTGTCGGCCCGCAGATCGTCGAACACGAGCACCTTCACCTGCTCGCGGGGCACCGTGTCGAGCACCCTCCGCACCTGCGCGCCCAGGCGGGCGGCCTCGCCGTACTGGAGGAACCCCGGCACGCGCACGGTGGCCGGCAGGCCCTCGCCGCGGGCGCGGGCGGCCTGCAGCTCCCAGGCGCGGGCGGGGTCGGGCTCGACCTCATCGAGCATGTAGCGCAGCTGCGAATGGAGCGAGGGGACCAGCTCGACAGGGTTGCGCACCATCACGATCACGCGCGCAGCGGGGTCGAACTCCATGATCCGGCGTGCCGCGGTCTGCGAGTAGAGGTACCAGACCGACGCCTCACCCACGGCGAGGTGCGCGTCGCCGGCCTCGTCGAAGAGGCGCAGGTAGTGCTCCTCGGTGCGCTGCCCCGGCGCGTAGTAGTAGTCGAAGTCGTCGCAGAAGTAGTGCGGCTCCTTCGGCGTCGACACGAAGACGCGCTCGTGCTGGCGCAGGTACTCGCTGAGGGCGGTGGTGCCGCACTTCGGAGCGCCGAGGATGAAGAAGTCAGGCCGTCGTGACACGGCGCGCGACACTACCACCGGGACGCGGGCGCTCCCGGGCGGTACCGTTCGGCGCGGTGTCCACCTCGCGCCCATCGCCCCGTCGCGGCGCCGCCCGCCGCCTGCCCGACCCCGGCCGGGTCGGCGCCCCCGCCGTGGGCGTCCTGGCCGGCCTGCTGTTGATGCTGGCCGTCTTCCTGCCCTGGTACGCCACCAACCTCGGACCCCCCTTCGCGGCCACCAGCGCCAACGGCTGGGAATCGACCGCGCTCGCGAAGGTCACCCTGCTCATGGGCCTCCTGGTGACCGCGGCGGCGGCGGCCGTGGTCCTCGACGAGCGGCGGGTCATCTCCCTCCAGCGCCGCCACGGCGACGCGCTCGCCTGGGTGGTGGTGGGTGCGGCGACCATCGGCCTCGTGGCCGTCGGCTACCGGCTGCTGGTGATGCCCGAGCCGGCCGAGTTCCTCTCGCGCCAGTTCGGCCTCTACCTGGCCGCCGCGGCCTGCGTCGGGGGCATCCTGAGCGGCCTCGGCCAGGTCGCGATCCGCGACTGACTCGCGTGGAGGCCCCCGCGGGTCGATAGTGATGGCATGCGGTACCACCTACCGCCACCGGAGGAGCCCGTCCCGCGCGTCATCGGCGGGGTGGCGCGGATCGGCGCCAGTCCACGACTGGACGCGCATCCCGAGCAGGATCCGGGAGGCGGCGCCGACGGGCGGCTGATCCGCACGATCGAGATGGACGCCGCGGCCGCGCACGAGCACCTGCGGCAGTGGGAGGCCGAGGCCGTCGCGCACGACATCCCCGCGCCCCCGGGCATCACCGCCCGCGAGCGCTCACGGCCCGACCGGGTCCACCCGGGCTCTCTCCGGCGCCAGCGCCTCGCCGTCGCGTGGCACGGTGAGGAGGCGACGGCGGCGCACTGGTCGGTGCTCGAGCCCCCGGCGGCCGCCGACGAACGGGCATGGGAGCGGGCGCTGGCCCGGATCGCCGCAGGCGCCGGGCGCGAGGGCGGCTGGAGGGCCTGACCGGGGCGAACGGCGGAGGGCGCGTCCCCGGCCGCTCCGCCGTTCGCGGGGGCGTCCAATTGGACGGCGACGCGTCGTCCAATTGGACGCTCGCCCCGAAACGCCTGCAAAAGCGCGTCTTCGGTCGGAGCAGACGAGGGCCGGCGGGGCGTCCGCGCCCCACCGGCCCCGCCACGGGGCTCAGGCGGCGGCGAGCCTCTCGGCCGTCGTGAAGGTGACCTCGTCGCCGACGGCATCGACCACCACACGGTCCCCGTCGCGCACCTCCCCGGCAAGCATCCGCTGGGCGAGGGGGTTCTCGAGGCGGCGCTGCACGAGGCGCTTGAGGGGCCGGGCCCCGTAGGCCGGGTCGTAGCCCTCGCGTCCGAGCAGCTCGCGGGCGGCCTCGGTGATCTCGAGGTCCACGCCGCGATCGGCGAGGCGCTGGCGCAGCCGCGCGGCCTGCAGCTCCACGATCGCGCCGAGCTGCTCCCGGTCGAGACGGCTGAAGACGACGATCTCGTCCACCCGGTTGAGGAACTCCGGGCGGAAGTGGTCGCGCAGGGCGCCCATCACCCGCTCCTCGGCGATCTCGCCGTCGATCCCGTCGAGCAGGAACTGGCTTCCGATGTTGCTCGTCATGATCACGACCGTGTTGGTGAAGTCGACCACGCGGCCCTGGCCGTCGGTCAGCCGCCCGTCGTCCAGGAGCTGCAGCAGGACGTTGAAGACGTCGGCGTGGGCCTTCTCGATCTCGTCGAGTAGCAGGACCGCGTAGGGGCGCCGGCGCACGGCCTCGGTCAGCTGGCCGCCCTCGTCGAAGCCGACGTATCCGGGCGGGGCGCCGATCAGGCGCGCCACGGAGTGGCGCTCCATGTACTCGCTCATGTCGATGCGGACCATCGCGCGCTCGTCGTCGAACATGAAGCCGGCGAGCGCCCGGGCGAGCTCGGTCTTCCCCACGCCGGTCGGGCCGAGGAAGATGAACGAGCCGATCGGGCGGTCGGGATCCGAGAGGCCGGCCCGTGAGCGGCGCAGGGCGTTGGCGACCGCGGCGACGGCGTCCTCCTGGCCGATGACGCGCTCGTGCAGGCGCTCCTCCATGTGCAGGAGCTTCTCCACCTCGCCCTCGAGCAGCCGGTTGAGGGGGATGCCGGTCCAGGCCGCGACCACCTCGGCCACGTCCTCCTCGTCGACCTCCTCCTTGAGCATGCGCCGCGTGAGCTGCTGCTCGGCGAGGGCGTCGTTGGCGCCCACGAGCGCGCGCTCCAGCTCGGGCAGGGTGCCGTAGCGCAGGCGCGCAGCGCCCTCGAGGTCGGCCTCGCGCTCGGCGCGCTCCAGCTCGGTGCGGGCGGTCTCGATCTGCCCCTTGATGTCGCGGATGCGACCGATCGTGGACTTCTCCTGCTCCCAGTGGGCGCGCATCGCGTCGGCCTCCTCGCGGAGCCCGGCGAGCTCCTCCACCAGGGCGTCGCGGCGCGTCACCGAGCCGGGGTCGGTCTCGGCCTCGAGGGCCTGCTGCTCGATCTCCAGCTGCATGATGCGCCGCTGGACCACGTCGAGCTCCGCCGGCACCGAGTCGATCTCGATGCGCAGGCGGCTCGCCGCCTCGTCCATGAGGTCGATCGCCTTGTCCGGCAGGAAGCGCGAGGTGATGTAGCGGTCCGACAGCCGGGCGGCGGCCACGAGCGCGCCGTCCTGGATGCGGACGCCGTGGTGCACCTCGTAGCGCTCCTTCAGGCCGCGGAGGATGGCCACGGTGGCCTCGACCGAGGGCTCGCCCACCATCACGGGCTGGAAGCGCCGCTCGAGGGCCGCATCCTTCTCCACGTACTTGCGGTACTCGTCGAGGGTGGTCGCGCCGACGGCGCGCAGCGCCCCGCGGGCGAGCATCGGCTTCAGGAGGTTCGCGGCGTCCACCGCGCCCTCGGCGGCCCCCGCGCCGACGATGGTGTGCAGCTCGTCGATGAAGAGGATCACCTCCCCGGCCGCGTCCTCGATCTCCTTGAGCACGGCCTTCAGCCGGTCCTCGAACTCGCCGCGGTACTTGGCGCCCGCCAGCAGGCTGCCGACGTCGAGCGACACGACGCGCTTGCCGGCAAGCCCCTCGGGGATGTCGCCGGCGACGATGCGCTGGGCGAGGCCCTCCACGATGGCGGTCTTGCCGGTGCCCGGCTCGCCGATCAGGACGGGATTGTTCTTGGTGCGGCGCGACAGCACCTGGATGACCCGGCGCACCTCCTCGTCGCGGCCGATCACCGGGTCGAGCGCGCCGCGCTCGGCCGCCTCGGTGAGGTCGCGCCCGTACTGCTCGAGGGCCTGGTACTTGTCCTCGGGGTTCGGATCGGTGACCCGCGCCGAGCCGCGCACGGCCCGCAGGGCGGTCATCAGCCCCTCGCGGGTGACGCCGCTCGCCGCGAGCGCTTCGCGGGCGGGCGAGGGCTCGTCCACGAGGCCGAGCAGGATGTGCTCGGTGGAGATGTACTCGTCGCCGAGCGCCTCGGCCTCCTTGCCCGCACGGCGCAGCACGGCCCGGTAGGGGTTCGAGAGCTGGGCGCCGGTGGCGGATCCGCTGACCTGGGGTCGGCGGCCGATGGACGCCTCGACTGCGGCCCGCAGGCCGGCCATGTCGGCGCCGGCGCGCTGGAGCACGGGCTCCACGACGCCCTCGCGGGCCTCGAGAAGGGCGGCGAGCAGGTGGTCGGGCTCGACGACGGGGTTGCCCCGCTCGCCGGCGATGCGCGCCGATACGGCGATCGCCTCCTGCGCGCGTTCGGTGGGCTTGTCGACGGCCATCAGTGGGTCCTCCTCATGGTCCGCGCCACGACGGGCGAGTAGCGGGGGATCAGGGAGGTCCCCCGGCGCCCGGCGAGCACGATCTGCCCGCGCGCGGCGCGGGCCTCCGCCACCGCGGTGCGGTGGTCCTCGATCATCTGGTCCATCTCGGCCCGCAGGGCCCGGGCGAGCCGCTGCTCGAGCCGCAGCACCCGCTCGATGCCGGCGAGGTTCAGGCCCTCCTCCGAGAGCTCCTGGATGCGCCGCAGCAGGGCCACGTCGGCCTCCGAGTAGACGCGCGTGTTGCGCGCCGTCCGCTGCGGCGTGATCAGCCCGCGCCGCTCGTACACCCGCAGCGTCTGCGGGTGCATCCCGGCGAGCTCGGCCGCGATGCCGATCAGGAAGACGCGCGGGGGTGTGCGGCCGGTGCTCACGAGAACAGGGTCTCCCGCGGATCGCGGGCGTCGATCTTGGCGAACTTCTCGAGCGCGTCCCGCTGCTTGGCCGACAGCTCGCGCGGCACGTCGAGGCGCAGCGTCGCGATCAGGTCGCCGCGTCCGCCGCCCTTGAGGCGCGGCGCGCCCTGCCCGCCGATGCGCAGCGAACGGCCGTCGGGGCTGCCCGGCGGCACGGTCAGCTTCACGCGGCCGTCGAGCGTCGGGACCTCGACCTGCGCCCCGAGCGCCGCCTCGGCGAAGGTGACCGGCACGTTGATCGCCAGATCGTCGCCCTTGCGCGTGAACAGACGGCTGGGAGAGACCCGGGTCAGCACGAAGAGGTCTCCGGCCGGGCCGCCGCGGGTGCCGGCCTGGCCCCGGCCCTTGACGCGGATCCGCGTCCCGTCCTTGACGCCCGGCGGGATCTTGACCTTGATCTGGGACCGCGTGGAGGTGGCGCCCGAGCCCGAGCAGGTCGGGCAGGGGTCGTCGATCACGGTGCCGTTGCCGCCGCAGCGCGGGCACGGCTCGCTGAACGCGAACGACCCCACGTCGCGGCCGCGCACGCCGCGCCCCTTGCACTCCGGGCAGAGACGCGGGTTCGTCCCGGGCTTGGCCCCGCTGCCGCCGCAGTCGGCGCAGGCGACCGGCGTCTCCACCGACACCGGCACCTGGGCGCCGGCCATCGCCTGGTCGAACGACAGGTTGACCTCCACCTCGACATCGGCGCCCTTCTGGGCCGCCGATCCGCCCGATGCGCCCGTGGCACCTCCGCGGGCGCCGCGGAAGATCGTCGAGAACATGTCGGCGAAGTCGCCGAAGCCGGCGCCCGCCCCGCCGCCGGCCGGACCGGCCCCGTTGGGGCGACGGCCGCCGAACGCCGCGCGCGCGTCGTACTCGCGCCGCTTCTCGGGGTCCGAGAGCACGTCGTGGGCGTGGGAGATCTCCTTGAAGCGCTCCTCGGCCTTCGGGTCGTCCGGGTTGGCATCGGGGTGGTGCACCCGCGCCAGCGTGCGGTACGCCTTCTTGATCTCGTCGGCGTTCGCGGTCTTCGCGACGCCGAGGGTGGCGTAGAGGTCGTCCACTCGGTCTCGGTCCCCCTCCCTACTCGCCCGCCGGCGACGCGGCCGGTGGCCGCGCGGCGGCGATCACGACCCGCGTGGGCCGCAGGACGTGCTCGGAGTGGCGGTAGCCCTTCTCCACCACCTCGATGATCGCCCCCTCGTCGTGGTGCGGAGAGGGCACCGAGGCGATCGCCTCGTGCACGGTCGGGTCGAACGACCCGCCGCTCGCGGGGATCTCCTCCACCCCGTGCCCGGTCAGGAGCGCGGCGAGCTGCCCGCGCACCATCTCGAGGCCGGCGACGATCCCCTCGCCCTGGTCTCCCAGCGCGGCCACGGCGCGCTCGAGGTTGTCCATCACCGGCAGCAGGTCGCGCACCACCTCGCGCGTCGCCCCGACCGAGATCATCTGACGGTCGCGGTCGTTGCGCTTGCGGAAGTTGTCGAACTCGGCCTTGAGGCGCTGGAGCGCGTCGAGGTACTCATCGCGCTCGGTGGTGACCCGCTCGATCTCCTGAGAGGCCCCGTCGGCCGGCCCGGCGTCGTGCGTGGCGGAGCCGTCCGCGACGGAGCCCTCGACCACCGGCCCGGCGGTGTCGCCCGGGTCGGTGGTCGGGTCGGTGGGCTCGTGACTCATGACGCCTTCGGGGCGTCTTCGTCGATGACCTCGTACTCGGCGTCCTCGACCGTGTCGTCGGACGCCGCGCCGTTGCCGGCCGCCGTGTCCTGCTGGGCCGCCGCCTTCTGGTACACCTGCTCCGAGAGGCGGTGCAGCACGTCGGTGAGGCCGGCCGTCTTGGCCTCGATGTCGTCGGCGTCCTCGCCGGCGGCCGCGCTCTTGGCGGCGTCGATCGCGCCCTCGAGGTCGCGGCGGACCGTCTCGTCCACCTTGTCGCCGTTGTCCTTGAGCTGGCGCTCGGCCTCGTGCACACGGGCCTCGGCCGCGTTGCGCGCGTCGGCGACGCGGCGCAGGCGCTTGTCCTCGTCGGCGTGCGACTCGGCGTCGCGCACCATGTTGGTGATCTCGTCGTCCGAGAGGCCGCTCGAGGCCTTGATCTCGATCTTCTGCTCGATGCCGGTGCCGAGGTCCTTGGCGCCGACGTGGACGATGCCGTTCGCGTCGATGTCGAAGGTGACCTCGACCTGCGGCACGCCGCGGGGCGCCGGCGGGATGCCGACCAGGTTGAACTTGCCGAGGGTGCGGTTGTACGCCGCCATCTCGCGCTCGCCCTGGAGGACGTGGATCTCGACCTGGTTCTGGTTGTCGTCGGCGGTCGAGAAGACCTCGCTCTTCTTGGTCGGGATGGTCGTGTTGCGCTCGATCAGCTTGGTGAACACGCCGCCCTTGGTCTCGATGCCGAGCGACAGCGGCGTCACGTCGAGCAGGAGCACGTCCTTGACGTCGCCCGAGAGCACGCCGGCCTGGATGGCCGCGCCGATCGCGACGACCTCGTCCGGGTTCACGCCCTTGTGCGGCTCGCGGCCGGTGACCTCCTTGACCCGCGCCTGAACCGCCGGCATGCGGCTCATGCCGCCGACCAGCACGACGTGGTCGATCTTGTCGCCCACGCCCGAGTCGTTGATCGCCTGCTTGGTCGGGCCCACGAGGCGCTCCAGCAGTTCGCGCGTCAGCTCCTCGAGCTGGGCGCGCGTCAGCTGCAGGTCGAGGTGCTTCGGACCCGAGGCGTCGGCGGTGATGAAGGGCAGGTTGATCTGCGACGACGTGGTCGTCGAGAGCTCGATCTTGGCCTTCTCGGCCGCCTCGTAGAGGCGCTGGAGGGCCATCTTGTCGTTGCTCAGGTCGATGCCCTGGTTCTTCTTGAACTCGGCCGCCATCCAGTCGACGATCGCCTTGTCGAAGTTGTCGCCGCCGAGGTGGTTGTCACCGGCGGTGGACTTCACCTCGAACACGCCGTCGCCGATCTCCAGCACCGACACGTCGAACGTGCCGCCGCCGAGGTCGAAGACGAGGATCGTCTGGTCGGTCTCCTTGTCGAGGCCGTAGGCCAGCGCGGCCGCGGTGGGCTCGTTGATGATCCGCTTGATGTCGAGGCCCGCGATGACGCCGGCGTCCTTGGTCGCCTGGCGCTGGGCGTCGTTGAAGTAGGCGGGGACGGTCACGACCGCGTCGGTGACGGTCTCACCGAGGAAGGCCTCGGCGTCGGTCTTCAGCTTCTGCAGGATCATCGCGCTGATCTCCTGCGGGCTGAACTCCTTGCCGTCGACCGTGATGCGGGCGTCGCCGTTGGAGCCGCGGACGACCTCGTAGGGGACGATCTTCATCTCCTCGTCCACCTCGGCGTACTTGCGCCCCATGAAGCGCTTCACGCTGAAGATCGTGTTCTCGGGGTTGGTCACCGCCTGCCGCTTGGCGACGGTGCCGACGAGGCGCTCGCCGGACTTGGAGAAGCCGACCACCGACGGGGTCGTGCGACCGCCCTCGGCGTTGGGGAGCACCTCCGGCTCACCACCGGTGAGCACGGCGACCGCCGAGTTGGTCGTACCGAGATCGATGCCGATCGTCTTGCCCATGTGTGAACCGCCTCCTCGTGCCGGGCGAGCCCGGATTTCGCTGAGGAGATAGTAGATCTAAGTCGGTTCATGTCAAGTCTGATCTAAGTCAGATCGACTCAGATCCTCGCGTGCTTCCGCGCATGCGTCTCCGGCCCTCCGGGCAGACCTCCAGGAGCGCGCACCCCTCACACCGGGGCACCCGCGCCAGGCACACCGTCCGCCCGTGCGCGATGAGGCGCATGTGCGTCGCGAAGGCCTGCCCCACGGGCGTCCAGCGCGTCAGCCGGGCCGGGGCCCCCTTCGGCACGATGCCCGTCCGGAGCGCGATGCGGTGGACGTGGGTGTCGGCCGGGACGATGTGGGCGTCGAAGGAGAAGCACATGACGCAGGCGGCCGTCTTGGGCCCGACGCCGGTGAACGAGGTGAGGAACGCCATCGCCTCGTCCAGCGGCACCGCGCCGAGCCACTCGAGGTCGCTCCCGCGCGGATCGTCGGCGATGCGGTCGAGCGTCTCCTGGATGCGCGGAGCCTTCTGGTTGGCGAGCCCGGCCACGCGAACGGCGTCCTCCACGTCGGCGACGGGCGCCCGCCGCACCTCGTCCCAGGTCGGGAAGCGGGCCCGCAACTCGCCGAACGCCCGCTCCTGGTTCAGGTCGGTCGTGCTGTGGCTGAGCAACGTCGTCACCAGCTCGCTGACCGGCGGGTGCCGCCGCGCGTAGGGGAGGGGCCCGTAGGCCTCGGCGAGCCGTCGCACGATCTCCACCGTGTGCGCCCGGGTGCCCGGGCGGGGAGCGCGCGCGCTCACTCCTCGCCGGTCGGGGGCTCCGCGGCCGACGCCTCGTCGACCAGCGCGCGCTCGATCGCCTCCTCGGTCAGCGCGAGGATCGTCGGCACCCACACCAGGTCCTCGGCGGGGTCCTCGGGGACCGGGCCCGATGAGAGGACCGCGATCGCATCCGACGCCTCCGGGGCGTCGGGCGACTCGGTGGCGGCGACGGCGGTGCGCGCCCACTCGCGGATCTCGGGGTCGCCGGTGGAGCGCGCGAGCTCGGCGATGTCCTCCGTGCGGCTGCCGCCGGTGACGTACGCGGCGATCTCCGGGGCGAAGTCCTCGGGGTCGAGGTCGAGCATGTCGGCGGCGATCGCCCCCGCCGTGGTCGCCGCCGCCACGGCGGCGCCGGGACCACCCTCGGCGACGGCCGGCTCTGCGGCGCGCAGGCGCTCGCGCGAGCGGTCGCCCGCCGCGGCGAGCTCGGTGGCCGCGCGGACGGCGAGGGCCCGCGCCAGGGGCGAGTCGGGGTCGTCGTCGGCCGCCCACGCGAGAACCGTCTCGAAGGCCTCGACGTCCTCGTCGTCGGCCCTCCCGCGCGCCCGCAACAGGGCCGCCTCCATCGGCCCCCGCATGGCGGGCCAGTGCGCGGCCGAGGCCGCGCCGGCGAGCTCGGCCGCGTCGGCGCCCGGCTCGGCGTCGCCGCCGAGCGCGCGCGCCAGCGTCCACGTCTCCGGCCCGAGCACTCCGCGGGGGAGGCTGAGCCCCGTGAGGGAGAGGACGCGCACGAGAGCCTCCTCGGGCGTCATCGGATCGTGTTCTCGATCGCGCCGAGCCCCTCGATCTCGACGCGCACGACGTCGCCGGGCTGGAGGAAGACCTGCGGGTCGCGGGCCTCGCCGACGCCGGCCGGCGTTCCGGTCGTGATGACGTCCCCCGGCTCGAGGGTGAAGCTCGCCGCGCACCAGGCGATCAGCTCGGCGACGCCGAACATCATGTCGGAGGTCGAGGCGTCCTGGCGCGGCTCGCCGCCCACCCACGTGCGCACGCGGAGCGCCTGCGGGTCGGGCACCTCGTCAGCGGTCGTGATCCACGGCCCGAAGGGGCCGAACGTGTCGCCGCCCTTCGCGCGGGTCCACTGGGGCTCGGTCCGCTGGCGGTCGCGCGCGGTGACGTCGTTCATGACGGCGTAGCCGAACACGTGCGACAGCGCGTCGGACGCGGACACGCCGCGCGCCCGCGTCCCGATCACCACGGCGAGCTCCCCTTCGTAGTCGAGGGCATCGGTGTACGGCGGGCGCACGACGTCGCCCGCCGGCCCGGTGACCGAGGTGACCAGCTTGGAGAAGATGAGGGGCTCCACCGGGATCGGGACGCCCCGCTCGATGGCGTGCGCGAGGTAGTTGTGCCCCACTCCGAGCAGCTTGCCCGGCACGAGCGGCGGGGCCAGGGTGAGCCCCTCCAGGGGCACCGGCGGGCCGCTCTCGGCGGGGAGGCCGTCGAGCGCGTCACGGACGTCGTGGCCGTCGAGCGGTTGCACGAGTCCTCCCCGGACCGATCCGAGGCGGGTCCGGCCGGGCTCGAAGAACGTGCACAGGCGCATGCGCCGCTATCCTAGACCCACCCGGGAAGGCCGGTCCGCCCGGCGCTCCCACACGTCATCGAGGAGCGATCACCATCAGCACCGAGGCCCAGGAGTACGACCCCGCCCCGTCGGGCGGAGCGGCCGCCGTCGTCTGGCGGATCGTCGACGCGAGCCGGATCACGCCGAACGGCGTGACGATTCTCGGCTTCCTCGGCATCTGCGCCGCGGCCATCCTCGTCCTGGAGCGGCTCTGGGTGATCGCGGCGTTCGTGTTCATCGCCTCCGGCCTGGTCGACTCGCTCGACGGCCTGCTGGCGCGCCATCAGGGGCGCGTCACGAACTTCGGCGCCTTCCTCGACTCGACGCTCGACCGCCTCGCCGAGGGCGTCATCCTCGGCGCGATCGGCATCACGTTCGCACAGGACGGGATCGACTGGGCGGTGGGGGCGTGCTTCGTGGCCCTGACGGCCTCCTTCCTGGTCTCCTACGCCCGGGCGCGCGCCGAGGGGCTCGGCATCCCGGGATCGAGCGGCGGGCTGATGGGCCGCCCGGAGCGCCTCGTCATCGTGGGGGCGTGCATGTTCATGGGGAGCGTCGGCGACGTCACGCCGGTGCTCATGGGCGTGCTCGCGGGCCTCAGCCTGATCACCGCGGGCCACCGCGTCGCGCTCGTCTGGAGCGCATCCGACGGCCGCGGTGAGTAACCGCCCCACATTGCGGATCGCCCTGATCTCGCCCCACGCCTGGCCGCCGCGGGACGACGTCTCGCATCGCCTGGCGGCCGAGGCGGCGGCGCTCGCGCGACGGGGGCACCGGGTGACGATCCTCGCTCCGGCCACCCGGAGGGATCTCATCGCGGCGGGGCGCCAGCTGCTGCTGGCCGCCCAGGCGGGCGACGCCGACGCCCTCTCCCCGCCCCCGGGCGGGGTGCTCGAGGTGGCCGTCGGCCGCGCGCTGCCGGCCGGCGCGGGGCGCCGGGTGGGAGAGCCCTTCGACCTCTCCGCCACCCTCGAGACCGTGCTCTCGCGCGTGCCCTTCGACGTCGTCCACCTGCACGAGCCCCTCGCGCCGAGCCCGGCGCTCGCCGCGCTGCGCCACGCCCCAGGGGTGACGGCGGCGACCTTCCACCGGGCCGAGCCACTGGCCGGTGTCGCGTTCCTGCGGCCGCTGATCGACCGCGCGCTGGCCCGCGCCGATCTGCGCATCGCGACCACCGAGGCGGCCCGGGAGGCGCTCTCCGAGATCCTCCCCGGCGAGTACTCGGTCGTCGCCCCGGGCGTCGACGTCCGGGCCTTCCCATCCGCCGCGACCCCGGCCGACGGCCCCCCGGGCCTGGTCCTGATCGCCCGAGGGCGCGACCGGGTCGGCGTGCGATTCGCGCTCGGCGTGCTTCGCGGCCTCGATCTCGACCCCGTCGGGCCGGTGACGCTGCTCGGCCCGGCCGATGCGCCCTGGCGCACGCGGGCGGCGGTGCCGAAGGCGCTGCGCGAGCGCGTGGAGGTCGTGCCCGACGGCGGCCCGGCCGCGCGCGCGGCGGTGCTCGGCGCGGCGGGCATCGCCCTCCTCGCCGCCCCCGAGGACGCCGCCGGGCCGGTGCTGCGCGAGGCGATGGCCGCGGGCTGCGCCGTTCTCGTGCCGCGCTGCGCGGCGGTCGAGGGGGCCGTGGTGCACGGGGTCGACGCCCTCGTGCTCCCGCAGTTCACCCGCGAGCCTTTCCGCGAGGCGATCGCCGATCTCGCCGGCGACGCCGGCAGGCGCGCGCTGTTGGAGGAGGGCGCGCGTGCCCGGGGGCGCGGGCGCTCGTGGGACGACGTCGCCGCCGAGCTGGAGGGTCTCTACCGCGACGCGCTCGACGCGGCGCGGGTGCGGCCGGCCGACCAGCCCGCGCGGGTGGTGGCCGATCTGCACGTGCGCGCCGGCCGCGACCTCTCGCCCGACCAGATCGTGGTCGCATGCGCGGAGCGCGGGATCGGCGTGGTCTGCGTGACCTCGCCGGACGGAATCGGCCCCGCGCGGGCGGCGGCGGCCGCGGCGCCCCCGTCGCTGACGGTGATCGTGGGCCAGGAGATCGCGACTGCCGAGGGGACCCTCGTCGGCCTCTTCCTGACCCACCCGGTCGCGACGGGACTGGTACCCGAGGACGCGGCGGCCGCCGTGCACGCGCAGGGCGGACTGGTGATGGTCCCCCACCCCGACGCCGGCGCGCCCCCGGCGGCCGTCCTGCGGCGCCTGGCCGGGTCGGTCGACCTGCACCAGATCATGAGCGGCGCGGACGATGTCGCCGACCCCGCCGCGCCGGCGCTCCGCCGGCTCGGCCTGAGGGTCTGCGCCGGCAGCGGGGCGACCCGCCCGCAGGAGGTCGGCACCGCCGTGACCGAGATGCCCTCCTGCGACGGTGCGACCGCGCTGCTCGAGGCGCTGGACGACGGGGAGCTGCGCCGCAACACGCGCCGAGGGGCCACCAACGAGCCGCGGACACGGGGACGACGCCACCGATCGCCGAAGTCCTGAAACGCAGTCGTGCAGGAGTACCGGGGACCCCGGTAAATATCGTCGTCGCCGATGACCCCAGACCCTCCCACGCCGCGCTCGAGCCGGCCCTCCCGCCCGCGCCGCGCCGCGACCCCTCCTCCGATGGCCGGCTCGTCGCCTGAGGACATCCAGGACGCGTACCAGCGCAGGGCGATCGCCGAGATCGCGGCGCTGAACGACGAGATCATCGCGTGCGAGCGCTGCAACTCGGACGCCGAGCTCCCCGTCATGAGCTCCGGATCGCCGCAGGCCGAGATCATGATGATCAAGTGGAGCCCGAGTCTCTCGGAGCGGCAGGAGGGCGTCGCCTTCTTCGGCCGCGCCGGGACGGCCATCCTCAAGAGCGTGCAACGCCTGGGCATCGACCCGCTGCAGCTCTACGGCACCCTCTGCGTGAAGTGCAGCAACCTCGAGGAGGCCGAGGTGCTGGAGCTGTGCATGCCGTGGCTCGACCGCGAGGTGCACATCGTCCAGCCGAAGCTGATCGTCCCGATGGGCGAGCGCGTCGTCGAGGCGCTGGCGGCCCTCGGCCACCCGCTCAGCGAGCCCCTGAAGCCCGAGCCGGGCGTGGTGCAGCGCTGGACGCCGACGATCGACGCGCTCTACGTCCCCGACATCGACGCCTCGCTCGACGAGCAGAGCGCGAAGAGGGCCTTCTGGGACGCCTTCCGCGCCATCGGCGACTGGCACCAGGCGCAGCCTCCCTACTGACGCAGGTGGCGCCACGTGATCGTGCGTGCGGTCGGACGGGGCCGTGCGCGGGACGTGCGTCGACGCACTGATCTCCCTCTTGCGGGGAGATCAGGGCGGCAAATCGCCCTTAGCAGGGCGATTTGCATCTTGTGAGTCTGCAGGTGGCGGTTTCGCGTCTGGGGCCGTCGATCGCCAGGCTGGTGGCGAGCGGCCGGGTGTGACCCGTTTGCATCTTGACCCGGTGTGAGCCGGTGTCTTTGCCTTGATGTGTCCGCCCGTGTCGCTCGGCGCCGGCCTGGTGCCCGCCGCAGTGGCCTGATCAGGAGCCTGTCCGCCCCGCACGGGGCGTGACCCATCACAGGAATGCCGTGCGGTTCTCCCAAGCCCCAGGCCGGTCGCCGTCCCCCCAAGCGAGCCTGGAGGTGGATCCGATGGTGGCACAGAGCGCCGATCTGGTGATCGGCATCGACACCCACCGCGACACGCACGCCTGTGCGCTGGTGGGCGCGCTCACCGGTGAGGTGATCTGCGAGTTCTCGATCAGCGCCGATCCGGCCGGGTATCGCGCGGCCCTGCATCGGGCCCGAGGCCACGAGTGCGCTCGGCGCACCTGGGCCATCGAGGGCTGCGGGTCCT
>LNEQ01000237.1 GCA_001464995.1 Actinobacteria bacterium Ga0077541
CGGCGCTCGGCGAGCCGCTGCTGGCCGGCGTGATCACCCGGGCCCCGGCGATGGACGAACGGGTGCTGCGGATCCACGGGGTTCCCGAGTCGACCCTGGTCTCGGTGCTCGAGGCCCTCGGCCGCGACGACTGGGCCCGCCTCCGGGTCGGCATCTGCGCCCGCGACGGGGAGCTCGAGGTGACGGTCCGCTGCGCGCCCGCCGATGCGGCCTCCGCCGACGCGCTCGAGGCCGTCGTCGCCGGCGGCCTAGGCGACGCCCTCTTCAGCCGCGACGGGGCGACGGTCGACGACGTGGTCGCACGGGCGCTCACCGCCGCCGGGCAGACGGTCGCGGTCGCCGAGTCGTGCACGGGCGGCGGCCTCGGCGCGCGGCTGACCGCCCGGGCGGGTTCGTCGGCCTACGTCCTCGGAGGCGTCATCTCCTACGCCGACGCCGTGAAGGTGGACGTGCTGGGAGTGGACCCGCAGGTGATCGCCCGCCACGGGGCGGTGTCGCCCGAGTGCGCCGGGGAGATGGCGCTCGGGGTGTGCCGCCTGCTGGGCAGCGACTGGGCGGTGGCGATCACGGGCATCGCCGGCCCCGGCGGCGGCAGCGACCAGAAGCCGGTCGGCCTCGTCCACATCGCGCTCGCCGGGCCCGCCGGGGTGATGCACCTGGAGCAGAAGCGCGGCGGCGACCGGGACTCCATCCGCGCCCGGGCCGCCGCCGGGGCCCTCCACCTCCTGCGGCGGGGGCTCGCCGCACCCGCCGGGGAGTGACCGCCACGGGGTGTGGGAAGGCGCGCATCCGGCGCGATCGGCACGAACGCGTGTTCGACGTCAGCCGATGCGCTCTCTATGATCCTCCTCAGTCGCCGAGAGGGTCGTCCCGGTGAGGGGCTCCATCCGGTAGTCATCGACACACCTCAAGGGGAGGCCCTCCGTGGAGAAGCACGAGGCGCTCGGCTCGGCCGTCGCGCAGATCGAGCGGCAGTTCGGCAAGGGCGCCATCATGAGGATGGGGGACAGCCCGGTGACGGAGATGTCCGCCGTCCCGACCGGCTCGCTGGCGCTCGACATCGCCCTCGGCATCGGTGGCATCCCGCGCGGCCGGATCGTCGAGATCTACGGCCCGGAGAGCTCCGGTAAGACGACGATGGTCTACCACCTGATCGCCCAGGCCCAGAAGCGCGGCGGCCTGTGCGCCTTCATCGACGCCGAGCACGCGATGGACCCGGCCTACGCGAAGGCGATCGGGGTCGACGTCGACGAGCTCCTCCTGTCGCAGCCCGACCACGGCGAGCAGGCGCTCGAGATCGCCGACCTCCTCGTTCGTTCGGCGGCGCTCGACGTGATCGCGATCGACTCGGTGGCCGCCCTGGTGCCCAAGGCGGAGATCGAGGGCGAGATGGGCGACACGCACGTCGGCCTCCAGGCGCGCCTCATGTCGCAGGCGCTGCGCAAGCTCGCCGGCAACCTGCACCGCGCCAACACCATCTGCATCTTCACCAATCAGCTGCGCGAGAAGATCGGCGTGATGTTCGGCTCTCCCGAGACCACCCCCGGTGGCCGCGCGCTGAAGTTCTACGCGTCGGTGCGGCTCGACATCCGCCGCATCGAGACCCTCAAGGAGGGCACCGAGGCCGTCGGCAACCGGGCCCGCGTGAAGGTCGTGAAGAACAAGGTGGCGCCGCCGTTCCGCCAGGCCGAGTTCGACATCATCTACGGCGAGGGGATCTCCCACGAGGGCAACCTCATCGACCTCGGGGTCGAGCGCGGAATGGTCCAGAAGAGCGGGGCCTACTTCTCGTTCGGTGACGAGCGGCTCGGTCAGGGACGGCACGCCGCGCGGACGTTCCTGAAGGAGCACTCCGACCTCGCCGACCAGCTCGAGGCGCGGATCCGGGAGGATGCCGGGGTGCCGAACCCGAACTCGATGCCCTTCGACCCGGTGACGGGCGAGGTCATCGAGCAGCCGGGGCAGGAGAAGACGGCGACCCCGAAGACCGTGAAGCCCGGCGGCAAGAGGTCCGAGCCCGCCCTGGCGGCCGTCAAGGGCTGAGCGCCGGGGAGCACCCGGCACGCCGCGCGGGGCCGGGTGTTCCCCCGGGCCCGCGGGGCGGGCGCCCGCGGTGCCGCGATGAGTCTGGTGTCCCCAGCCGGTCTCTGAGGTGGGGATCCTCGACGGGAGGTACAGCGGATGGGGCGTGTGGTGGTCACCGAGTTCGTGTCGCTCGACGGCGTGATGGAGGCCCCCGGGGGCGAGCCGGGGTACGCGCACACCGGCTGGGTCGGGCGGGTGCCGGACGGAGGGCAGTTCTCCTACAAGCTGGAGGAGATCCTCGAGGCCGAGGTCCATCTGCTCGGGCGGGTCACCTACGAGAGCTTCGCGGGTGCCTGGCCCGGCCGGACGGACGAGGCCGGCTTCTCGGACAAGATGAACGCGATGCCCAAGTACGTCGTCTCGTCGACGCTCGACCGGCTCGAGTGGAACAACTCCCACCTGCTCGAAGGCGATCCGATCGCGGCGATCCGGGCGCTGCGCGACCGGGTCGGAGGCGTGGTCCTGGTCGCCGGCAGCCGCACCCTGGCGCAGGCGCTGCTCGCGGGGGGCCTGGTCGACGAGCTGCGCCTGATGATCTTCCCGGTGGTGCTGGGCTCGGGCGCGCGCCTGCTGCCCGACTCGCCGGATCGGCTGGAGCTGGAGCTGGTCGAGACCCGCAGCTGGGACTCGGGTGTGGTGCTGGTCGTCTACCGCCCGGCGGCGGTGGCCGCCTAGCCCTGCCCCGGCGGGCTCTCCTCGGGCGGGGGTCCGCCGATGCGGCCGTCGCGGCCGATCGCCCCGAACCGGGCCTGGCCGCCGCGCATGTGTACCTCGCGCACCACCCCGCGCACGAACTCGGCCCGCTCGGTCGGATCCATCTCCTCCAACTGCCGCACCTGCTCGGGCGACGCGACGACGCCGGGCTCGGAGGCCAGCGTGCGCAGGGGGTCGGCGATCAGCGCCTCACGGAAGCGCGGGTCGGCCACGGCGCGCACCCAGATCGGGATCGGTGGGGTGGGGGAGGACACGGCCGCAGTGTGACAGCGGGCGGGCCCCGGGCGCGTCGCGGGAGGGCTGGGCGAGCGGCTGGAGCCCGGGTGCGCGCCGCGGCGGTGCGACGGTCGCCGGCGCACGGCCCGTCGCACGGCGTGGGCGTCGTCGCGCCCGTCTAGACTCCCGGGCCGATGCGCTACCACCTCGCCTCGTTCGGCTGTCAGATGAACGACCACGACTCCGAGCGCATGAAGGGGCTGCTCGAGGGCCTCGGCTACTCGGAGGTCGGCGATCGCGATGCCGCCGACCTGATCCTGTTCAACACCTGCACGATCCGGGGCAGCGCCGATGAGCGCTTCCTGGGGAACCTGGGCGACGCCAAGCGCGTGAAGCGCGAGCGCCCCGAGGCGATCGTGGCCGTCGGCGGGTGCTGGGCGCAGAGCCAGAAGGAGGCGGTCTTCCGGGACTTCCCCTTCGTGGACATCGCGTTCGGCCCGGGCGAGGTCTCGCGCCTCGGGGAGCTGGTGGCCCGCGAGCGCATCGAGGCGGTCGGCGCGTTCAGCTTCGACGGCGCCTTCAGCGGCAGCCTGCCCTCCAAGCGGGAGCGCCCCCACCAGGCGTGGGTGCAGATCTCGGTCGGGTGCAACTGCGTCTGCGCCTATTGCATCGTGCCCTCCGTCCGCGGGCGCGAGCGCAGCCGGCCGCTCGCCGACGTGGTGGCCGAGATCGAGGCCCTGGCCGCGGACGGCGTGGTGGAGGTGACCCTGCTCGGCCAGAACGTCAACTCCTACGGGCGCGATCTGCCGCGGGAGGAGCGGGCGACCTTCGCGGAGCTGCTGCGGGCGGTGGCGGGCGTCGCCGGCATCGGGCGCGTCCGGTACACCAGCCCGCACCCGAAGGACATGAAGGCCGACGTCATCGCGGCGATGGCCGAGTGTCCCGAGGTCTGCGAGCACCTGCACCTGCCCGCCCAGTCGGGGAGCACGCGGATCCTGAAGGCGATGCGCCGCACCTACTCGCGCGAGCGTTATCTGGATCTGGTGACGCGACTGCGCGAGGCGATCCCCGACCTGTCGCTCACGAGCGACATCATCGTCGGGTTCCCGGGGGAGACCGAGGCCGATTTCGCCGAGACGCTCAGCCTGGTCGAGGAGGTCGGCTACGACGGCGTCTACACGTTCCTCTACTCGCCGCGCCCCGGCACTGAGGCGGCCGCCGAGCTGCCCGACGACGTGCCTCCGGAGGTCAAGCGCGAGCGCATCGCCCGGCTGGTGGAGACGGTCCAGCGCGTGGCGGCGGGCCGCGCCGCGCGTTTCGTCGGCTCCACCCGGGAGGTGCTGGTGGAGGGGCCCTCGCGCACCGACCCGACCCGCCTGCGGGGGCGGCTGAGCCAGAACATCGCCGTCAACTTCACCGGCTCCGCGGCGCCCGGCACCATCGCGCGCGTCACCATCGAGCGCGCCACATCGACGACGCTCTCGGGCCGGCAGGTGGGCGCACCCGTGCAGGCGGATCTCGTCCGGTCCTGAGGCCCTGCCGCAGGTGCTGGCCCTCGTGGGGCCGACCGCCTGCGGCAAGAGTGCCCTGGCGCACGCCGCGGCCCGCGCCCTCAGAGGCGAGATCGTGGTCGCCGACCCCTTCCAGCGCTACCGGGGCCTGGAGATCGCGGCCGACAGCCCGGGCCCGTCCGAGACGGCCGAGGTCGTCTACCACGGCGTCGGCGACCTCAACCTCACGCAGCGATCGACGGCGGCCGAGTTCGCCGTGCTGGCGCACCGGGCGATCGACGAGGCCATCCGACGCGGCGTGGTGCCGGTCGTCTCGGGCGGCACCGGTCTCTACCTACGAGCCGCCGTGGCGCGGATGGGGTTCCCCGCGCCTCCCGACCCCGAGGTGCGCGCGTGGGCCGAGGGGCTGGTGGCGCGGAATCCCGCCGAGGCCCTCGCCGCGCTGCGCGCCCGGGATCCGGAGGCGGCCGCGCGCGTGGACGCCTCCAACCCGCGCCGGGTGGCGCGGGCGCTCGAGATCGCGTCCGATCCCGCCCCCCGGCCGGAGGGCGCCGGGCTCTGGACCGGCGAGGTCCGCCGGCCGACCCTGGTGGTCGGGCTGACCCGGCCCCGGGAGGTGCTCGACCGCCGCATCGCAGCACGTGTGCTCCGCGAGCTGGACGACGGCCTGGTGGGGGAGCTGGAGGCGGCCCTCGACACGCCGGGCGTGTCGCGCGAGGCCCTGCAGGTGATCGGCGCGCGCGAGGTCCTCGCCCTGCGGGCGGGCGAGATCGCCGGCACGGATCTGCCGGAGCGGCTGGCGGCGCGCACCCGGCGGCTGGCGCGCAGGCAGCTCACCTGGCTGCGCAAGACGCCGGGGATCGTGTCGCTCGACCTGGGCGACGAGCCCGCCGAGACCGCGTTGCCCCGCCTGCTGCGCCTCTGGCGGGAGGCCGGCGGCGATCCGGTAGCCTCCGGGGGATGAAGTTCGCCAAGTGGCACGGGCTCGGCAACCACCACCTCGTCGTCGAGCGCTCGGAGTGGCCGTTGGCCATCACCCCCGATCGCGCGCGCCGGATCCTCGACCCCAACGTCGGCGTCGGGGGCGACGGCATCCTCGAGGTGTCGACCGAGGACGACGGCACGCCGCGGATGACCGTCTGGAACACCGACGGCAGCCAGGCGGAGAACTGCGGCAACGGCATCCGCATCGTCGCCCGCCACCTGCAGGACACCGGCCGGCTCCCCGCCGACGGGCGGATCCTCACCGGCGGCGGCCCCGTGGGGGTGCGGGTGCTCGGCGACGGCCGGGTCGAGGTGCGCATGGGCCGGGCCCGGTTCCCCTCGGGGGAGGCGCGCGAGGCGCTCGCCGTGGACGGCCGGCCGGTGGCGCTCGCGGAGATCTCGATGGGCAACCCCCACGCGGTCATCGAGCATGACGACCCCGACGCGGTCGTGCGCGAGCTCGGGCCCGCGATCGAGGTCGCCCCCCGCTTCCCCGACCGGACCAACGTGGAGTTCGTGCGGCGCGACGGCCCCTCGGAGCTGACGATGCGGGTGTGGGAGCGCGGGGTCGGGGAGACCCTCGCGTGCGGCACCGGCGCCTGCGCGGCCGCCGTGGCCGGCGTGCGCCTGAGCGGTCTCGAGAGCCCCGTGACCGTGCATCTGCTGGGCGGCGATCTCCTGATCGCCGTCGACGACGACCTGGAGGTGACGATGACCGGACCGGCCGAGGAGATCTACCGCGGCGAGCTCAGCCCCGAACTGGCGCGCGCGCTGGAGGTGCTCTCGTGAGCCGGCCGGCCGGCGCCGCCCGCCTGGGGCTGCTGCCGCCCTACCTGTTCGCCCAGATCGAGCAGAAGATCGCCGCCAAGAAGGCGGCGGGCGTTGACGTCATCTCGCTCGGGATCGGCGACCCCGACACGCCCACGCCGGGCTTCATCGTCGAGGCCATGCGCGAGCAGGTCGCACGACCCGACACCCACCAGTACCCCTCCAACCGCGGCCGCCAGAGCTACCGCGACGCGCTGGCGTCGTTCTACGCCGATCGGTTCGGCGTGACCCTCGACCCGGCGACGCAGATCATCCCGGCGATGGGCGCCAAGGAGGCCGTGGCGAACATCAACCTGGCCCTGCTCGATCCCGGCGACGTCGCGCTGGCGAGCGACCCCGGCTACCCGGTCTACACCACCGGCCCTCTCCTGGCGGGCGCCGAGCCGGTGCCGATGCCGCTGCTGGCGGAGCTCGGCTTCCAGCCCGACCTCGAGGCGATCCCGGCCGACGTCCGCGCGCGGGCGCGGGTGATGTTCATCAACTACCCCAACAATCCCACCGGGGGAGTGGTGGACGGCGACTTCTTCGCGCGGGTGGTCGACTTCGCCCGGCGCAACGACATCATCGTCGTGCACGACAACGCCTACTCCGAGATCACCTACGACGGCTACCGCGCCCCGTCGTTCCTCGAGACCCCGGGCGCGATGGACGTCGGCGTGGAGATCTTCTCGCTGTCGAAGACCTACAACATGACCGGCTGGCGGGCCGGCGCCGTGGTGGGCAACGAGGACATCGTCGCGGCCTACTGGCAGCTGAAGACCAACATCGACAGCGGGATGTTCGAGGCGCTGCAGGAGGCCGCCGCGGCCGCCCTGCTCTCCGACCAGTCGTCGGTGGCCGAGATGTGCGCGATCTACCAGCGCCGCCGCGACGTCCTGGTCGGGGCCCTGCAGCGCATCGGCCTCCGGGTCGACCCGCCCAAGGGCGCCATCTACGTCTGGGCGCGCGTCCCCGACGGCGAGACCTCGGCGAGCTTCACCGAGAAGGTGCTGGAGGAGGCGGCGGTGGTGATCTCGCCCGGCGCGGCCTACGGCCCGAGCGGCGAGGGCTTCGTGCGCATGAGCCTGACGGTGCCCGACGACCGCCTCAACGAGGCCGCCGACCGGATCGCCGGGCTGGTCGGACGCTAGTGCCGTGTCAGCCGCCGGATCTTCCGGTCCGGCGGCTGCATCCCGACGCCGTCGTGCCGGTGCGCGCCCATCCGGGCGACGCCGGACTCGACCTGGTCGCCGTCGGCGCGCACGAGCTCCCGCCGGGCGGGCGGGGGGCCGTGCCGACCGGGCTCGCCGTGGCGATCCCCGAGGGTCACGCCGGGCTCGTGGTGCCCCGCTCGGGCCTCGCACGCCGTCACGGCGTCACGGTCGCCAACGCGCCGGGCCTGATCGACGCGGGCTACCGCGGGGAGCTGATCGTGCTCCTCGTCAACCTCGGGGCGGAGATGCACCGGATCGCGCCGGGCGACCGGGTGGCGCAGCTGGTCGTCGTCCCCGTGTCGCTCGCCGCGGCGCGCGAGGTGGACGAGCTGCCGGCCTCGGACGGCCGGGGGGAGGGGGGCTTCGGCTCCACCGGAGCCTGAGCGGCGCTCAGAAGGTCTTCGGGAGGTAGGTCGCCCAGGCTCCGAGCGAGAGCACGGCGATGAGCCCGAGATAGGTCCCGAGTATCAGCGCGCGATCGCGCGGGGCGACCGCGTGGAAGCGCATCGCGGAGGGGTCCTTCGCACGCCAGGCCTTCACGCGGCTCCAGACCTCTGCTCCCCCGAGCAGCAGCACCAGGATCAGGATCGGGCTGAACCAGACCACCATCAGCCCCGCGAGCGCGGCCAGCCCGGCGACCCACACCCACGGCGACAGCGCGGCCATCGCGCGGCCGCCGTCCAGCGGCAGCACGGGCAGCAGGTTGAAGAGGTTGAGGAAGAAGCCGACGAACGCGAGCGCCTGGAAGAGCTCCTTCCCGGTCAGGCCCCAGAGCGCGAGGGGGGCGAGGATGCCGAGCGAGCCCAGCACCGGGCCCGCGAGACCGACCCGCGCCTCGGCGGCGGCATCATCCGGGAGGCGCTTCATCGCCACGACCGCCCCCAGGAAGGGGATGAAGTAGGGGGCGCTCGCCGGGATCCCCTCCCGCCGCAGCTGCAGGACGTGCCCCATCTCGTGCACGAACAGCAGGGCGACGAAGCCGAGGGCGAACGACCAGCCCCAGATCACCGCGTAGGCGGCGATCGAGACGACGGCGGAGAGCCCTGCGCCGAGGAACTTCACCTTCGACGCGACCAGGACGAGCCACTTCAGCTTGGTGGCCGCCAGGACGATGAGCGCGATGGGCCCGATCCAGCGCCGCCAGTTGCGCGTACGACCCTCGCGCTCCAGATCGCGCGGCTCGAACTCACCCGGATCGAGGCCGTAGGGGTCGGGGTGGGTGGCCTCGCTCACGCCACCGACGGTAGCGCGTCCGCGTCGCGGGGGACCCCCCGGTGTCCTCAGCGCCCCCGACGCCGGGTCGCGCGCGCGACGGCGGCGGCGTGGGCCTCCTCCTCCATCGTGTCGTCCAGGGGGGCGAGGGCCACCGGCGCCCCGGTGCGGTGCTCCAGCGCCCAGCCGATCAACGTGTCGGCGATCCAGGGGTTCTTCGGCAGCAGCGGCCCGTGGAGGTAGGTGCCGATGACCCGGCCTGTGACACCGCCCTCGAGCCCGTCCTCCCCGTTGTTGCCGTGTCCCTGGACCACTCGTCCCAGCGGTCGCGAGCCCGGCCCGAGGCGCGTGCGGCCGGCGTGGTTCTCGAAGCCCACCACCGAGCGGCGCTCGCCGTCCAGCTCGGCCTCGATGACCAGGTTGCCGATCAGGCGCGTGGGCCCGGCCACGGTGTCGAGGTCGAGGATGCCGACCCCCGGCATGCGGGAGCCGTCGGTGCCCGTGTAGCCGTGGCCGGCGAGCTGGAAGCCCCCGCACACGCAGAGCCCGGCCGCGCCCCCGGCGACCGCCTCCCGCAGCGCCCCGGCCTTCGTGCGCGCGAGATCCTCGGCCACGACGGCCTGATCGCGGTCCTGCCCGCCGCCCAGGTAGAACAGGTCGTGGGCGCCGGCGACGATCGGATCGCCGATCCCGATGCCGGTCACCTCGAGCCCGAGTCCGCGCCATGCCAGGCGCCGCTCCAGCACGGCGATGTTGCCCCGGTCGGCGTAGATGTTCATCTCGCCCGGATAGAGGTGGCCGAGACGGAGGGTGACCGCCGCGGCGCTCACGCCGGGACCGCCCGGCAGCGATGGATCTGGCGCTCGGAGTAGGGCCCGATCGGCGATCCGTCGAAGTCGCCCATGACGCTGATGGGGACCATCCCCGACAGGGTCAGCAGCTCTCCGATCTCCTCCGGGCTGAACAGGTGCACCCGGTGGTGCCGGAGGGCCTCGCGGGTCGTGCCGTGCTCGTGGACCACGATGCGCAGGGTGAACTCCAGTGTGCGGGTGGCCGGCTCCCAGGCGTCGTACCAGGCCGAGTGGACCAGCGTCGCTCCGCTCGCCGGGTCGCGATGGCGCCCGCCCGAGCGCTCGACGCCGATCGACTCGGTGATCTCCTCGACGTCCGGCAGGGCGACGTCGAAGATGAACTCGCCCTCGTCCGCGAGGTGGGCGCGGACGCACCGCAGGCACGCGAGCCGGTCGGCGGGGTCGGTGAGCACCTGGAGGGTGTTCATGGCCACCAGCACCAGGCCGAAGCGCTCTCCGAGCGAGAACGTCCGCAGGTCGCCCTGCACGGCGGTGACACGGGCCCGCACGCCGGGTTCCTCGCCGGCGAGGCGGCGGCCGATCTCGGCGAGCATCCCGGGCGAGCGGTCGACGGCCCACACCCGGTGACCCGCGCGCGCGAGCTCGAGCGACACCCGCCCGGCTGCGGCGCCCAGGTCGAGCACCGGGGACCCCAGCCGGTCGGCGGCCGCGCGCCAGAAGGGGAGGTCGTCGGCGTAGTGGGCGTGCTCGGCCATGAAGCGCCGCGCCTCGTCATCGCTCACGCCAGAACGCCTCCGCCACGCCGCGCCGCACGAGCGTCTCGCGCAGGCCGAGCATGGCCGTGTAGGTGGGCAGAACGTAGAGCGTCCCGCCCGCGGGCGCGGTCGCGACCGCGTGGTCGAGCGCGGCCTCGGGGTCGGGGATCACCGTCATGCGCTCGGCCGGGTGCCCGGCGTAGCGCATCCGCAGGGCGAGGTCGTGGGCCCTGTCGCCGGTGAGGGTCAGCGACGCCGCCCGCGCGAGCAGGGGCTCGTAGTCGACGTCCCAGATCCAGGAGATGTCGTGGCCGTCGGCCGTGCGGTCGTTGAGCGCGATCAGCAGGTGCGGGGGCTCCGGGTCGAGCAGGACGGTGCGCACGGTCTCGTTGGCCCCCGTCGGGTTCTTCGCCAGCAGCAGCACCAGGCGGCGGCCGTCGAGGGTCACACGCTCGCCCCGCCCGAAGGCGGCCGGGCTGGCGGCGAGGCCCCGCGCGATCGCGTCGGGCGCGATGCCCATGGCGATCGCCGCCGCGGTGGCCGCGGTGGCGTTGTAGGCGTTGTGGAGGCCCGGGAGGGGCAGCTCCGCCTCGACCGGGCCCTGCGGGGTCTCGATCCGCACCGCGATGCCGGTGGCCCCGTGGAGGGTGACGCGCGTCGCGCGGACGTCCGGGCTCACCCGCGCCGCGCCGCAGCCCTCGCAGCGCCAGTGGCCGAGGTGGCCGAGCGAGACCAGGTCGTAGGTGAGCGGATGGGCGCAGAGCCTGCAGCGGGTGGAGTCGGCGGCGTGCGGCAGGGCGTCGAGGGCCACCGAGGTGTCGTCGATGCCGAAGGTGAGGACCCCCCGACGGCCTGCCCCGAGCGCGGAGATCGCCGGATCGTCGGCGTTCAGCACCGGGGTCGCCGACGCCGGGAGCTCGGCGACCATCCGCGTCCACAGCGCGGCCAGGTGCTCGAGCTCCCCGTACCGGTCGAGCTGGTCGCGGAAGAGGTTCATGAGCAGCAGTACGCGGGGGCGCAGCTGCCGGGCCACCTCCACCAGTGCGGCCTCGTCCACCTCGAAGAGCCCCGCCTCGGGCGCCGGGCGCCGGCCCTGGGCGTCGAGCAGCGCGGTGGCGACCCCCGACAGGAGGTTGGCGCCCGAGGTGTTGGCCACCAGGTCCCAGCCCGCCTCGCGCGCGCACGAGGCGACCAGCCGCGCGGTCGTCGTCTTTCCGTTCGTGGCCGAGATCACGGTGACCCCGCGGGGCAGCTCCCGGCCGAGCTCGCTGAGCGCCTGGGGGCGGAGCTTCAGCAGCACCTTGCCCGGCAGGCTCGTGCCGCCGCCGCGTCCCAGCCGCCGCGAGAGCCGGCCGGCGGCTCGCGCGATTGTCACGGAGGGGGCGGTCACCCCCGGATCGTAGCGGCGCCCCCCGGCGGCCCCGCCGGGTCGCAGCCGCCGTCGGGGCGGCCGACCAGCACGTCGCCCAGGTCGACCCGGAACAGGCCGTGGTCGACGACCCCCGTCACGGCCGCGACCCGATCGGCGACCGCGGCCCAGTCGGAGCCGGGCGGGAGGTGGAGGTCGAGGATGGCGAGGCCGTCGTCGCTCAGGCCGCGGCGGCGCGCGGGCGCGAGGTCGGAGAGGGTCTCGGCCACCCGCCCGGCCCCGAAGGGCACGACGGCGACCGGCAGCGTGCCCCAGTCGTCGAGCGTCGGAACGACCTTCGGGGCGTCGACCAGCACGAGGAAGCGGGCGGACGCGTCGGCCACGATCCTCTCGCGCACCAGGGCCCCTCCGGCGCCCTTGATCACCAGGCCGCGCGGGTCGACGGCGTCGGCGCCGTCGAAGGCCACGTCGAGGCCGCCGCGCAGACGGCCGAGGGGGATTCCGAGCTCCCGCGCCAGGGCGGTGCTGGCCGCGGAGGTCGGGACCCCGGTGCAGCGCAGGCCCGCGGCGACCCTGACGGCGAGCGCGCGGATCCCCGCGGCAGCGGCCCGGCCGGTGCCGAGCCCCACGCGCATGCCGTCCTGGACGTGCGCGGCGGCGGCCTCCCCGGCCGCGGCCCACGCCCGCTGGCGATCGTCGGTCACGGTCGTGAAGGCTATGCGACGATCGACCCGTGCATCAGGTGGCCCCCGGAATCACGATGATCGACACCCTGCTCGGCGGCGTCACGGGCGTGACGGCCGCGTACCTGGTCACCGGCCCGCGACCGGCCCTGATCGACCCCGGCGCCCGCACGTCGGCGCCGGTCGTGCGCGATGCGCTCGCCGCCGCCGGCCTGGGGCCGCGGGACCTGCGATGGATCGTCCTGACCCACGTCCATCTCGACCACTGCGGCGGGACCGGCATCCTGGCCGCCGCGTTCCCCGAGGCGACCGTCGTCGTCCACCGGCGCGGCGCGCGGCACGTGGCCGAGCCGGCGCGGCTGGTCGCCGCCTCCACGGCGGTCTACGGGACGCGCTGGTCGATCTACGGAGGGCTCGACCGCACCCCCGCCGCGCGGATCGTCGCCGCCGAGGACGGCCACCTGATCGACGTCGGGGGCGGGCGCGTGCTGCAGATGGTCGAGACCCCCGGCCACGCACGGCATCACATGTCCGTCCTCGACGAGGAGACCGGCACCCTCGTGGCCGGCGACGCCCTCGGGGTCGGGATGGGCGGCGGCGGCCTCTACCCGGCCCTCCCGCCGTCGGAGATCGATCTGGATGCGGGCGATGCCAGCCTCGCCCGCATCCGCGCCCTCGGACCCGAGCGCATCGCCATCTCCCACTTCGGCGACGCCGGGGAGCCGGCGGCCGCCGTCGACCGCGCCCGCGCCCAGCTTGCCGCGGTGCGCGAGGCGGCGCTGGCGAGCCGGGCCTCCGGCGACCTGCCCGGGGAGATCGCGCGGCGCCTGCCGCTGGAGGCCCTGGTGGCCGACGCCGCCGCGCTGGCGCGGTGGCGTCGCCTCGGGTGGGCGGAGGCCAACGTGGCCGGCGTGGCCGGGTGGCTCGCGAGCCGGCAGGACGACGCCGCGCGACAATAACCCCATGAGTGGTTTATTGTCGTAGTAACGTGAAACCCGTCCGCACCGAGATCGTCGTCATCGGCGTGCGCGAGCGCCGCACGCACGCGCTGCTGCTGCGGCTGCCGGGCAGCGTCTGGGCGCTGCCGGGTGCCGACGTGCCCGCCGGGCTGACGCTCGAGGCCGCTGCTCTCGGCGCCCTCGAGGAGCAGACGGGCATCCGGGGCGCCCCCCTCGAGCAGCTCTACACCTTCGATCGCGCGCGGGGGGAGGGGGTCTGCGTGGCCCATCTCTGTCTGGTGGCCCTGGAGCGTCAGGCACTGGCGCCCGGCCCGGGGGTGGTCGAGGTGCGCTGGTTCCCCATGGACGACCACCCGCCGCTCGGCGCCGAGGCGGCGGAGGTGCTCGAGTACGGCCGCTCGCGGGTCAGGGCCAAGGCCGCGTACGCCCCGATCGCGCTCCAGCTGCTCCCCGAGAGCTTCACGCTCGGCGAGCTCCAGGTGGTCTACGAGGCCGTGCTCGACCACGACCTCGACACGCGCAACTTCCGGCGCGACGTGCTGCAGGCCGGGATCGTCGAGCCCACCGGGGCGTCGCGCGCCGACGGGCCCGGCCGGCCCGCCGGGCTGTACCGCTCGCGCGGCGGCGACTTCCAGGTGCTCGCGCGCGAGCGCCGCATCGCCCGCGCGATCTCCCGGGCGCCCGGACCCGAGCCCCCTGGCCCGCGGGCGCGAGGCTGAACCTTCCGTGACGTTCCGCCCCCTCGGGGTGGGCGTCGGGCCCGGGGAGGCGGTCCGGGCGCCGTGGTAGCCTTGCCGCGTTCGTCGACGGCGGGAAAGGGACGCAATGGCGCACAGCGGCGCAGGTCATCAGGATCTTCCGGCCACCTGGCCCTTCCGGGCTGCCGGCACGATCCTCATCGTGGCGATGGTGTGGTTCTGCCTCGGCTTCGCGCTCGAGGACGTCGGCGAGGAGTTGAGCAACCATCTCCCGGTGTTCTGGCTCCTCATCCTCGCCGCGGTCGTCTTCGTCGCCGGCGGTGCCGCCTTCAACATCGCCCGGGAGAGGCGCCGCAAGCGGACCGCGTGATCTCCGGGCCGGCCCTGGCGGAGGGGGTCCGGCTGGCGCGGCTGGTCGCCTGGCTGGGCGACCGCGCATGGGGCGCGGACCTCACGCCCCTGGCCGGGCCCGACCCGGGCCGCGAGGCCGAGGTGCCCACGTTCGGCGAGGTGGCACGGGCCGGGACTGCGCTGGTGTCGGCGCTCGGCGCACAGGGCCGGTGGGACGAGGCCGCCGTGCAGGCGCGTCACCTGACGCGCTTCTTCGGCGGCGTCGGCATGGAGCTCGGCCCGATCGCCGCCCAGGCCTTCGACGGGCTGCTCGCGGCAGCCATCGCGCGCGACGCCGACGAGCTCCGCGACTTCGAGGAGCTGGTGGGGGAGTTGTTCACCTGAGCGACGCGGCCCCCGCCAACCGCCACGGACGCCTTCTCGTGGCCGCGCCCGCGCTCGACGACCCCAACTTCCGGCGCACGGTCGTGCTGATGCTCGAGCACTCGGCCGACGGCGCCCTCGGGCTGGTCCTCAACCGGCCGACGCCGCTGGTCTCGCGCGAGGCGCTGCCCGCCGGCCTCGCCGACCTGATGCCCGAGGACGAGCGCGTCCACCAGGGGGGGCCGGTGCAGCCCGAGGCCGTGATCCTGCTGGCCGACTTCGAGGACGCCTCGCGGGCCGCCACGATCGCGTTCGGGAGCGTGGGCATCGTCGACCCGGACGCCGAGGCGGCGCGCCACGGCGGCGTGCGGGCGATCCGGGCCTTCGGCGGCTACGCCGGGTGGGGCGCCGGGCAGCTCGAGCGCGAGCTCGAGGACGAGGCGTGGGTCGATGCCGCGGCCGATGCCGACGACGTCTTCACCCACGACCACCGCGGCCTGTGGAGCCGCGTGCTGGAGCGCAAGGGCGGATCGTGGCGGCTGATCGCCCGGATGCCGGAGGATCCCTCGGTCAACTGACCGGTGCCCGGCCGGGCCGCCGGCGCCACGCGGGCGCCGGCGGCGCGTCGTCTAGCCGAGCCGTCCGGAGTCGGGCAGGGCGCCCAGCTTCTGCAGGGACTGGCTCTCGACCTGGCGGATGCGCTCGCGCGTGACGTTGAACATCCGGCCCAGCTCGTCGAGCGTGCGGGGCTTCTCACCGCGCAGGCCGTACCGCAGCTCCAGAACCCGGCGCTCGCGGTAGCTCAGCTGGTCGAGGAGGTCGCGCAGCGCCTGCTCCCGGAGGCTGGTCTCGGCCGAGACCTCGGGGGCGATGCTGTTCTCGTCGGCCAGGAAGCGCCCGAGCTCGGACTCCTCCTCCTCGCCGACCGGCTTCTCGAGGGAGACCGTGGGCTGGGCGCTGCGGAGGATCTCCTCCACCTCGTCCGGCGGCAGGCCGGCGGCCTCGCCGATCTCCTCGACGGTGGGCTCGCGTCCGAGCTGGCCGATCAGGACGCGCTCGGCGCGGCTGATCTGGTTGAGCTTCTCCACGACGTGGACCGGGATGCGGATCGTCCGGCCCTTGTCGGCGAGCGCGCGCGTGACCGCCTGGCGGATCCACCACGTCGCGTAGGTCGAGAACTTGAAGCCGCGGCGCCAGTCGAACTTCTCGACCGCGCGCACGAGGCCGAGAGTGCCCTCCTGGATGAGGTCGAGGAACGGCAGCCCGCGTCCGCGGTAGCCCTTGGCGATGGAGACGACGAGCCGCAGGTTCGCCTCGACCATCTGCTGCTTGGCCGCCTGGTCGCCGAGCTCGATGCGCTTGGCGAGGCGGACCTCGTCGGCGGCGGTCAGCAGGGGGACGCGCCCGATGTCCTTGAGGAAGAGCTGGAGGGCGTCGGTCGTCGCCTCGACGGTGGTGGTCGCGGCGCGGCGCGGGCGCTCGCTCTCCTCGGCGAGCTGGGCGGCCCGGGCGATCGCCTCGGACTGCTCCAGGAGCTCGACGCCGGCCTCCTCGAGGTGCTGGTAGATCGCCTCGACGGCGTCCGCGTCCAGCCCGAGCCCGTCGATGACCTCGGCGACCTCCTCCATGCCCAGGAAGCCCATCTCTCCGCCGCGGACCAGGAGCTCCCGGAGCTCGCCGTCGCGCGTCAACGCGGTCACCTGCTGCGTCGTCATCCGCCTCCCGTCCCCCGTCGTGTCATCGAACGCACCCGCCACTGCCCATGAACCGTCGAGAGGGCGTCGAACACGGGGCCGACGTCTCGGCGTGACAGAGTGCCGGTCACGGAGTCGGGCGCCGCGGAGACCCGCCGACGGGACGACCGGCGCGCACAGCGCGAGCCGCCCAGCGCCTCGACCGTCACCGGCCAGCCCGAGACTATGTTCCGGCGCGCACGTGGCGTCAAGTGCCACATGCCCCTGGCGAACAGCCCTCTCACCGGTATCCGCACACGGGCCAGGGCGCGGGGCCGCGCTGCGCGTAGAGGAGGGCGGCGAGGCGGTCCTGCTCGGCCTCGGGCGCGGCCGCGGGATCGCCGGTGCCGCCCAGCGACTGCCAGGTGCCGAGATCGAACTGGTACTTGCCCCGGTACTGGCCGCTGGCCGACACGGCGCGCGGGTTGCCGCCCGACTCGCACTGGGCGATCCGCGCGAGCGCGGCCGAGACGCCCCCCGAGGCCGGCGCGGCCGCGGGGGCGGCCGGGGCGGGATCGGGGGAGGAGGAGGGCTCGGAGGCGGTCGCCGGCGGGTCGGGATCGGCCCGGCGCAACAGCGCCCGCTCGGCGGCGGCCTCGGCGGCGGCGACGCGCGCGGCGCGGCGCTCGCGGTCTCCTGCCACCAGCCGGTCGAGCGTGGCCTGCGCGTCGTCGAGCACGCTGCGCCGGTCGGCGATCAGCCCTCGCAGCTCGGCGAGGCGGGCCGCCGACTCGTCGACGCTCGCCTCCACGGCGGCGCGGTCCCCCTGCAGCTCCGCGCGGAGCCGGGTGAGGCGCGCGCGGGCCTCCTGCAACTGGGAGACGATGCGGGCGTCCTGGTCGCCGATCGACTCGATCGCCCGCTGCGTCTCGACCGCGGCGGTGATGCCGCCCGACGCGAGCACGATCTCGACCAGCGAGGGCGTCTCCTCCGTGTAGATCCCCCGGATCCGGTCCGACAGGCGCTCGACCGCGACGGCGCGCGAGGCCCGCGCCTCCGCGAGGCCGCGGTTGGTCTCGGCGATGCGGGCGCGGAGGTCGTCCGCGCGGCGCACGGCGGCCGCGTGGGCGTCGGCGGCGCCGGCCGCCTCCGCGTCGATGCGCAGCACCTCGGCCTCCAGCACACGGATCTCGCCCCGCGTGGCGTCGATCACGTCGCCGGGGGCGGCCAGCAGGCTCATGGCGGCGAGGGAGCCCGCGGCCACGGCGATGCCGACCATCAGTATGGCCGCGCGCACGCCGGGACGGGACCGCGGGACCGGTCCGTGGAGGTTTGGGCGATTCATCGTCGAAGAGATCCACTTCCGGAGATGCCCGCAGGGCCGCTCCGGGAACCGGGGGACCGTACCACGGGCCCCTCGGGCGGCGAAAGCCGTCATGGCGGGGGCCCGACCGGCCGATGGTGGTCTACGGGTGACCGTCCCGCCTTCACAGCCGAGCGCCGCACCGCATCTCGCCCTGGTGGTCTCCGACAGCGGCCTCGAGCGCCATCGCCTGCGCAGCCGCCTCCGCCGCGCGGGCCTGGAGGTGGGCGCCGCCGTCGACCCGTGGGGGGCCGAGGCACAGCTCGACCGGGTCGCCTGGGGCGTCGTGGTGTGGTCGGCCGCGCGCCATGAGGCCGTCGCACGCGACCTCCTGCGCCGCGCCCCGGTTCCGCCCATCGTCCTCGTCATCGACGACCGCCGGGGCGCCGCGGCCGCGGCGGGGCTCGCGGCGGGGTTCGCCGACGTGGTCCGGGCCGACGCGGACGGCGTCGAGCTGATCGCCCGCGCGCGGGCGGTCGGGCACCGCAGCGCTCTGGCGCGGGCGCTCACGGCCGAGGCGGGTCTGTTCCGGGAGCTGGCCGAGAGCGGGCGCGACCTCCTCGTGCGCCAGGGGCCGGACGGGGCCATCCGCTATGCGTCGGGAGCGGCCCGGGAGATCCTCGGCTGGGACCCGTCCGCGCTCGTCGGGCGGCGTGCGCCCGACATCCTCCCCGAGGGCGACCCGGACGACCCGGCGCCGCGGGTGCATCGTGTCCGCCGGCGGGACGGGGGGCGGGTGTGGCTGGAGACGACGACGCGGGTCCTGAACGATCCGGCGGGCCGCGTCCGGGAGGTCCACACCGACTCGCGCGACGTCAGCGACCGGATGCGCGCGGAGGCCGAGCGCGCGTCGGTGACCCGGATCACGGCCGCGGTGGCCGAGGGCATCGCCTTCGACCGGCTCGCCGATCTCGTCGCCCGCGAGGCGATCATCCTCGTGGGGGCCGAGAGCGTCGCCGTGGTGCGCCTCCACGGCGACGAGGGCATCGTGCTCGCCGCCGCGGGGCCGGGGATCCGCGTGGGGGACGGGATGCCGGTCTCGGCGCTCCCGGCCGGGGGGCTGGCCGCCCCGGTCGCCGTGGAGGGCGCCCTGTGGGGGATGCTCGTCGCCCACGACCTCGACCCGACCGCCCACGACGGGCGGGGCCGGGAGCGCCTCGAGCGCCTGGCGCCCCTGGTCGGTCTCGCCGTCGCCAACGCGCGCGCCCGCGAGCGCCTGGTGGCGCTCGCCACCACCGACCCGCTGACCGGGCTCGCCAACCACGGCGCCTTCCACCGGCGTCTGGGCGAGGAGTGCGCCCGCGCCTCCCGCACCGGGGAGCCCCTCAGCGTGGTGCTGATCGATCTCGACCACTTCAAGCGCGTCAACGACACGCACGGCCACGCGGCCGGCGACGAGGTGCTGCGCGAGGTGTCGCGCCGACTGCGGGACTGCGGGCGCCGCGGCGACGTCACGGCCCGCGTCGGCGGTGAGGAGCTCGCGTGGCTGCTGCCGTCCACCGGCCTCCTGCGGGCGCAGGAGGCCGCCGAGCGCCTGCGCGCCGCCGTCCGCGACCGTGAGTTCGGGGTGGTGGGCCGCCTGACGGCGTCGCTCGGCGTCGCCCAGCTGGGTGCGGGTGGTCCGGCCGACGTGATGCGCCGGGCCGACCTGGCGCTCTACCGGGCCAAGGAGGAGGGGCGCGACGCCTGCGTCGCCTGGCCGCAGGAGGCCGTCACGGAAGCTCTGTTCGACTGAAGCGCCGCGTGGCCGCCCAGACGGCCACCACGATCGCCCCGGCGAGCACGAGGACGGCGGTCAGCGCCGATGCGTCCGGGGCGTTGACGTCGACCACGCCCTCCACCGCCAGCGCCCGGCCGTAGGCGGCGATCGAGAAGCGGTCGGCCGAGGCCGCGAAGGTCGCGATCGAGCCCTCCCACAGGAGGATGTAGAGGGCCCCGACCACCACCGGCCGCCGGGTCGCCAGCGACAGCCACGACGAGACGGCGCAGTAGCAGAGGGCGCTGAGCGCCACACCGAGCAGCGGCCAGAGGATCTGCGAGGCCTCCAGGCGGTCGCCGAGGCTGATGACGCCCGCGATCACGACCGCGGGGACGAGCAGCGCCATCGAGACGGTCCACGCCGCCAGGATCTTGGTCATCACGAGGGTGCGGCGCGGTAGCGGCGTGGACGCCAGGTAGAGGATGGTGCCGTCCTCGCGCTCGTCGCCGAGGGCGCCGGCTCCCAGCACGACCGCGATGAACGCGGTCACGGTGGGGATCACGAGGCGCTGCAGCAGCCGGGCCCAGAAGATGCGCGGGTCGATCTCCCCGGCGGCGGCGAAGACGATCGCCGCCACGACGGGGACGAGCGCCAGGACGACCATCGCCAGGGCCTTGCGGCCGTCGAGGATGCTCCGCAGCGTGAGGCGGTAGACCGGCCACGAGATCACCGGCCCACCCCGCGGGCCCTCTGGTGCAGGTAGGCGTACACGCTCTCGAGGTCGTCGCCCACCGGCTCCACCCGCCGCAGGCGCGCGCCCACGCCGCGGGCCAGCCCGGCCAGGTCGCGCCCCAGGCGCTCGACGTCGGACGACTCGACGACGATCGCTCCGTCGTCGAACCGCACGGACTCGACGAGCCCCGCCCCGACCAGCTCACGGGCCAGGGCGCGCCCCTCGGTGGCCTCCAGGCGGATGCTGCGCGGACGGTCGGCGATCAGCCCGCGGATCGCGGCCGTCGAGCCGCTGGCCACCAGATGGCCGTTGACGAGCACCAGCACCCGGGGCGCCATCCGCTCGACCTCGTGCAGGACGTGCGAGGAGACGAGCACCGTGCGGCCCTCCTCGCCGAGGCGCTGGATCAGCGCGACGACCCCGCGCCGCTGGGCGGGGTCGAGGCCGTTGAGCGGCTCGTCGAGCAGCAGGAGCTCGGGGTCGTGCGCGAGCGCCTGGGCGAGCTTCACGCGCTGGCGCATGCCGTGGCTGAAGCCCTTCACCTTGCGGTCGGCGGCATCCTCGAGCCCCACCTCGGCGAGAGCCCGCACCGCCGCGGCCGCGGGGTCGGTGACGCCGCGCAGCCGCGCGCAGAGCGCGACCAGGTCGCGGGCGGTCATGAAGGGCCAGAGGGCGTCGCGGTCGTGGGCGATGCCGATGCGCCGGTAGGCGTCGGGGCTGGCGGCGAGGTCGGTGCCGAGCACGCGCACCGCGCCGCTGCTGGGCTGCGTGAAGCCGGCGCACAGCTTGAGCGCGGTCGACTTCCCGGCGCCGTTGTGGCCGAGGAGGCCGGTGACCCCCGGGCCGAGCTCGAAGGAGACGTCGGCGAGCGCGACGGTGTCGCCGTACCAGCGGGAGACGCCCTCGAAGGAGAGCGCGGGCGCGGCGCTCACGCCTCGACGCCCGGGCGGTAGCGGCGCAGGAGCAGCGCCGCGGCGAGCCCGACGACGACCAGGTAGGCGCCCGCCCACGCCGCCGTCGAGTTGGGGATCTCCTCGGTGCCGGGAAAGAGCGACGCGGCGAAGTTGATCGGCAGCACCGACAGCTGGAGCAGGTAGGGCCAGTCCGGGTCCCCGAGCGCCTCCCCGATCAGTCCGGCGACGAGCGTGGGGGCGATCAGCACCAGCAGGTAGCCGCCGATCGCGAACGCGCGGCGGCCGGTGAGCGACGCCACGGCCAGCCCGACCAGGCCGTAGTACACCGCCAGGATCAGGCCGGCGGCGATGATCCGCGGGAGCTGTGCCCAGTTCTCCTGCAGGTATGCGACCGGGTGCAGCTCGAACACCAGGATGCCGCCGTAGAGCACGAGCAGGGGGACGAGGGTCACCAGCAGCAGGGGCACCACCGCGGCGAGGATGCGCCCGGCCAGGTACTCCCGCCGGCTGACCGCCGTCGAGAAGTACAGCGACAGGGTGCCGTCGCGCCGGTCGGGGCAGAGGAGCTCCGGGGTGGTGATCCCGGCGAAGAGCAGGATCACGATGCCGATGATCGCCTGGTAGTCGGAGAACGGGAGTGCGTCGGAGAGGTCGATGCCCGACTGGTCGGCGAACAGCGCCCGCACGCCCAGCACGATGATGGCCGGGGCGATCGCCAGCAGCGCCAGCGTGATCGGCACGGCCTTGGCCTTCCAGCCGCGGCGGGCGCCCAGGGAGCGCAGCGCGCCCCAGCGGGCGAGCGAGACCACCCCCGACATCGCCCCGCGGCGCTCGCCGTCGTAGCGCGAGTAGCGGACGTCCCGGATCTCGGCGTCGCCGGAGGCCGGGCTCACTCGAGCGCGTCCACGAGCGCGTCCTCGAGGGTCGGCCCGGCCGGGCGCAGCTCGCGCAGGCCCACCCCGGAGTCGGCGGCCCCGTCGCGGACGGCGTCGAGCATCTCGCCCTCGGCGGCGCCCGTGACGATGAGCACCTCGTCGCGAGCTTCCACGGTGAGCCCGCGCGCGTCCAGGTACGCCCGGAACGACGGTACGTCGCCGACCACGCGCACGAGCAGGCCCTGATCGGTCAGGCCCTCCATCTCGTCGATCCGTCCGGCAGTCACGAGGCGGCCGTCGCGCAGCACCACCACGGCGTCGCAGGTGCGGGTGACGTCCTCGAGGACGTGCGAGGAGAGCAGCACCGCGATGCCGAGGTCGCTCGAGAGCCGTCGCACCAGGGAGAGCATCTCCTCGCGCCCGGAGGGGTCGAGGCCGTTGGTCGGCTCGTCGAGCACGACGAGCTCGGGCGAGTGCACGAGCGCCTGGGCGAGCTTGGTGCGCTGCTTCATCCCGGTGGAGAAGGTCCCGATCAGGCGCGAGCGCTCCTCCTCCAGTCCCACCTGGAAGAGGACCTCCGACGCGCGCAGCACCGCCGCCCGGCGCGGCAGGCCGCGCAGCTCGGCCATGTGCACCACCAGGTCACGCGCGGTCATCTCCAGCGGCAGGCAGTCACGCTCGGGCATGTAGCCGAGCCGGCGCCGGACCTCGCCCGGATGGCGGACCGCGTCGATGCCGAGCACCTCGACAGTGCCCTCGTCGGGCCTCACCAGGCCGAGGACGGCCTTCATCAGCGTCGACTTCCCGGCGCCGTTCGCGCCCAGGAGCCCGGTTGCGGTGGCCGTCAGCTCGACGGTGACGTCGTCGAGGGCCTGGACGGAGCCGAAGCGCTTGGAGACCCCGGTGGTGGCGATCAGGTGACGCACGCGCGTGCCGTCGGAGGTGGGGGAGGTGGACGTCACGCGGTCCCCATCTTAGGCATCGCTCCGGTCCTGGGGTCGCCCGGGCGGCATGGGGGTCGCGCCGTCTGCTGCGCTGCCGTTCCGGCGCTCCCACGCGCCCAGCGCGAGGAGCACGACGATCGCCGCGCCGACGACCGCGCGCCACCACCGGAGCGCCTCCCGGCCGGCGCCCGAGGGCGCCCAGGGCCCGGGCAGGTCGAGGCCGGGGACGTCCGGCAGGGGGACCCCCCCTCCGACGAGCAACAGGAGCCCGCCGGCGATGCCGAGGGCCCGGGCGATCCTCCGGGCGCGCCGGACGCGCGGGTCGTGGTGCTCGGATCCCATGTCCGCATGGTGGCCCGGCCGTGGGCAGCCCCGCATCGGCGGAAGGGATGGACCGGGTCTACGACTTCAGGATGAGCCCGGCCGCACGAGCCCGGCCTCGTACGCGAGGACCACCGCCTGGACGCGGTCGCGCAGGCCGAGCTTCCGCAGCACCGACGACACGTGCGTCTTCACGGTCGCCTCGGTGAGGTGCAGATGCGCGGCGATCTCCGAGTTCGAGAGGGCCAGGGCGACGAGCCGGAGGACCTCGGCCTCCCGGGCGGTGAGGTCGGCGAGGGCGTCCGTGGGCGCCGCCGGGCGCGGGATCATGGCCGCGAAGCGGTCGAGCAGCCGGCGCGTCACGCTCGGCGCGAGCAGGGCGTCGCCGCGGGCCACCACGCGCACCGCGTCGGCCAGCTCCTCCGGGCGGATGTCCTTGAGCATGAACCCGCTCGCGCCGGCGTCGAGGGCGGAGAAGACATACTCGTCCAGGTCGTAGGTGGTCACCATCACGACGCGCGTAGCGCTGCCCGAGGCCACGATCCGCCGGGTGGCCTCGATGCCGCCGACGCCCGGCATGCGGACGTCCATCAGCACGACGTCCGGCGCCAGCCGGGTGACGAGCTCGACCGCCTCCGCGCCGTCGGCGGCCTCGCCCACCACCTCGATGTCGTCGCGGGCGTCGAGGATCATGCGGAATCCGCCCCGCACCAGCGCCTGGTCGTCGGCGAGGACGACGCGAACCCTCACCGCGAGGTCCCGAGGGGCAGCCGCGCGTGGACCCGGTAGCCGCCGCCGGGGGCGGGCCCGGCTTCGACGACCCCGCCGAGGAGGGCGGCGCGCTCGCCCATCCCGATCAGCCCGTGACCCTGCCCGCCGGAGTTCCGCGGAGGCGCCACCCCATCGTCGCGCACATCGATCTCGAGCGCGTCCGGCCTGTAGCGGACGGTCACGTCCGCCCGGCTGGCCCTGGCGTGCCGGACCGTGTTGGTGAGCGCCTCCTGGACGATGCGGTACGCGGAGAGGTCGACGCCCGCGGGCAGCGGCGTCGCCTCTCCCTCGCGGTGGACCTCTACCGTCAGGCCCCCGGCGTGCAGCGGCGCCGCGAGCGCGTCGAGCGCGTCCAGTCCGGGCCGGGGCGCGCCCGCGCTCTCCTCGGGACCGGGACGTACCGCGCCCAGCAGGCGCCGCAGCTCGCCGAGGGCGTCCCGGGCGCTCCTCTCGATCGACCCCAGGGCCGCGCGGGCCTGGTCCGGGCGCCGCTCGAAGACGTCCTCGGCCGCGGCGGCCTGGACGATGATGATCGAGACGCTGTGGGCGATCACGTCGTGCAGCTCGCGCGCGATGCGGGCCTGCTCCTCGCCCACGGCGCGCCGGGCGGCCTCGGCGATCGCCAGGCGGCGGCTTCGGGCGGCCTCGCCGAGGGCCCAGACGGCCACGATGAAAGCGGTGGTGAAGACCGCGTCCTCCACGGTCGCGGTCACGAAGTTCACGGCCGAGGTGGACAGGAGGGCGGCGAGGCCGACGAGGGAGACGCGCGGCGGCCGGGCCGACGCGAGCGATCCGAGCGCGAAGAAGCCGGCGACGGGCAGGACCGCCTCGGGGATCAGCAGGAGGTAACCCAGTCCCGCCACCAGGACCACCGCCATGACCCGCTCGGGGTGACTCCTCCTCCAGCGAAGGGCCGCGCCCTGCACGACCGCCAGTACGACCGCGGAGCCCACCACGATGGGCGCCGAGCCGTCGCTCTCGTCGACCGCGACCAGGATGAGGAACAGGCCGACGACCCACGGGATGACGAGGTCGGCGACGCGCATGAGGCGGGACGGGGGGAGCACGGTCCGATCGTGTCCGATCGGCGCTCGTGCCGCATCCGTCCAAAGGATGAGTGCGGCGGGCGATCACGCGCACCCCCACCCGCCGTCCGGCGCGGGTGGGGGTGGCGGGGACGGGCTAGGAGACGGTCGTGGCCTCGGCCGACGACGGCTCGGGGGCCACGAACGCGAGGTTCGACCCGTCGATGAACGACTCGGTGAGCTCGTGGCAGACCGAGTCGGGGTGCTGGATCGGCGGGCTCTTCATGAAGTACGAGGAGGGGCCCTCCAGCGTGCCGCCGATGCCCCGGTCGAGCGCGAGCTTCGCGCAGCGGACGGCGTCGATGACGATGCCGGCCGAGTTCGGCGAGTCCCACACCTCGAGCTTGAGCTCGATGTTGATCGGCACCTCGCCGAAGCCGGTGCCCTCGACGCGGATGTGCGCCCACTTGCGGTCGGTCAGCCACGGCACGTAGTCGCTCGGGCCGATGTGGACGTCGTCCTTGTCGATGACGGTGCCCATGACCGAGGTGACCGCGTTGGTCTTGGAGATCTTCTTCGACTCCAGGCGCTCCCGCTCGAGCATGTTGAGGAAGTCGGTGTTGCCGCCGAAGTTCAGCTGCGAGGTGTGGGCCATCTTGACGCCGCGCTCGCGCATGAGGTGGACCAGCTGGCGGTGGACGATCGTGGCGCCGACCTGGCTCTTGATGTCGTCGCCGACGATCGGCAGGCCGCGCTCGCGGAAGCGGTTCTGCCAGTAGGGCTCGCGGCCGATGAAGACCGGCACGCAGTTCACGAACGCGCAACCGGCGCGCAGGATCTGCTCGACGTACCACTTGGTGGCGTTCTCGGAGCCGACGGGGAGGTAGCTCACGACGACGTGCGTGTTGGTGTCGCGGAGGATCCCGGCGATGTCGGCCGTCGGGCCGGGCGCCTTGGTGATGACCTCCTTGAGGTACTTGCCGAGGCCGTCGTGGGTCATGCCCCGCTGCACCTCGACGCCCTGATGGGGGACGTCCGAGATCTTGATCGTGTTGTTGGGCTCCGCGAAGACCGCCGCCGAGAGGTCCTGGCCGACCTTGGTCACGTTGATGTCGAAGGCGGCCGTGAACTTGATGTCACGGACGTGGTAGCCGCCGAGGTTGACGTGCATGAGCCCCGGGACGAACTCGTCCTCCTTGGCGTCCTTGTAGAACTCGACGCCCTGGACCAGGGACGAGGCGCAGTTGCCCACCCCGATGATGGCTACGTTGACGGTGTCGCTCACGGGCGGCTCTCCTCGCGTGGATCGGTGTTCGTACACGAATGTCTTTCGTGTTTTTACACGAAATCACCTTTAGTGTACAGTCCCGCCCGGACATGGGACGCCCGCTCATCGCATACCTCCGCGTCGCACCCCGTGAGCGCAGCGGTGACCGTCCCGGCCTCGACGTGCAGCGGGACGCCATCGACCGCGCGGCCCGCGCGAACGGGTGGGAGATCGTCCGCGCCGAGGAGGACGTCCGCTCCGGACGCACCCTCCGCCGCCCGGGGCTGCGCGCGGCGCTCGCGGCGTGCCGGGCGGGAGAGGCCGAGGGCATCGTGGTCGCCCGCCTCGACCGCCTCACCTACTCGCTCGTGGACCTCGCCGAGCTCGTCCGCGAGGCCGTGGACGGCGGCTTCACGTTCGTCTCTCTGCAGCCCGAGGTCGACCTGTCGGCCGACGGGGGGCGGGCGGTGGGGGAGGTCCTGGCCGAGGCGGCCACATGGCAGCCCCGCGCCATCACCACCGCCGGCAGGGCGCTGGCCGGACGGCCCGGCCGCCCGTCGTCCACGCCGGCCCCCGTGGCCGCGCGGATCCGGGAGCTGCGCGCCCAGGGCATGACCCTCCAGGCGATCTGCGACACGCTCAACGAGGAGCGGATCCCGACCCCCCGCGGCGGCGCCGAGTGGCGCCCCACGTCCCTGCGCTCCGTCCTGCGCTAGCACCCCCGCCACGGCGTCAGGGTGGACGGATCCCGCATCGCGCCTAGCGTGCGGGGCAGGTGAGGCCCCCGTCGTCGACGTACCCCTGCCAGGTGTCGGCGGTCTCCGCGAAGCCGTGGCCGGGGTAGGCGGCGGCGAGGTCGGCGAGCAGCCTGACGTGGTAGCAGTGGTAGTTGAGGTCGGCGAGATAGCTGCGCCACGGCCGGCCCGGCGTGAGCAGGCCGTAGAGGCTCCACGAGCCGGTGTCGTGGTCGGCCAGGTGGCGCGACAGCGAGCGTGCGCCGCGGTCGGCGAGGTCCCGGGCGAGCGTGGTCGCCACGGCCGCCGGCTCGCCGCCCCCCGGGGCTCCGTCGAGGATCGAGGCGGCGCCGCGCAGGTTGAGGAGGGTCACCATGAATCCGTTGAGCGCGCCGCCCTTCCAGGGGTCGTCGCCGGGGTAGGCGCGCTCCACATACCACGGCGTCAGGGTCTGATCGGAGGAGGTGCGGACCATGCTGCGCACACCGCCGCGACCGACGTCGGCCGTGAAGGCGGCCAGCGCGCCGAGAGCCGCGGCGGCGAAGCGGGGGTCGCCGGTCTGGGCCTGCGCGTGCGCCATCAGGAGGGCGACGCGGGCCTGGGCCATGCCCGACGTGCCCGGGACGATCGCGGCCGGGTCGTCGGCCACGTCGTAGTACTCCCAGGCGGTGAAGGCGCGGTCCCCGGCGCGGCGCGCCACGCCCATCCCGAGGAGGGCCTCCGCGAGGGCCGGCGCCGGGACGTCGTCGTTGAGGTCGCGCCAGCGCCCGGTGGTGGCGACCGGGTTCACCGCGAACCCCTGGCCGGCGCGGTAGGTCAGGATGACCCCGTCCTCATCGCGCAGCAGCACCCGCTCGCGCGGGGATCGGCGGTCGCGGAACCACCAGGCGCTCGCCCTCAGGGCACGCGCCACCGTCGCGCGCCGCCCGGCGGGGACCGCCGTCGCATCCGGGCCGAGATACTCGCGCCAGAGCGCGAGCGCCCGCGCGAGGTCGGACCGCTCCGTCGAGCCCTCGGGCGCTGCGGCCAGGGCGGCGGCCAGCACCCGGTGGGCGGCGTCCACGCCGGTGAGCGCCGTCTCCTCGGTGATCGCGACGCCGGTGGGTGGATCCGGCGGCGGCGCGAGGGCCGAGGGCGGCGGGCCGGCCGGGGGCGCGGGAGCCGCCGGGGCCGTCTCGGGGACCGGCGGCACCGTGGGGGGCGCGTCGGTGACCGGAGCGGGCTCGGGGGCGGGCGGCGGAGGTGGCGCCCTCGGCGGACGCGGTGCGGGGGGCTCCGCGGCCGGCGGCTTCGCGGGTGCGGGTGGCGGACCGGGCGCCTCGGGCGGCGCCGCCGGCTCGGACGGGGCGACCGCGACGGGCGGGGCGGGCGCCGGGCGTGGCGCCACTGCGGGCGCAGCGGCGGTGGTCGCCGTGGCGGCGACCACCGGCGGGGACGGCGCCTCGGAGGCGCCCCCGAGGGCGGCCGCGCCCGCGTAACCGACCGCGCCGGCGACGATCCCCAGCAGGATCAGCGCGAGAGCCTGCCGGGCGCGGGACATCAGGTGCTCATATCACGGGCCCCGGATCGCCGGGGCCGGGACTCAGAGGCTCGCCCAGCCCCGGTAGTCGTCGTTCGGCCACGAGCCGGTGACGCCGGAGGCGGCCCCCGGGGCCTCGGATGCCGCGGCCGTGAGGCGGTCGGTGCTCAGCGTCGGTGCGGTGCTGGTCTGCGGTGCGGCGCCGGTGGGCCGCTCTGCCTGGGACGCCACGAGGGACCTCCAACTCGGCGTGATCGGGTACGGCGCGACGCTAGCGCGCCGCTCGGACGACGGACCGGGATCGGTCGCGACGGATGTACCTCTCTGCGGGGAAACACCCTGATCCTTGAGTGGCGGCAGAGCCTGCACCGCCGACTCCCCCTCCCGACGCACGGGAACTGAAGTTATGTCGTTATGACGTGAGATGGCCCACAGAGGGGCATCCTCCCCACGTGAGAGCCTGCCGACCATGACGATTCCGGCGGATACCGCCCGGGGCCCCCGGTGCTGATGCGGGCCTCCGAGCTCGAGGGGATCGTCGCGGGCCGGGTCACGCTCGCCTTCCGCCGCTGGACGCGTCCGACGGTCCGGGCGGGCGGCACGCTCCGGACGGCGGCGGGCGTGCTGGCGATCGACGCCGTCGATGTGGTCGATCCCGCCGCGATCACCGAGGACGAGGCCCGGCTGGCCGGGTTCGCCGGCCTCGGGGCGCTGCTGGCCTTCCTCGACGAGCGCCCGGACGGATCCGTCCACCGCGTCTCCCTGCGCCTGACGGGCCCGGATCCGCGTGCCGCGCTGCGCGAGGCCGAGCCGGGCCCGGCGGAGGTCGAGGACATCCTGCGGACGCTGCGGGCGATGGACGCCCGGTCGCGCTCGGGACCGTGGACCGCGCGGACGCTCCGGACGATCGCGGCCCGGCCGGGGGTGCGGGCCGCGGACCTCGCCGCCGAGGCGGGCCTCGAGACGCTCCCGTTCAAGCGGTCGGTCCGCCGCCTCAAGGAGATGGGCCTCACGGAGAGCCTCGAGGTCGGGTACCGCGTCTCCCCGCGCGGGCGGGCCGTGCTCGACGCCGGGGCACGCCTCGCGGACGCCGGATAGCGTGGCCCCGTGCGCCTGACGCTCGTCCGCCACGCCACGCTCGTGCTCGACTACGCCGGGCGGCGCCTGATGGTCGATCCCATGCTGGACCCGGCCGGGGCGCGCGGCCCCGTGCGGGGCACGCCCGAGGAGCGGCCCAATCCGCTCGTCGACCTGCCGGTGCCCGCAGCCGAGGCGGCGGCGGGCGTGGAGGCCGTCCTGCTCTCGCACACGCACGTCGACCACCTGGATGCGGCGGGCGTGACGGCGCTCGACCCGGGGGCGACCTGGTTCTGCCAGCCGGAGGACGTGGAGGAGCTGGAGCCCGTCGGCCTCGCCGACGTGCGGCCCGTCCCCCCGGCGGCCTCGACTGGGAGGGGATCCGGATCGACCGCACCGGTGGCCGCCACGGTCGCGAGGAGGCGGCCGTCCGGGGGCTCGGCCCGGTCAGCGGCTTCGTGCTCCGCGCCGGCGGCGAGCCGACCCTCTACGTCGCCGGCGACACGGTGTGGTGCCCCGAGGTCGAGGAGGCGATCACCGTCCACTCCCCCGACTGGATCGTCGTGAACGCGGGTGGCGCGCGCTTCCTGCACGGCGGGACGATCACGATGGAGGCCGGCGACGTCGTCGCGGTCGCCGGTGCCGCGCCGGCGGCCCGGATCGTCGCGGTGCACATGGAGGCGATCAACCACTGCCTCGAGTCGCGCGCCGCCCTGTCGCGCGCGCTGGAGGCGGCCGGCGTCGCGGACCGGGTGCACGTGCCGGCCGACGGAGAGCGCCTGTCGTCCTGACGACCTCCCCCCTTCTCCAACAAAATCCCCACCCGTCTGGAAAGATACCGCCGTGGCACGGACCCGCCCTGGACTGACCCGCGACGCCATCCT
>LNEQ01000238.1 GCA_001464995.1 Actinobacteria bacterium Ga0077541
TGCGCCGCGGCGGCGCAGGCCGCGTGACCCTCCTCGGGCCCCGGGCGGCGGGCGTTGGCGGTCAGCCCGAGGTCGAAGACGGCCGCCGCCGGGACGATCGGCACGCGGGCGATGCCGGTCTCGTGACCGAGCCCGTTCTCCTCGCACCACCGCACCACCCCCGACGCGGCGTCGAGCCCGAAGGCGCTGCCGCCCGTCAGCAGCAGCGCGGTCACGTCCTGGACCGCCGACAGGGGCCCGAGCAGCTCGGTCTCGCGCGTGGCCGGGCCGCCCCCGCGGACCTCGACGGCGCCGACCGTGCCGGGGGGCGGTATGACGACGGTGCAGCCCGTGCCGGCCTCGGCATCGGTCCAGTGCCCGACCCGCACGCCCTCGACGGAGCTCACCACGGCGGGGGGGCCGGCTGGCAGCGGGGGCAGAAGTACGTTCCGCGCTGCGCCACGCGCGTCTTGACGATGGTCGTCCGGCAGCGCGGGCAGGGCTCGCCGGCGTGCAGGTGCACGCGCAGGAGATCCTGCATCGTGCCCTTCTCCCCCAGCGAGTCGCGGTAGCTGTCGATCGACGCGCCACCCGCCTCCACCGCGGCGGCGAGGCGGTCGCGGATCGCGCGGTGCAGCCTGCGCAGCTCGACGGGGTCGAGCGAGCCCGCCGCGCGCAGGGGATGGACGCCCGCCTGGTAGAGGGCCTCGTCGACGTACATGTTCCCGAGCCCGGCCACGAGCGCCTGGTTGAGCAGCACGGCCTTGATCGGCCCACGCCGGCCGTCCAGCAGGCCCTCGAGGACCCTGGCGGTGAAGCGCGGCGACAGCGGCTCGACCCCCACCCGCGCGCGCCAGTAGTCCTCGACCTCGTCCGGTGCCCCCGACACGATCCACGCGCGCCCGAAGCGGCGCATGTCGCCGAAGGTCATCGTGCTGCCGTCGTCGAGGTGGAAGCGGGCCCTCAGGAAGCGCTCCTCCTCGGTCGGCGCGCCGGGCGTCCAATGCAGGCGCCCGGTCATCCTCAGGTGCACGGCGAGCGTCTCGTCGCCGTCGAGGCCGATCAGCAGGTACTTGCCGCGCCGCCCCACCGAGGCGATCCGGCGGCCCACCAGGCGCGCGACGACGTCCTCGGGCTCCTCGGGGCTGACCAGCTTCGGATCGAACACCTCGACCGCCGTGAGGGTCCGCCCCGGGATCCGCTCGGCGAGCTGGGCGCGGATCGTCTCCACCTCGGGCAGCTCAGGCATCGCCCCCACCTTCCTCTCCAGCCACCACGATGCACTCGGCCGCCATCGCGCGGGCCCGCTCGCCGGCCCACTCGTCGCGGGCGTGGATCACGGCGACCGGGTCGCCCTCGCCCACGCGGTCGCCCACCGCGGCGCACAGCTCGACGCCCGCCACGGGGTCGATCGACTGGTCCGGGTGCAGCCGGCCGGCACCCAGCCAGCGGGCCACCTCCCCGAGGGCCCGGGCGGGCGTGGCGCGCACCCGGCCCGCGACCGGGGCCGTCACGTCGATGCGCACGGGCGCCATGGGCAGCGCTCCGGGGTCGCTCCAGACGGCGGGGTCGCCGCCCTGCGCCTCCACCCAGCGCTCGGCGGCGGCGAGGGCCCGCCCGTCGCGCAGCGCCGCGGCGGCCTGGTCGGCGCCCTCGCCCTCGGGCACGACGCCGGCGGCCTCGGCCAGGTCGCCCGCCAGGGCGACAGCCAGATCGCGCACGTCGCCGGGGCCGCCGCCGCGCAGCACCTCGGCGGCCTCGCGCACCTCGAGGGCGTTGCCGATCGCGCGCCCCTGGGGGGCCTCGAGCGCGGCGAGGGTCCACCCCACCCGGCGCCCCCAGGGACGCGCCAGCGCCGCCATCAGGGCCGCCGCGTCCTCGGCCTCGGCCGCGTCGGCGAGGTAGGCGCCCGGACCGTGGGTCACCTCCAGGCTGACGGCCCCGGCGCCCCCGGCGATCGCCCGGCTCATGACCGCTGCGGCGACGAGCCCGGGGGCCGGGGTGGTCGCGGTCGCGTCACGGAGGGCCTCCAGGCGCCGGCCCGCCGGCGTCAGCCGCGCGCTCTGAGAGACGACCGCGATGCCCGTGTCGCGCACCTGGCGGACGAACCGCGCCAGCGGCAGGTCGGCCTCGTAGCCCGGGATGGCCTCGAGCTTGTCGATCATCCCCGCCGCGTGCCCGAGGCCCCGGCCCCCCATGGTGGCGACCCGCACGCCGAGCGACGCCGCGAGGGGCGCGGCGACGATGGGCGCCGTGTCGCCGACGCCGCCCGTCGACTGCACGTCGCCGGTGGGCCCGAGCACCGCCAGCTCGAGACGGTCGCCCGAGGCGATCAGGGCCCGCGTGAGGGCCTCCACCTGCTCGCGGCCGAGCCCGACCAGGCACGCCGCCATGCACCAGGCGGCCATCAGCGCGTCGGGGGTGGTGCGGTCGACCCACGAGCGCACGAACGACTCGACGCTCTCCGCGTCGGCGTGCTCGCCACGCCGGGTTCGCTCGATCACCTCGAGGGGGGCGAGTTGCTCGGCCATGGACGGGCGGCACTCTACTCCGGCGGTCCGCGCGACGGGGACCCTGCGGCGTGGGGCCCCCGCGGGGGCGCTGCTAGGGTGGCCCGCGTGCTGCGACCCGTGACAGTGGCGTCCCTGATCGCGACGGCCGCCCTGGCGATCGGTGCCCCGGTCGCCTCCGCCCAGGCCCCCACGCCGACGACCACCGCGCCCGCGGCGGCGGCGCCGCCGAAGGTCGACTCCCTGCGACTGCCGCGCACCATCGCCGCCCAGCAGGGCCACGCACGGTTCCTCGTCGGACTCCGCCTGGCGACGCGATCGAAGGTGACCGTCCAGGTCATCGCCGCCTCCGGCGGACGGGTGGTCCAGACGCGCACCGACGCCACCGCACGTCCCGCCGGCCGCGCCTATCTCCGCATCGAGGCGGTGGACAGCGCCGGGTTCCAGATGCTGGCGGGCAACTACCGCGTCCGCGTGCAGGCGGCCGACGACCAGGGGCGCGTGTCGCCGGCGGTCGAGGCCCCCTTCCGGCTGCGGCTCACCGAGCCCCACGGGCTCTTCGACGCCTACACGGTCCCGGTATGGCCGGCGTTCCGGCGACAGGCCGGCACCACGGCCGCCGGCCAGCTGGTCGCAGTGGTCGGGCCCAAGGGCTCGGTCGTCGCCGCCGGGCTGCGCCGCGGGGACGTGATCACGTCGGTCGGCGGGAAGTCGGTGGCGACCCGCGGCGCCTGGGACACGGCGATGAGAGGTCTGCTCTCCGAGACCCCGGTCGCCATCGAGTACGTCCGCAAGGGGGCGACGGTCTCCACCACGCTGGACGCGGCGCCCGACTGGGAGGCCGCCCCCGACCTCGCGAAGTCGCTCGCCGTGGCCGTGAAGCGCGAGCCGCGGTCGCCGGCCTACGCGGTGGCGCAGGCGCGGCAGCTGGTCGACACCGGCAAGCTGACCGAGGCCCGGGCGCTGATGACGGCCTGGCCGAAGGCCTGGCGCACGAGCGCCCCGGGCGAGCTGGTGGCCGGCGAGCTGCTCGGCAAGCAGAACAGGTGGAAGCAGGCCCTCGGCGCCTACAACCGCGCCCGCAAGCGCGACCCCGCCATGGCCGCGGCCGAGTACGGCCGTGGGCAGGCGCTCTCGGCGCTCGGCAAGGGGGGCCCCTCGCGCGCGGCCTTCGCCGCCGCGGCGCGGCTCGACCCGACCGACGCCGCGGCCGCCGGCTTCCACTCGTACGCGCTGCTGGCCGGCGGCGACGTGCCGGGGGCCCTCGCCGCGGCGCAGCGGGCCGTGAGCCTCGATCCGCGCTACGCCGACGCGTTCCTGCCGTTCGGCATCAGCCTCATCAAGAGCGGCGACAAGGCGGCGGGCGTGAAGGCGCTGCGGCGCGGGCTGGTGCTGCTCGAGGACGCCGACCGGGCGGACGACCTGATCGCCGCCCACCTCTCTCCCACCGACCCCTAGTGGAGCGTCCACCAACGTTGCTGGTGTTCTGGCCGCGAAGATCCCGCGGGGCAAGGACGCAGGGAGATCGCATAGCTGAGGCTATGCGTTCGAC
>LNEQ01000239.1 GCA_001464995.1 Actinobacteria bacterium Ga0077541
ATGGCCGCCAGCAGCCCGAGGCAGAGCACGCCGAGCACGATCGCCTGCGCCAGGCGCGCGCCGCCCGGCCCGTCGGCCGGGTCGCCCAGGGTGGCGATGAGGGCGGCGACCCCGACGGCCACGCCCGCGAGCTTGAGCACCGTCTCGAGCCAGCCGAGCGCGCCCCAGTCGCCGACGTGCCAGGCCGGCCGGCCGCTGCCGCTCACGGTGCCGGGCACGCGACGACCCCGCCGCCCGCCTCGGCATGGCGGCCGGCGGCGAAGCCGGTGCCCGCGTCGATCGTCACGATCGTGGTGCCGCCGCCGGCGATGTCGGCCGCGTACCGGCCCGGCCCCAGCGGACGCACCGTCGCCTCGGCGGCCGGACCGCAGGCCGCGGCGACCACGCCCTGCACCAGCATCACGTCGGCGCTGCGCGCAGCAGGCGTCATCCGGCCCTCGGGAGGGGCGGCCGGCCCCGGACCGAGCGCGGCCAGCACCCCGACGGCCAGGATCGCGACGACCGCCAGGGCGCCCAGTCCGCGTGTCGCCGCGAGCGCGGCGCGCGAACCGCGCCAGGGGGGACCGGGCTCGGGGAGCGGGTCGGCGAAGCGGCCGCGCGAGCGCGGCGGCACGAACGCGGCGACCGGAGCCGCCACCGCGATCGCCGCGACCCCGGCGTGCGAGACGTCGAGGGACGCGAGGCCCAGCATCCGCAGCGGCAGGCAGAGCACGGTCCACAGGGGCGCGAGGGCGAGCACCGTCGCGGCGCGTCGCAGCGGGCCCCACGAGATCCAGGTGCGCCGTGCGCGCGCCAGGGGAGGCAGGGCCAGGTAGGCCTCGACCCGCCGCCGGCGCCAGTGGGCCATCGCCGTGTCCCCCACCGGCCGGCCCGCGGGCCCGAGCAGTGGCTCCAGCTGATCGACGACCTCCGCCTCGAGCCGCGCCTGCCGCCGGAGCCGCGACGCGGTGCGCTCGCGCTCGAGGCGCTCGCGACGCCCGGACACTCCGGGGAGGGCCCGCGCGGTCACGTGCCCCGGTCGCCCACCGCGAGCCGCACGATCTCCTCGGCCGAGTCGGAGAGCTGGATCAGGTCCATGTCGCCCCGGCCGATGTACCCGTCCTCGAGCAGGCGGGCCTGGATCCAGCGCACCAGCCCCGCCCAGTACGAGCTGCCGCAGAGGATCACCGGGAAGCTCAGCGCCTTGCCGGTCTGGATCAGCGTGAGCGACTCGAAGAGCTCGTCGAGCGTGCCGAAGCCGCCCGGGAAGCAGATGTACGCCTCCGAGTACTTCACGAACATCGTCTTGCGCACGAAGAAGTAGCGGAAGGCGATGGCGAGGTTGACGTAGTCGTTGACCGCCTGCTCGTGGGGCAGCTCGATGGTGCAGCCGATCGAGATGCCGCCCTTCTCCGCCGCGCCGCGGTTGGCGGCCTCCATGATCCCCGGCCCGCCGCCCGTGATGACGGCGAACCCGCGCTCGGCCAGCATCCCCCCCACCTCCTGCGCGAGCGCGTAGTGGGGGCTGTCGGGCGCCGTGCGGGCCGACCCGAAGATCGAGACCGCCGAGCCGACCCGGGCGAGCGCGTCGAAGCCGTCGACGAACTCGCCGAGGATGCGCAGCACCCTCCAGGGGTCGCTGTGCAGGAACTCGGGGTCGGAGGGGCGGGTGAGGAGGCTGGCGTCGGCGTGGCCGATCGCCGCCTCCGCCGGTCCGCGCGCCGCGAGGCGCCCGCTGCGGGCGAGCTTCATCCGGCCGGCGCGCCGACGTGCGAGACGATCGCGTCGAGCGACTGGCGCTTGGCGCGGGCGCTCCACTCCTCGGGAGTGCGGCGCTGGGGGTCGCGCGCCTTGCGGGGCGGCCCGAACGAGACGACCACGACCACCCGCTCGGGAGGCTCGATGCCGAGCGTGCGCGCCAGGCCGTCGGGGTCGGCGATGCCGTTGGGGCACGAGGTGATCCCCTCGGCCCAGCCGGCCAGCATCATGCTCTGCGCCGCGCGGCCGGCGTCGAAGTCGACCAGGTTGCCCCCCGGGCTCACCACCACCGCGACGACCAGGCCCGCGTCGAGCACGTTGCCCGCCGTGTAGACGGCGTCGGCCACGGCCGGCACGGCCTCGCCCTCGATCACGATGAAGCGGAAGGGCTGCCGGTTGCGGGCGCTGCCCACCAGGCGGCCGGCGTCGAGGATGCGGCGGGCGATCGCGTCGGGGACGTCCGCGCCCGAGTAGGCGCGCGAGTCGCGCTTGCTGGCCACGGCGAGGTGCACGTCCATCGCCGCCAGGTTAGACGACGGGCCCCGGCGCGGGACCCCCGTCGCGCGCGCTACGCGGCCGCCCGGGGGCGGACGGTGTGCGACACGCAGAACGGCGTGCCCCAGATCGGCTCGCGCCCGCACGGCTTGCCCTTGCGGTTGAGGGCCGCGCAGCGCGGGGTCGAGCCCGCCGTGCCGGCGGGTCCGCGCTCGGCGTCGAAGTAGGAGCGTGCGCGGGAGAAGTGCGCGTCGATGATCTGCGAGACGCGGAGCTGGTCCTGGGCCCTCATCAGCGACCGGGCCGCCGTGAACAGCGAGCGGGATGCCATCGGCTGCGACCGGGGATCGGCGGCGAGGCGGGAGATGCCCGCCTGGCACACCTCGAAGAGGTAGCCCTCCGACCAGCCGGGGCGCCGGGGGTCGGGCATCAGGGAGGGCGTGAGGGCCTTCCAGAGATCGCGCGTGAACCGCTCCATCGCGGCGGCCCGGCTGCGGCCGGTCTCGGTGATCCGGATCTCGGACTCGTTGATCACGAACAGGACTTCACCATGGATCAGACAGAGTGTCAAGAGTCTGTCCAAGTTTTGTTCACCAGTGCCCGAGCACGACCGATCCCCCCTCCGGCCGAGGCGGGGTGGATACTCTGGACAGGTTGTCGAGGTTCAGGCGCCCATGTCAGCGATGACCACAGAGCCGGTCCGACCCGCCGCCCTCCTCCGCATCGGGGAGCTCGCGCGGCGCCACAACGTGTCCCCGGATCTGCTCCGCGTCTGGGAGCGCCGCTACGGCCTGCTCTCGCCGGAGCGCTCGGCGGGGGGCTTCCGCCTCTACTCGTCGGCCGACGACGACCGCGTCGGCGCGATGCGCCGGCACCTCGCACAGGGATACTCCGCCGCCGTCGCGGCGCGCATGGTGCTCGACGCGCCCGCCGCGCCACCGGTCGCCGACCGCGACGTGGCCCTCGCCGAGGCCCGCGCGGAGCTCGGTGCGGCCCTCGAGGCCTTCCTCGACGTGGAGGCACAGGGGGTGATCGACCGCCTGCTGGCCACCTTCAGCGTCGAGGTGGTGCTGCGCGACGTCGTGCTGCCCTACGTGCGCAGCCTCGGCGACCGGTGGGAGGACGGCACCCTGAGCGTCGCCCAGGAGCACTTCGCCAGCGCCGTGCTGCGCGGGCGGCTGCTCGGGCTCGCGCGCGGCTTCGACGTCGGCAGCGGGCCGCGCGCCCTGCTCGCCTGCCCGTCCGACGAGCACCACGACCTCGGCCTGCTGTGCTTCGGCATCGGCCTGCGCGAGCACGGCTGGCGCATCACGTACCTGGGCGCCGACACGCCGATCGACACCCTGCGCGACACCGCGATGCGCCTCGACTGCGCCGAGCGCGAGGAGCCCCTGCGCGCGGTGGTCCGGGAGATCGCCGAGCTCTCGGGCACGCACCGCGTCGCCCTGGCGGGCCGGGGCGCCTCGGTGGAGCTGGCGCACGGCGCGGGGGCCGGTCTGCTGCAGGACGCCCCGATGGCGGCGGCGGCCCGCGTCGCCGCCGAGGCCGGGAGGGCCTGAGCCCCGCCGGCTGTCCCGCGGGGGCGCCCAGCAGGTAGCCTTCGCCACGATCCGAGGCGGGGGCGCGTTGGAGGAGTTTCTCAACACGAGCATCAACGGCCTGTCCAGTGGCGCGATCTACGCCCTGGGCGCCATCGGCCTGTCGCTCGTCTACGGGATCCTGAAGCTCGTGAACTTCGCCCACGGCGACTTCATGACGCTCGGCGGCTACGTCGCGTTCGCGGTGAACGTCAGCGCGGGGATGCCCCTCGTGGTCGCCTTCCTCGCCGCCGCTCGGGGTGGCGCTCGAGGTCTCGATCTGGAGGCCGATGCGGCGCAAGGGCGCCGGCGTCATGCAGCTCCTGCTGCTCTCCATCGGGCTCGCCTTCGTCATACGCAACCTGATCCTGTTCCAGTGGTCGGGCGCCACGAGATCGCTCGACATCGACCAGTTCCAGGCGTGGAACCTCTTCGGCGACGTCGTCATCACCCGCATCCAGGTGATCGTGATCGTCACCGCGGGCGTCGTCCTGGTGGCCGTCGCCGTGATGCTGCGCTCGACGCTGGTCGGCAAGTCGATGCGCGCGCTGTCCGACAGCTTCGACCTGGCCGAGGTCTCGGGCGTCAACACGCGCCGGATCGTGCTCTACACCTGGATCCTCGCCGGAAGCCTCGCGGGCCTCGCGGGAGTGCTGGCGGCCGTCTACACCACCCTCACCCCGAACACGGGCTGGTTCCTGCTGCTCTCGATCTTCGCGGCGGTGGTGCTCGGGGGCATCGGCAACGCCTACGGGGCGCTTGTGGGCGGCATCGTGCTCGGCCTGGCGCAGGAGTGGTCGACGATGCTGATCCGGCCCACCTACAAGGAGGCCGTCGGCTTCCTGGTGCTGATCCTGGTGCTCCTCGTGCGGCCCCAGGGCATCTTCGGCCAGTCGAGGAGCCTGTAGTGCCGCGGCGGGAGCGCTAGATGGACCCGCTCCTCGCGCTCGGCTTCTGGGCCTTCGTGCTCACCTTCGCGGGGATCTACGCGATCTTCGTGCTCGGGCTGCAGCTCGAGGTCGGCGACACGGGGCTGATCAACTTCGGCCACGTCGCCTTCATGGCGATCGGCGCGTACACGATGGGCCTCTGCCTCACCAACGGCGTGCCGATCTGGCTGGCGGTGCCGCTCGCGGTGCTGGCGGCGGCCGCCGCGGGCATCCTCCTCGGCATCCCCACGCTGCGCCTGCGGGCCGACTACTTCGCGATCACGACGATCGCCGCGGGCGAGATCCTGCGCATCACGATCCAGAACGAGCAGGCGACCACCGGCGGGACACAGGGCCTGCGCGGCGCGAGCGGCCCGTGGCGCGACTTCAACAACGACGTGCTCGACTGGTTCGACGGTATCGGCATCGAGCTCGACCGGCGGATCCCGCTGCTGGTGCTGGTGTGGATCACGGCGCTGCTCGTCGGCACGCTGCTGGCCTACCTCGGCCGCACGCCGTGGCGGCGCGCCCTGCGCGCGGTGCGGGAGAACGAGGAGGCCGCCGCGGCCTCGGGCGTGCCGGTGTTCTCGTACAAGCTCCAGTCGCTGGCCCTCGGCTCGGCCATCGCGGGGCTCGCCGGCGTGTTCTACACGCTGTTCTCGACCACCCTCTTCCCCGAGAACTTCGAGCCGATCTTCACCTTCGTCGGGTTCGCGATCCTGATCCTCGGGGGCATCGGCAGCTACTTCGGCGTGGTCGTCGGGTCGATCGTGATCTCGTTCATCGTGTCGGGCACGCGCTTCCTCGACTTCCCCCTCGACGCCGACAAGGTGGCCGCGCTGCGCTTCGTGGCGATCGGGCTGATCATCATGGGGATGATGGCCTTCCGGCCGCAGGGCATCTTCGGCAAGAAGGAGGAGCTCCATCTCGACGCCTGAGCCGACTCCCGGAGCCCTGCTCGAGGTGGCCGACCTGAAGGTCCGGTTCGGCGGCCTCCAGGCGGTCGCCGGCGCCACCTTCGACGTGCGCGAGGGCTCGATGACCGCCCTGATCGGCCCCAACGGCGCCGGCAAGACGACCGCCTTCAACCTGATGACCGGCTTCATCCGCGCCGACTCGGGCGCCGTCCGCTTCGCCGGCCACGACATCTTCCGCGAGCGGCCCGACCGCATCTCACGGCGGGGCATGGTGCGCACCTTCCAGCTCACCCGCGTGCTCTCGAAGATGACGGTGATCGACAACGTGATGCTCGCGGCCCCCGACCAGCCGGGGATGCGCCTCGACCACGCGCTCTTCCGGCCGCGCGCCTGGAAGGCACGCGAGGCGGTCGTCCGCGAGGAGGCACTCGGCCTGCTGGCCGAGGTCGGCATCGAGAAGCACGCCGACGCCTACGCCGCGACGCTGTCGGGCGGCCAGCGCAAGCTGCTCGAGCTGGCACGCGCGCTGATGACGCGGCCGCGCCTGGTGCTGCTCGACGAGCCGATGGCCGGCGTCAACCCGACCCTCGGGCGCCGGCTGATCGAGTACCTGCAGCGCCTGCGGGCCGAGCGGGGGCTGACGATCCTCTTCGTCGAGCACGACATGGACACGGTGATGGGCTCCTCCGACGAGGTGATCTGCATGGCCGAGGGGGCGGTGATCTGCCGGGGCACCCCCGAGCACGTGCGGACCGACCCGAAGGTGATCGACGCCTATCTGGGCGCGGCGCCGGCCGCCGCGTGACCGACGCGCCGATCCTCGTCGCCGAGGGCCTCGTCGGCGGCTACGTGCCCGAGGTCGACATCCTGCGCGGGTGCACGCTGACGGCCGCCGACGGCGAGGTGGTGGTCGTGATCGGGCCGAACGGCGCGGGCAAATCGACGCTCGCGAAGGCGGTCTTCGGGCTGATCACCCTCCGCGAGGGGTCGGTGACCCTGCGCGGCGAGGACATCACCGGCGCCGCGCCGCACCGGGTGACCTCGAAGGGCATGAGCTACGTGCCGCAGGTCGCCAACGTGTTCGCCTCCCTCACCGTCCAGGAGAACCTGGAGATCGGGGGCGTGCTGCGGCGCGGCGAGATGCGGGAGCGGATGGACGCGATGATGTCCCTCTTCCCGCGCCTCGGCGAGCGCCGCCGGCAGCGCGCCGGCACCCTGTCGGGCGGCGAGCGCCAGATGCTGGCGATGGCGCGGGCGCTGATGCCCGATCCGTCGGTGCTGCTGCTCGACGAGCCCTCGGCGGGCCTCGCCCCCCGCGCCGTCGGCGAGGTCTTCGACACCGTCGCCCGGATCAACGACGCCGGGGTGACGATCGTGATGATCGAGCAGAACGCCCGGCGCGCGCTGGCGCTGGCCGACCGCGGATACGTGCTGGAGGGTGGCCAGAACCGCTTCGAGGGCCCCGGCGCGTCACTGCTCACCGACCCGCAGGTGGCCGAGCTCTACCTCGGCGGGGCCGGTGCGGGGGAGCGGCCGGAGCCGCCCCCCCGCGTGAGCTCCTAGCGCTAGCTCTCCGGAGTGACCGGGATCACGTTGTCGGTGTCGTCCACCAGCTTGCCGCCCGTGTAGCTCCAGGTGGCGTAGTTGGCCGCGACCGGGTCGCCCGCGTCGTCCAGGTCCAGCGGACCCGAGGCACCCTCGTAGTCGATGTCCTCGCCGTTCGCGGCGGCCGCGATGGCCTCCTCGAGGTTCTCGAAGGTGTACTTGGTGCCCGGCGCCGCCGAGACCTCGGCGATCTTGGCGGTGATGTCGGCCGGGTCGCTCGAGCCCGCCGCCGCGGCGGCCAGCGCGAGCAGGATGACGGCGTCGAAGTTCTGCGCGTCGTAGGTCTGACGCGGGTCGCCGACCTCGGCCGTCCAGAGCGCGTCGAACGCCGGCTCGGCCGGACCCTCGAGCGCCGTGGGGGTGGTTCCGCTCATGCCCTCCGTGGCCTGCTTGCCGGCGCTCTCGGGGAGCGAGTTGGAGCGCAGGCCGTCGGCCGTGTAGGTCTTGGCCGGGTCCCAGTTGCCGGTGCGCACCAGTGCCGGGCCCATCTTCGCCCACGACTCGGGGAAGTCGATGATGACCCAGCCGTCCGGGTTGCCGCTGGCGATCTGCGACGCCTCGGAGTTGAGGCTGGTCGCCTCCGGGTTGTAGGCGACGTTCTTGGAGACGGTGCCGCCGCCCTCCTCGAAGGCCGCGGTGAACTGCTCCACCAGGGCGACGCCGTAGGAGTCGTTGCGGTTCGCGGTGACGACGGTGGCGTCGGCGCCGAGGGCGTCGGCGACCACGTCGGCGAGCACCTTGCCCTGCAGTGCGTCCGAGGGGACGGTGCGGAAGACGGTGCCGTCGTCATCGAGCTCGGTGATGTCGGGGTTGGTGCCCGACGGCGTGATGATCGGCACGCCCGCCGCGACGGTCACGTTCTCCGCCGTGGGGATGACCTCGCTGCTGGCCCACGGGCCCGCGATGCCGGAGACGCCGTCGCTCTCGACCAGCTTCGTGGCCGCCTCCTGGGCGCCCTGCGGGTCGGTCTTGGTGTCCTCGGTGATGAGGGTCACGCTCAGGCCGCTGTCCCCCGCCGCCGCGTTGATCTGCGCGGCGGCGAGCTCGGCCGCATCGGCGCCCGGCCCTCCGAACGGTGCGAGATCACCGGTCAGCGGCGCCAGCACGCCGATCTTCAGGTCGCCGACGTCACCGCCGCCGTCATCGTCCCCGCACCCGGCGAGCACACCGCCGAGTCCGAGCGTGCTCACCATCAAGAGTGACGCGATCCTGCGTCGTCCGGTCATTCGAGCCCCTTTCACGGTCCGGCGGCGGTTCGGGCGCGCGCCGAGTGCGCGCGAGCCTATCGCGGTACCCGCGCCCGCTGCCATGCCCCATCTGACCCCGGGTCGGGCGGACCGCGCCTCAGATCAGCGTCGCGAGCGCCCGCGTGCCCGCCGTCACGGCCATCGCGACGCCGACGATCATGAGGAACGACCCGCGGCGCCATGCCACCAGGATCGCCGCCGCCACGCCCCCGGCGCGGGCGTCGAGGGCCCACGCCCCGTCGGAGGTCAGCCCTCCGGCGGCGATCAGGGCCGCCAGCAGGGCTGCCGGCAGCAGGTTCGCCACGCGCATCGTGCGGTCGGGCAGCGCGCGGCCGCCGAGGAGCACCGGCCCGGCCGCCTTCAGGGCGTACGTCCCGGCGGCGAGCGCGAGCACCGCCGCCCAGGTCATACGGCCGCCTCCCCGCGCCGGGCCACCAGCAGGCCCGCGCCCACACCGGCGGCCGCCAGCAGGATGGGCAGGCCGGCGGGCGCGACCGGCGTGAGCGCGAGGGCGATGGCCGCCCCCGCGAGCGCCGTCGCCCGGGACGCGGCGTCGTCCAGCCGCGGCGCGAGGAGCGCGACGAAGACCGCGGGGATCACCACGTCGAGGCCGGCCGCCTCGACATCGATCGCACCCGTCAGGAGCCACCCCGCGACGGTGCCGGCGTTCCAGAGGACCAGCACGGCGAGACCGGCGGCGCGGAAGGCGCGCCGGGCGGCGGCGGGATCGGACTGCGCGGCGGCGAGCGCCGCGCTCTCGTCGATCAGCAGGTGCGACTCGGCAAGGCGGCGCCCCAGGCGTCCGCCGAGGATCGGCGCCAGGGCGACCCCGAAGGCCACACTGCGGGCGTTCAGCAGCAGGCCCGCCGCCACCGCCGCAAGGGCGGAGCCCCCGTCGGCCACGACGCCGACCGCGGCCAGCTGCGCCGAGCCGGCGAAGACGAGCGTCGAGAGCGCGACGGACATGGGAAGGCCGAGGCCGGTGTCGGCGCAGAGCAGGCCGAACGACAGGCCGAGCGCACCCACCGCGAGGGCGATGGCGAGCGCCTGGCGCACGATGGGATCGATGGCCCGGGCTGCAGGCATGGCGCGCAACGCTAGCGGACGTGAACCCGCGTGCCGATACCAATAGGGCGGGAAAGGTTCTTGCGAGGCCGTGCCAACGGTGGTCGTATGTGTCCAATAGACCGCCATGTTGGCTCAAGCAGTCCAATATGGCCTCTATTGGACACCTCACATGGACCGCCGCGACGGCGTTCCCTGGAGGAGACGGACGAGGGAGGACGACGATGTTCGACATCACCTGTGACCATTGCGGAAGGATCCTGATCGGACTCGATCGGATCACGTCGATGCACCCGACCGACGAGGGCCTCCGCGTGGCCTATGTCTGCTGGTGCGGCCGCGCCGGGGCCGAGGTCACGAGCCGCGCCCGTCGCGCCCGGCTCGCCCCCGCCCCCGCCCCCGCCCCGGACCACGAGCACGCCATCGCGTGAGGCGCGCTACTCGGTCGGCGGCGGCGCCCCGGTCGCGGCGGCCTGCGCGACCGCGAGGCTCGGCGTCTGCCACGAGTCGAGGCGGTTGAGGCCGTCGAGCGCGGCGGTCTTGTAGCACTCGGCGAGCGTCGGGTAGTTGAAGACCGTGTCCACGAAGTGCTCGACGCTGCCGCCGTAGGTCATCACGGCCTGGCCGATGTGGATCAGCTCGCTCGCGCCCTCGCCGATGATGTGGACCCCGAGCAGCTCGTGCGTCTCCCAGTGGAAGATCAGCTTCAGCAGGCCCGTGCGGTCGCCGATGATCTGGCCGCGCGCGATCTCCTTGTACTGCGCCTTGCCCACCTCGTAGGGGATCCCCTCACGGGTCAGATCCTCCTCGGTGCGTCCCACCGCCGAGATCTCGGGGATGGTGTAGACGGCGTAGGGCACCAACCGCGGCACGCTTCGCGCGGCGATGCCGAAGGCGTGGCAGGCGGCCAGGCGGCCCTGCTCCAGAGAGGTCGAGGCGAGGCTCGGGAAGCCGATCACGTCGCCGACCGCGTAGATGTGGGGCACGACGGTGCGGTAGTGCTCGTCCACCGCGAGACGGCCGCGTTCGTCGGCCGCCAGGCCGGCGGCGGGCAGGTTCAGCCGCCGCGTCGCACCGCTGCGGCCGATCGAGTAGAGCGCCTTCTCGGCCACGATGTGCTTGCCGCTGGCCAGGTGGATCCGCACCTTGCCGTCGTCGCCCTCGTCGAGGTCGAGGCCGCTCACCTCCTCGCCGAGCCAGAGCGTCATCCGCCGCTCGCGCATGTGGAAGGCGAGGGCGTCCATGATCTCGGAGTCGATGAACGGCAGCAGGTGGGGGCGCTTGTCGATCAGGGTCACGCGCGTGCCGAGAGCGGCGAACATGCTGGCGTACTCGAGGCCGATCACCCCGGCGCCGACCACGGCCATCGTCCGCGGCAGGCGATCCATGGTGATCGCGTCGTCGCTGGTGATGATGCGCCGGCGGTCGAAGGGGATGTGCGCGTCGCGTGTCGCCGTCGTGCCGGTCGCGATGACGATGACGGCGCCCGAGATCGTCTGGCGCTGGTGCCCGTCGCGGTCGTCCACCGCGAGGGTGTGCTGATCGATGAACGACGCGGTGCCGTCGTAGAGGTCGATGCCGTTGCGAAGGAGCTGGTCGCGCACCACGTCGACCTCGTTGCGCACGACCTGGTCGGTCCGGAGGATCAGGTCCGCCATGCCGAACTGGTGGCCGTTCGCGTGCGAGCCCATGAAGCCACGGTCCCGGTAGCCGCTGAGCGCGACGGTGGCCTCGCGGAGGGTCTTCGAGGGGATCGTCCCGGTGCGCACGCAGACGCCGCCGATGTCGACCTTGCGCTCGACCAGGGCGACGCGCTTGCCGAGCTTGGCGGCCTGGATCGCCGCGCGCTGGCCACCGGGGCCCGACCCGATCGCGATCAGGTCGTAGTCGTGGGATGTGCCGTTCACTGAATTGGGATCGGCGCTCACGCGAGCGAACGTAGCCCCGGGGCACCGACGCGGCAATCGCCGCGAGGCCGAAGTGACAGGGTGTGACACGGGCCGCGGGGCCTGCGCCGGGCGGGTCAGCCCCGGCAGGTCTCCGCGCGCAGGCGCCGCAGCAGCACGAGCATCGTCTCGCCGACCAGGTCGAGGCTCCGGGCCGACACCTTGTCGAGCGTGTCGCGGGTGGTGTGGAAGTGCGGGTAATCGAAGTCGATCAGGTCGATCGCGGGCGTGCCCTGCTCGAGGAACGGGGTGTGGTCGTCGAGGATGCCGGGCCCGACGCGGTCCGGGAACACGTGCAGGGCCCCCGCGGTCGCGGCGGCGCGCCGGAGGCGCTTCCAGAGCGCCGGGTTGGAGGTCGCCTCGCGCGGGATCGACAGGTCGCGATCGGCGACGAAGTCGGCGAGCACCATCGCGCGGAGGCCGCGCGGGTGGGCGGCGACGTAGGCCCTGCTGCCCCGCAGTCCGTCGGCCGCGAAGTCGCTCGAGCCGCGCGGGCTCTCCTCGCCGTCGAAGAAGACGACCCGCATCTCGCGCTGGCACGCGCGGCGGTCGCGGTCGAGGACCCGCGCCAGCTCGAGCACCACGGCCACGCCCCCCGCGCCGTCGTTGGCGCCGACGAACCCGTAGTGCGCGCCGAGCAGGATCGGCTTGCCGCGGCCCGGCAGCGTCCCGACCACGTTGCGCAGCCCGCCCGGCACGTCCTCGAACCGCCCGGCGGGGATCCGCCGCACCAGGCGCTCGGCGAGCTCCCGCGAGGCCTCCGAGCCGGCGGGGCGTGGTCCGAGCTCCACCTGCATGCGCAGGTCGGCGAAGGCACGGCGCGCGTCGAAGCCGTCGGCCCGCGGCGGCGACGGGGCCGCGCTGCCGGGGTCGCCGCCGCACGCGGAGGCGATCAGGGCCGCCGCGACGATGAGGCCGGCGGCGGCGGCCCTGCGCACCGCGCAGCGGAGGGAGGGCGCGGGTCGGCGGGCGGTGCTCGGCATCCGGTCATCCTCGCAGGCCCGGGACGGGATACGCTCGGTCCATGGCATTCGACGCTTCTTCTTCGACGCCGCCGACCTCGAGGCGAACAACCGCGGCGTCGTGTCCGACGCGCAGGAGCAGGGCTTCGAGCAGATCGTGCGGTACAACCGCCGCCGCGATCCCAAGGTGACGGCCTTCCTGGTCGTCCTCTTCGCCGGGGCGATCGCCCTCGTGGCCGTGGGCATCGCCCGCACGCCCGGCGGCAGCCTCGCCGGCGGGGCCGTCGCGGCGGGCATCCTCGCCTGGATCCTCGCGATCATCACGTTCTTCCGCCGACGCGGGAGGAAGCTGACAGCCGCCTTCGAGCAACGGCGGGTGCTCACCGCCGAGGGTCCGCTCAGCGTCGGCGGCACGATGAGCGACACCTGGCGCGCCGAGGTCGGGCCGGCCCGCTTCGGCATCGAGCTCGACCAGGTGGAGGCGCTGGAGGAGGGCGCCGTCTACCGCGTCCACTACCTCGACGCGCCCGACGGCGCGATCCCGATCTCGATGGAGCGCCTGTGAACGGATCGTCCGGCGAGCCCGCCCGCGCGGAGGTGGTCGTCTTCATCCCCGCATGGAACGAGCAGGACAACCTGCCGGCGGTGCTCGAGGAGCTGCGCGGCGGCCTCCCCGGCGCCGACGTGCTCGTCATCGACGACGGCTCCACCGACGCCACGGCGGCGGTCGCCCGAGCCCACGGGGCCGACGTGCTCTCGTTCGGCGAGAACCGGGGGCTGCGCATCGGCATCGCGACCGGCTACCGCGAGGCCGCGTCGCGGGGCTACGCCTTCTGCGGCCGTGTCGACGCCGACGGCCAGCACCCGGTGTCCGAGCTCGCGCGCCTGTTGGACCTCGTGCGCGCCGACGTGTGCGACGTCGCGATCGGCTCCCGCTTCGCGCCGGGCCAGGGATACGAGGACGACCGCTACCGGCCGAGCGCGGCGCGGCGCCTGGGCATCGGCCTGCTGCAGGCCGGTATGCGGGTGCGGCTCGGGCGGCCCTTCCACGATCCCGGAAGCGGCATGGTGGCCGCCAACGCCCGTGCCATGCCGGTGATGGGCGTCCCCTACACCAGCGGCGCTCCCGAGGTGGAGGCGCTGATGCGGCTGGACGCCGCCGGCCTTCGCGTGGAGGAGGTCGCGGTCGAGATGCGCGCGCGTGCGAGCGGCGAGTCGCGGCTGCGCGGGCGCAAGGCGGTGAAGCTCGTGATCACCGTGGCCGGGACGCTGCTGTTCTTCCGCTGGATGAACCGGCGCAGGTGAGCGGCGGGCGCGTCGTCGCGGTGCTCGGATTCTCGGTCCGCGGCGGAGGCGGGCTCCATCCGGTCTGCGCGGCGCGGGTCGAGACGGCCGCCGGGGTCGCGCGCGACGACGACGTCATCGTCCTGTCGGGCTGGGCCCGGACGCCGGGCGAGCGGTCGGAGGCCGAGCTGATGCGCGGCGCGTGGACCGGGCCGGCGGCGCGACTCGTCCTCGACGACGGCGCGACCCACACGGCCCAGAACGCGGCGCACGTCACTCAGGTGGCACGCAGGATCGGCGCCCGCGAGATCATCGTGGTGACCTCGCGCTGGCACGCGCCGCGCGCCGGGGTCGCGTTCCGGGCACTCCTGCGTGACACCCGCATCGCCGTGAGCCTCGCGCCGGCCGGCGACGGCCTCAGCCTGCGCGGCATGGCGCGCGAGGCCGTCGTCTGGCCCGTGTTCGGGATCCAGCTGGCACGCGCCCGCAGGCGCCGATGAGCGACGCCCCCCGGCTCGATCCGACGGGCGTGAGCGACCCCGGCGGCGCGGCGGCGCTGCTGCGCCAGGAGGCCTCGTACCACGACCTCCCCCAGCGGATCGCGGCGGCCGCGGCGCGGCTGGCCGGTGCGGACGCGGCCCTCTACGTGGTCGACGTGGACGGCTCGGCGCTCCACCTCCTCGCCCAGACGAGCGGCCCCTTCCCCGAGGCCATCGAGGCGCCCCTCGGCATCGGGCCGGAGATCCCGCTCGAGTCGCTCGCCGCGCTGACGGTGGCGGTGACGCGCGCGATCCCCGGCGCGACGAGCGAGCCCCTCATACTCGGCGACCGGGCCCTCGGCGTCATCGTGAGCCGCTCGGTCCCGGTCGCGCCGCTCACCCAGTTCGCCGCCGAGGCCGCGCTCGCCCTCGAGCTCGGCAGCGGCTACACCGACGCCGTCCACGCGACCCGCCGGCGCAAGCGGCCCGAGGCCGCGGCCGAGGTCCAGCAGAACCTGCTCCCTCCCCGCCTCGCCCGCGTCTCCGGCGCCACGCTGGCCGGCGGGGTCCTGCCCGGTTATGAGGTGGGCGGCGACTTCTTCGACTACGCCGACAGCGCGGACGGGGTCTGGCTCACCCTCGCCGACGCCGTGGGCAAGGGCAACGAGGCGGCGGCGCTGGCGGCGCTCGCGGTCGGCGCACTGCGCTCCGCACGCCGCTCGGGGGCGAGACTGGAGGACACCACCCGGGCGATGCACGAGGCGGTGCGCGGCGGCTCCTCGGGCGCAGCGTTCATCACCGCGGTGTCGGCCGTGTGGGACATCCGAACCGGGTTGCTGCGCTGGATCACGGCCGGCCACCCCCGTCCGCTGGTGATGTCGGCCGAAGGGGTCGTGACGAGTCTGATCGACGGCGTCACACGGCCGCTGGGCGTGCGCGGCCACGGGTCCGAGCCGGGCGCCGCCGAGCGCGTGCTGCCGCCGGGATCGCGGCTGGTGCTCTACTCCGACGGCATCGTCGAGCAGCCCGTGGGGACCAGCGGAGAGCGCTTCGGCACCGAGGGCCTCCTGGCCGCGCTGCAGGAGGCGCGCGGGCTCAGCCCCGCCGGCATCGTCCGCCGTGTCCAGGACGCCGTCATCGCGGTCTCGGACGGGCGGTTGCGCGACGACGCGACCCTGCTCGTCGTCGCCCGGGACGCCTCAGTCTGAGGGCTCGCGGAGGCGCCGCCCCGGGCCCTCGCTTCGGCTTCTCCGGCGCAGGGGACCGGGGTCACCACGATGCGCCGCGATCATCGAGCCCCCACGCTCGGTGGACGATGACCGAGCGTGGGCACCACCGGACCGCACCCGTCGCGGACTTCGAGCGCCGCGTCGCCGTCGCGGCGATCGTCACGTCGGCGGCGCTCTCGGCGGTCGGCATCGCGTCGGCCGTCGTCTGGCCCGAGATCGTCTCCGAGACGAACGAGACGGGCGCCGACGCCTGGCCGGGGGCCCTGTTCGGTCTCACGATGATCGTCATCGTCGTCGCGTTGCCGCAACTGCTCTTCGGCCTCGCGCTCCGCTCCGGCCGCCGCGGACCGCTCCGGGCGACGCTGGTCGGCGCGCCGGTGTGGGCGGTCTACGTCGGCCTGATGCCGATCGTGTCCGCGCTCATCGGCGGATGGGAGGGGCTGATCCCGCTCATGGTGATCTCGGCGGCGGCGGCGGCCGTGGTGGACGTGTTCGTGACGGTCGCGGCCCGCCGCGCCCTCCGCCGTCCGGGCGATGCGCCCGTCGTGCACGCGGGCTGATCCTCGCCCGTGAGGGCGGGCGCCCATGCCCGTCTTGTCGTACTATTGTCGTATCGATACGACATAGGAGCGACGGACGCCATGACACCGCCCGCGGTGCTCGAGTACCGGGACCAGATCGAGAGGGCCGACGAGGACGTCGCCCTGCAGCAGCAGCGCCTCGCCGAGCTCGTGGAGCGCATGGGCGAGCCCGGCGCCGAGCCGGTCGCGGCGCTGACGCGGGCCGCGATCGCGTGGGCCACCGACTTCAACCGCGACGTGCCCGTCTCGCTGCCGCCCGGCGCGCGCGACGAGATCCGCGACCACCTGCTGCGCGGCATCGAGACCCTCAGCCGGGACGACTTCGAGGACCGCCTGCTCGACCGGGTGGACGAGTTGCTCCTCAGCCTCGAGGCGGTGCGCCACATCCTGCGCGACGCGGCCGAGGACGACCGCGGTGCGACCGTCGCCACGCCCGCCGAGGCGGTGGCGCTGATCGACGGATGGGTGCCGGGGCTCGACCGTGCCACGCTCGCGCAGCTGCTCGGCGTCGATCCGCGCACGCTGCAGCGCTGGCAGGGGGGCGATGGGGGGCGGCTGACGCCGCGGGTGCGCCTGGTCGTGCAGCTGGTGGCGCTGCTGCAGGCCACCTGGACCGCCGAGGGCGTGGCGGCGTGGTTCCACCGGCCCCGGCGCGAGCTGGCCGGCGCCGCGCCGATCGACCGGCTCGACGACCCGGCCGCGTACGACGACCTGCGCGACGCGGCGAGGCGGGGGCGGGCGAGCCACGGTGCGTGACAGCGGCCCGATCGCCCACCTCACCGATCGGGTCGCCTTCCGCTGGGCCGACTACGACACGCCGTTCTGGGCCCGCCCCAACCGGTCGGCGGGGCGCTGGAACGCGCTCGGCGACGGGCCGACCCAGTACTGGTGCCTCGACCCCGTGGCGCCCTGGGCCGAGCTCGCCCGTCACGAGGGGCTGCGCGAGGAGGCCGACCTCGATCTGCTGCGCGCCACGCTCTGGGCGGCGCGCTGGAGCATCGGCCCCCTGGCCGACCTCGGCACCTTCGAGAAGGCCGAGGAGTGGGGCGTGGAGCCGCGGGTGCTGGTCGACGACGACCACCGGCGCAGCCGCGCCCTCGCGCGCGCACTCCGCGAACGCTCCTTCGCGGGGCTCCTCGCCCCGAGCGCCGCGCTGCCGGGCAGCGTCACGCTGGTCGTCTTCCGCCCGCGCATCCGCACCGCGTTCGACGCGACGCCCCGCCTGACCGCCTTCGTCCCGGCCGACGTCGCCGCCATCGGCCGTCCGAAGGCCGGGCTCACCGGCCTCGTCCGCCACCTCGGCGACCGGCATCGCGACCTCGACGCGTTCCGCGCCCGCCGCGCGGCCGCCGCCCGCGCCCGTCGCGCCCGTGGGAGCGAGCCCGGACGGCACTAGTCGAACGGTGGGCGGGGGATCCTACGATCGTCCGTTCCCGGCCCCCGGCGCCCGGCCTACCGTCGGTCGCGGATCAGGAAGATCCCCGCCGTCGCCGGCGGACACGCGGAGGCCTCCCCTCCGCCGAGGAACGGGGTCAGCCATGGGCGCAGGACGACGGATCGGCGGCGTTGCGCGCACGGTCGGGTGGCTCGCGGTGCTCGGAGCCGCAGCGCTCGCGCTGTGGTCGTTCACGGCGACCGCCGCACGCGCCCCCGCCGCCGACGAGCACGGGGCGACCTGGCTGACGGCGGGCTGCGTTCCCGCCGCCCCGGGGGGCGGCCCGTCCGTGGCCCTCGGCACCCTCGGGACGCGCGTGCTGCGCGTGCCCGACGGCGGCGCGACCTACTACCAGCGCATCGAGCTCGCGGTCGACAAGCTGGTCGTCGGGGAGCAGTGGCGCTCGGTCAGGAAGGTGAGCCGCGACACCCGCCGGTTCGGGCGCGCCGGCCTCCCCGCCCGCTCCACCTCGGCCGTCCGGGCGGCCCTCGGGCCCGTCCTGATCGAGAACGGCGTCCTCAGCCTCCGGGCCACCGTGACGCTCAAGCGCGAGCGGCCGGGCCCGGACGCCACCGTCTGGCGCCACACACTGCGCACGGGCACCTTCACCTGCACCGGGGCGCGTTAGGCCGGGCCGGGCTCCTCACCGGGGGCGGCCGCCGCGAGCAGGGCGGCGGCCTCGGCGAGCTG
>LNEQ01000240.1 GCA_001464995.1 Actinobacteria bacterium Ga0077541
CCGGCGGCACCATGCTGCTCACCGGCGCCGAGTCGGACGCCGGCTACAAGGTGGCCCTGACGGTGTGCGCCGCCCTGCGCCGGAGCGCCCTGTCGCGCGCCGCCGACCGGCCCCGCAGCGGAGCCGCGGCACGCGTCGCCGCCCTGTGAGGGATGTCATGGACACCGGCCCGCATGCCGTCCCGGGCGCCCCGCACGGTCGCCTGAGACGGGAACCCGGACGGCCGGGGGCGCACGGCATCGACGCCGCCTGCACCCCCGGCCCCCAGGGAACCGGACCGGCCCGTCGCTCCGGAGCCCCGGAGGACGGGCGTGGACGAACTACTTCGCCAGGGTGGCGAAGCGGAGGAACGTCGAGACGGCGTCCTCGAACTGGTCGGCGCAGTCGTCCTCTCCCGTGGCCACGCACGTGCGCAGCCGGTCGGAGATCAGATGCAGCCCGACCTGATCGACGGCGGCCTTCACGGCCGCGAGCTGGGTGAGCACCTTCTGGCAGTCGGCGCCCTCCTCCAGCATCCGCTGGACGCCGCGCAGCTGTCCCTCCGCTCGGCGGAGCCTCACGACGAGCTGATCGGCTCCCGGACGTGGTGCGGTGGTCGCCACGGGCTCAGTGGCCACAGCCGCAGGAACCGCCGCAGCAGCCACCGCCCCCGCCGCCGAAGCCGACCACCGACGGCGCCGCGCCGTCGCCCTTGCCCGGGCGGGCGGTGACGAAGCCCGTGAAGAGCTGCTTCGCCTCCGTGGCCCCGCACTCGGGGCAGACGCGGTCCTCGTCCCGCAGGAAGCCCTGCCGGAAGGCCTCGAAGGTGTGGTCGCACGCCACGCAGGCCAGGTCGTAGCTGGGCATGGCTAGGAGAGCCCCAGCGCCTGCTCGAGCTGCGCCTTCGGCATGGCGCCGACCGCGTGACGCGAGAGCTGGCCGTTCTCGAAGAGCCCGAGGAACGGGATCCCCTGGACGTTGTACTTCTGCGCGATCGCGCCGTGCTCGTCGACGTTCAGCTTGCCGACCACGAGGGTCTCGCCCCGCTCCTTGGCGATCTGCTCGACGACGGGGCCGATCATGCGGCACGGGCCGCACCACTCCGCCCAGAAGTCGACCAGCACGGGCTTCTCGTTCTCGAGCACCGTGCCCTGCCAGTTGTCCGCCGTGATCTCCAGAACGCTCTCGTCTGCCATCGAGCCCTACCTTTCCGTTGACGGGGCGACGGCCGCGGAGGGCGTCGCGCTGACCTTCTCCGGAGACGAGATACCCGCCTCCAGCCATCTCTCGGCGTCCATGGCCGCCATGCATCCGCTGCCGGCCGCCGTGATCGCCTGCTTGTAGATCGTGTCCTGGACGTCGCCGCAGGCGAAGACGCCCTCGACGCTCGTCCGCGTGCCGTCGGTCAGGACGTAGCCCGACTCGTCGAGGTCGATCTGCCCGGCGAAGAGGGAGGTGTTGGGGTCGTGGCCGATCGCGACGAACATGGCCGCGGCCGGGATGTCCTCGAGCTCGCCCGTGACCGTGTCGCGGACGCGCACCGCCTCCACCTTCTCGTCGCCGACGACCTCCTCGACGACGGCGTTCCAGCGGACCTTGATCTTCTCGTTCTCCAGAACGCGCGCGACCATGATGCTCGACGCGCGGAACTCCTCGCGCCGGTGCACGATCGTCACCGACGAGGCCATGCGGGCGAGGAAGAGGGCCTCCTCCATCGCGGAGTCGCCGCCCCCGACCACCACCATGGGCTTGTCGCGGAAGAAGAAGCCGTCACAGGTCGCGCACGTCGACACCCCGAAGCCGCGCAGCCGGGTCTCGCTGGGGAGGTCGAGCCAGCGCGCGGACGCGCCGGTCGAGATGATCACGCTGTTGGCGAGGTGCTGCTCCTCGTCGACCCAGACCGAGAACGGCCGGGACGAGAAGTCCACGCGCGAGACGTCGGCCGACTCGAGAACCGCACCGAAGCGCTCGGCCTGGCCGCGCATGTGCTGCATCAGCTCGGGGCCCTGGATGCCGTCCGTGAAACCGGGGAAGTTCTCCACGTCGGTCGTCAGCATCAGCTGGCCGCCGGCGCCGAAGCCCTCGGCCACATAGGGCGACAGGTTCGCCCGGGCGGCGTAGATTGCCGCGGTGTAGCCCGCCGGGCCTCCGCCGATGATGATGATGTCGTGGACGTCCTTCACGCGCACCTCCTCGTCTCCTCCGCACGCATACCCATGGGGGTATCCTAGCACCGTGTCATCCACATGCCGCCTCTGCGATGGACCCGTCGAGCCGACCGTGCTCTCGGGCATCGTCTCCCTCAAGCGCCGCCGGTCGGCGATGGCCTCCGGCCGCGTCAGCGCCATCCGCGCCGAGACCTGCGTGAACTGCGGTCACACCGAGCTGTTCGCCGAGAAGCCCGAGCGCCTCTTCTCCGACCACCACCGGGAGAAGGGCTCCTGAGCCTGGATTCGTAGGCCTAGCGCGCCGCCGTGTCGGGGGCGCGCCGGGGCAGCCAGACCAGCTTGTTGCCCACCCCGGTCGGCCGCCGGCAGGCGGCGAAGTAGCGGCGCCCCTCGGCGGCCTCGATGCGGCGGATGCGCCGCGCATCCTCGAGGGTCGCGGCGCCCCAGGCGGCGAGCATGCCCACGACCACGCCCTCGGCGGTGCCGCCCCGGCCGAGCACGCCGATCAGGAACGTCAGCATCGCCGTGCCTCCGACGGTCAGCACCACCCCCGAGAAGAACGCCCAGCGGCGCCAGTCGCGCGGTGTCGCCTCGAGCCGGCGCGGTCCGCTCGCGCGCACCGCCTGCGGCAGGCGCACCGAGGGGAGGGCGGTCTTGCGCAGCCACACCCGGAAGAGCGGGTAGCTGATGATGCCGGTGATGCCGGTGATGCCGAACGCCGCCGCGTACCAGTTCGCGTCGAGCCCCCGGGCGGTCGCGGCCTGCAGCGCGATCGAGAGCAGCAGCATCAGGCCGCCGACGCCGATCAGGGTCCACGAGAAGAGCCGGGCCAGGCTCGCGTAGCCCCAGAGCTTCTCGCCGGACTGCGTCACGCCCCCCAGGCTACTCCCACCGCGGGTCCCGCGATCGGAGCGGGGACTACACTCGGCGGGTGAGGGGCCCCGTCGCATCACGCGTCGTGGCGGTCCGGGCGCGCCTGCTCGCGCATCCCCGCTGGCGCTGGATGGCGCTGATGGTCGTGGCGAGCGGGATGATGCTCTCGGTCGTCAACGTCAGCATCGTCAACATCGCCCTGCCGGCCATGGCGGCCGACCTGGGCGTCGACGTCCCGGCCATCTCGTGGGTGGTCACCGCGTTCCTCGTCACCCAGGCCACGCTCCTCGCGCTGGCGGGGAGGGCCGGCGACCTCTACGGCCGGCGGCGGATCTTCGTGCTCGGCGTGATCGTCCTCTGCGCCGGGTCGATCCTCTGCGCCCTCGCGTGGAACGCGCCCTCGCTGGTCGCGTTCCGGATCCTCCAGGCGGTCGGGGCCTGCGCCATGGCGCCCACGGCCTACGCGTACGCCGCCGAGCTCTTCGGCCCGCGCGAGCGCGGGGTGGCGCTCGGCGTGATGGGAGGGGTGCTCGGCCTGGCGCCTGTGCTGTCGCTGAACATCGCCGGCGTGCTCGTCGGCACCCTCGGGTGGAGGAGCGTGTTCTGGTTCAGCCCGGTCATGGGGGTCTTCGTCCTCGCCGGAGCCGCCCTCGTGCTGGTCGAGGTGCGCCCGGCGGGGGCCGACCGCGACTTCGACCTGCCGGGCGCAGGGCTCGCGGCCGGCGGCCTGTTCTGCATCCTCGCGGCCCTCTCGCGCGGGGAGGCATGGGGGTGGGCGTCGCCCGCGACCCTGGGCGCGGCTGCGCTCGGCGTCGCCCTGCTCGCCCTCTTCACCCGTCACGAGGCGCGAGCCGCGAGCCCGATGATCGATCTCGCGCTGCTGCGCCGGCGCTCGCTCGCGACGGCCAACCTCGCGGCGATGGCCTCCTCGGCCGCGCTGTTCGGGGTGCTGATCCTGCTCCCCTTCTACCTCACGGCCGTGCTCGGCTTCGACCCCGTGCTGCTGGCCCTCGCCATCACCCCGATCGCCGGGTCGTTCATGGTGGTCGCGCCCCTCGCCGGCCGGGTGATCCACCGCGTCGGCTCCGACCGCCTCGCCGCCGCCGGCTTCCTCGTCTCCGCCGTCGGTGCGGCGTGGATGGCGATCGCGGCGACGGCCCAGGACTACACCGCGCTGCTGCCCGGCATCGTGGCGTTCGGCGTCGGGCTCGCGATCTCCACCTCGCCGATCACCCTGACGGCGATCCACGACGTCCCCGCCGGCCGTCTCGGCGTGGCGTCGGCCCTGCCCAACATCAGCCGCTACATCGGGGGCGCGCTCGGCGGGGCGCTGCTCGGCGCGGTGCTGCACGCGCACCTCACCACCGGGCTCGACCGGGCGCTCGGGCAGCTCTCGCCGGGGGGGCGCGACCTGGTGGCCGAGGGCTTCCGCTCGGCGGTGCTCCTCGCGGTCGCGTTCCTCCTGCTGGCGGCGGTCGCCGCCGCGAGGATGCCGCGCCTGGATCCCGACGAGGCGCCGCCGGCGGGCGCCGCCGCCCCGCTCGACGCCGCGGTGCCCCGCTGACCCCGCCGTGCGGTCAGACCGGGGTCGCCAGCCAGGCGGAGGCGGCGTCCAGATCGTCCTGACCGAGGCCGTGGCCGCGGGCCGACCAGTGCTCGGTGACGTCGGCGCCCCGCGCGCGGAGCGTCGCCACCAGGTCGCGCGCCATCTCCTCCGGGATCATCGCGTCGGCCGTGCCGCCGGCGACCAGGGCCCGGGCTCCCGAGAGGTCGAGGTCGCGCGAGGCCGGCATCGGCAGTAGGCCCCGCATCAGCACGGCCCCGTCGATCAGCCCCGGGTGCCGGATCATCAGCGCAGTGGCCGCGTTCGCGCCGTTGGAGTAGCCGACCGCGTAGACCGGCCGCCCGCCGAGCTCGAACTCGATCAGCGCCGCGCGCACCAGCGCCGCCAGCTCGTCGATCCGCTCCTCGATGTCGGGGAAGCGGAACGGATCGTCCGGCGCACGCGAGAAGAAGCGGGCCATGCCCCCCTCCGACACGCGGCCGCGTGGCGCGAGGATCGCCGCCCCGGGCGCGAGGGAGCGCCCGAGCGCGACCATCTCGCGCTCGTCGCCCCCGGTTCCGTGCAGCATCAGCAGCGACGGCAGCGCGGCGTCGCCGGGGACGAACTCGTGCCGCCACCCGGCGAGGATCGCGGCGCCCTCGTGGGGGTTGGTCACGCCGCGGCCGCCGGCCAGCCGGCGCGGGGGTCGGGCAGGGGCGTCAGCCGTGACTCCACCTCGGCGCGGTGCGGCTCCAGCCAGCTCGGCAGGATCACGCGGCTGCCCAGCTCCTCCAGGGGGAGGTCGCGGGTGAACCCGGGCCCGTCGTCGGCGATCTCGTAGAGCACCCCGCTCGGCTCACGGAAGTAGATGGAGTGGAAGTAGTAGCGGTCGATCACGCGGGTCGCCCCGACGCGGGCCTCCTGCAGCCGAACGTCCCAGAGAGGGTGCTCGGCGACGCTCGTGCCCCACGCGACGTGGTGCACCGTGCCGGCGCCCTGCAGCGAGCGCTCCGCCGGGGGAGGATCGAAGGCGATCGTGCCGCCGCGGCGCTCGCCGCGCAGCTCCCAGGTGGCCTCGTCGACGCGCTCCGCTCCGAGCACCCCCTCGAGCAGCGGCCCGCTGCGCTCCGGTGAGCCGTAGGCCCGCACGGCGACGAAGCCGCCGATGGCGTGCTCGTCCGGGATCTCGGGGTGGTGGGCGCGCAGCGGCTCGTCGGCCCCGTCGACGACCAGCTCGTGGCCGATGCCCTCGGGGTCGTCGAAGCGCAGCGCGTCGCCGTCACGCACGGCCGCGACGCCCTCCGATCCGAGCCGGTCGGCCCAGAAGCCGATCGCCTCGGCCGACGCGACGCGCGACACGATCCGGTGCACCATGCCGCGGCCCGCGCGACCGCGCGGGGCGCCCGGGTACTCGAAGAAGGTCAGCTCCGCGCCCGGCGAGCCCTGCTCGTCGGCGTAGAACAGGTGGTAGACGCCCGGATCGTCCTGGTTGACCGTCTTCGCGGTCAGCCGCAGTCCGAGCACCCGTGTGTAGAAGTCCAGGTTCCGCGGGGCGTCGCCGGTGATGGCGCTGATGTGGTGGATCCCCTCGAGCCTCATCGAAACAGTCCCCTCCGCTGATCTTTGCGTACGCAACTATAGCGTCAGGTGCTTGCACACGCAACTACATCGGCGCGGCCGCCGGGAGGCGCCGCCCCGCCCCGCATCGTGGCACGCGGCGCCGGAGCCGCTACCCTCACCGGATGGACCGCGCCGCGCTCACCTCCCTCCTGGCCGAATGGGGCCAGCCCGCCTATCGCGCCCGCCAGGCCATCGAGGCCCAGCGATCGGGCGCCGACGGATGGGGCGAGGTGAGCACCCTGCCGGCCGCGCTGCGCGCGCGGCTGGAGGAGTCGCTGCCGTTCTGGGCCCTCACGCCCGACGCGCGCGTCGAGTCGCGCGACGGCACGGTGAAGTGGGGGCTGCGGGGCGTCGACGGGGCCGTGGTGGAGGCCGTGCTGATCGCCCACGCCGAGGGCCGGCGCACCGTCTGCGTGTCGAGCCAGGTGGGCTGCGCCCTCGGGTGCAAGTTCTGCGCCACGGGCGCGATGGGCCCCGGGCGCAACCTCACGGCGTCCGAGATCGTCGACCAGGTGGTCCTGGCCGGCCGCGAGGCCGAGTCGCAGGGCGCGCGCCTCACGAACGTCGTGTTCATGGGCATGGGCGAGCCGATGCAGAACCTCGACGCCGTGCTCGACGCCTGCGGCACCATCAACCATCCCGAGGGCATCGGCATCTCGGCGCGCCGCATCGCCATCTCCACCGTGGGGTGGGTGCCGGGCATCGCGACGCTGGCCGAGCACCCGCTGCCGGTGCGCCTCGCGATCTCCCTCCACGCGGCCGACGACGCGACGCGCACGTCGCTCATGCCGATCAACACCCGCTACCCGATCGCCAGCCTCCTGGCGGCCTGCCGCCGCTACTGCGACACCACCGGCCGGCGGGTGTTCATCGAGTACCTCCTGCTGGACGGCGTCAACGACTCGACCGCTGACGCCCGCCGCCTCGCCCGTCTGCTGCGCGACGGCCGCTTCCACGTCAACCTGATCGAGTACAACGCCACCGGGGGCGCCTACACCGGCAGCTCGTACGGGCGGCGCGAGGTGTTCATGCGGGCTCTCGCCGAGCTCGGCCTCGAGGCCTCGGTGCGGCGCTCCCGCGGCGCCGACGTCGCCGCGGCCTGCGGCCAGCTGGCGCGGAGCCGCACCTAGCCGCACCACGGTCCGGTCGGGGCTGCGGGCCCCTCAGGTGGCGCAGACCGAGAGGGCGGCGAAGTACTGCTCCTCGTCCTGCATCATCCCCGGGTGCTCCGTGAGGGAGACGCCCTGCACGATGCCCTCCTTGTCGATGACGAAGGTCGCCCGCCCCGAGAAGCCGTTCTCCTCGCGGTAGACGCCGTAGGCCCGGCTCACCATGCCCTTGGGCTCGAAGTCGGCCAGCAGGATCGCGTCCGTCAGGCCCAGCTCCCGGGCGAACCTCCCCTGGACGTACCGCGAGTCGACCGAGATGCCGAGCACCTGCGCGTCGCTGTCGGCGTAGCGCTCGGTGCTCGACCGGACCTGGGTGAACTGGACCGTGCAGACCTCGCTGAACGCCAGCGTGTAGAAGACGAGCACGACGTTCCGCCTGCCCCGGAACGACGAGAGGGTGACGGCCTCGCCGTCGGGGTCCTCCAGGGTGAAGTCGGGGGCCTCCCGGCCGACCTCGATGGCCATGCGGTGCTCCTGTGTCGTGGCATCCGGACGATCAGGGACGTTAGACAGGTGCGCCCGGTGCGGGTCCGCCCTCGGGGCGCTAACGTCCCGCCCGTGCCGGCGCCCCCCGACAAGCCACGGCGGTCCGCGCGCCCGCCCGAGACCGGCTGGGAACTGGGCGCCGGGGGCCTGACCAAGGTCGCGTGGGCCGTGCTCGCCCTCCTGCTCGTCGCCCTCGGCGTGGTCCTGCTGCTCGCCGGATACATGGGATACGGCGGGATGATCCTGATCCTGGCCGCCGCGGCCGCCGTCAACCTCTTCTGAGCCTGGGCGCCGTCCCGGCACGCGAGGCCGAGGCGCTCGCGCAGGCCCTCCGGACGGCGCTCCCCGACGCCGACCCCTTCGAGGTGGGGCCCGACGACCTGGCGCGCGAGGTGGCGGCCGCCGGCGCCGACCCTGCCGACGACGCCCTCGTGTCGGCGGCGCTCGTCGCCTGGGAGTCCCTGATCCACTGACCGTTATTGGCCGTCGGTACGGTTTACCGCCCGCCCGCCCAGGGACTAGGCTCTCCGGCAACCTGACGGGAGGGTCGAATGCGCAAGCTTCTCTGGGTCCTGCTGGTCGCCATCCTGGCGCTCGGCGCGGCTGCATGCGGTGACGACGGCGACGACGAGGGCGCGGCCAGCACGCCCGGTACGTCCACCACCGCGGATCTCGGGCTGATCACGCCCGGCACGCTGACGGTCGCCAGTGACATCCCCTACCAGCCGTTCGAGTTCTTCGAGCCCGGCTCGACCGAGGCCAAGGGCTTCGACGTGGACCTGGTGAAGGCGATCGCCGGGACGCTCGGGATAACCGACGTGCAGTTCGTCGACCAGTCGTTCGACTCGATCATCCTGAGCATCAAGCAGGGCCGCTTCGACATGTCCGCCTCCTCCTGGACCATCACGCCCGAGCGGGCGGAGGAGGTCGCGTTCGGCGACCCGTACTTCAGCGCGAACCAGGCCATCCTGGTGCAGGAGGACTCCACGGTCGCGAGCCTCGACGACCTCGAGGGCCAGAAGATCGGCGCCCAGCGGGCGACCGTCGGCGCCGACCTCGCGGCCACGGTGCCCGGCGCCGAGGTGCTGCGCTACGAGTCGGCCGACGACGCCTTCAACGCGCTCGCCCAGGGCCGCGTGGACGCCGCGATCACCGACTTCCCGGTCGTCGCCTACGCCTCCGCCCAGAAGCCGAGCCTCAAGGTCGCGGCGGAGGTCCCGGGCAACCTGGCCCTCGGGCTGATGTTCCCGAAGGAGAACACCGCGCTCGTCGAGGCCTTCAACACGGGCCTCGAGACGATCAAGGCGGACGGGACCTACGACGAGATCTACGCCAGGTGGTTCGGCGAGGCGCCCGCCTCGTAGTGCTCTGACCGCCGACAGCGAGGGGCCGCGCCGTGGATGAGGTCATCCGCCAGTACTTCGACTGGGACGCGGCGCGGCCCTACCTGCCGGACCTGGCGCGTGGCTTCTGGGTCACGATCCAGATCGCGATCCTGGCGGAGATCCTATGCCTCGTGCTGGGCATGCTGCTCGCCGTCTCCCGCCAGGCCGGGCGCGGCGCGCGCAGCCGGGCCGGCCGGATCGGCGGCGCCCTCCTGCGCGGCTTCTCCGTCGCCTACATCAACTTCTTCCGGGCCGTGCCCGCGCTGCTGGTGCTGCTGCTGATGGCGGGCAGCTTCCCCTTCCTGCCGATCCCGATCGTGAGCGATCTGACGACCTTCCAGATCGCCTTCCTCGGTCTCGGCTTCGTCTACGCGGCCTACATCGCCGAGGTCTACCGCGCCGGCATCGAGTCGGTCGACCGCGGTCAGACCGAGGCGGCCCGCAGCCTCGGCATGGGCGGGGGGCAGGCGATGCGCCTGATCGTCCTCCCACAGGCCGTGCGGCGCGTGCTGCCCCCCCTGATGAACGACTTCATCGCGCTCACCAAGGACGTCGCGCTGGTCAGCGTGCTCGCGGTGCCGGACGTCGTCTCGGTGGCGCGCGACGCGCAGTCGATCACCTTCAACTCGTCCACGCTCGTGGTCGCGGCGCTCTTCTACCTCGCCTTCACCCTGCCGCTGATCTGGCTGCTCGACCGCGTCATCGCCCGCGAGAAGCGCCGCGCCGGGCGCGGGGACATCGTGACGCCGTGACCACGATCCGCGCGACCGGCCTGGTGAAGAGGTTCGGGGACAACTCCGTGCTGAACGGGGTCGACCTCGACGTGGCCGAGGGCGAGGTCGTCTGCGTCATCGGGCCCTCGGGCTCGGGCAAGTCGACCCTGCTGCGCTGCCTCAACCTGCTGGAGATCCCCACCTCGGGCCGCGTGTTCATCGGCGACGACGAGATCACGGCCGACGACGCCCCGGTCGACGCCCTGCGCCGGCGGGTGGGCATGGTCTTCCAGTCGTTCAACCTCTTCCCCCACCGCACGGTCCTCGACAACGTCGCCCTGGCGCCGATCGCGGTGCTCGGCGTCGACAAGGCCGCCGCGCACGACCGCGCCCGGGCGCTGCTCGGCCGCGTGGGCCTGGAGGACCGGGCCGGTGAGCACCCCGCCCGGCTCTCGGGCGGCCAGCAGCAGCGCGTGGCCATCGCGCGGGCGCTCGCGATGGAGCCCGAGGCGATGTTGTTCGACGAGGTCACGAGCGCTCTCGACCCGGAGCTGGTGAAGGACGTGCTCGGCGTCATGCGCTCGCTGGCCGAGGGGGGCATGACGATGGTGGTCGTCACCCACGAGATGGGCTTCGCGCGCGAGGTCGGCGACCGGGTCGTCTTCATGGACGGCGGTGTGATCGTCGAGCAGGGCGATCCGGCCCAGGTGCTCGAGGCGCCGCGGGCCGAGCGCACCAAGCGCTTCCTCTCGCGGGTGCTCTGAGCCCCTAGGCCCGCCAGGCGGCGGAGGCGTCGCGTCGCACCGCGCGGGTGATCGCGAGCGCCGCCGCCAGCCAGACCACCAGCGCCGCGATCCAGGCGACCCGTCGATCCGGGTCGAGGTCGCCGAACGAGCGGGCGGCCGCCGCCAGCGCCCCGGCCGGGAACGCGACCAGGGCGAGCAGGGCGAGCTCGGCCTCGGCCGCGCGGGCCCTCCACGCCGACCAGCCCGCGAGCGCGGCGAGCAGCAGTGCCCAGCCCGCGAGGACGCGTCCCGACAGGGGCGGCGGGGTGAACGGGAGGACGGCGTCCGCTCCCACGGGGTCCACCCACAGCGCGAGCGCCGCGGCCGCGAAGGCGATCGCCAGGATCGTCAGGCCGCCGCGCACCACCGGTCCGAGGTCGGGCGGCCCCGGCCGGACGCCCCTCCGGCGCCCGAGGAGCACGGCCGCCGCGGCGAGCGGGAAGAGGCCGAAGAGGATGACCCAGGCCCAGGCCGCGAGGCGCCCGAAGTTGAAGACGTCCAGGTGCATGAGCGTCGCCGCGAGGATCGGGACGCTGAGCGCCAGGATCCCCACCACGAGTACCCGCGCCGCCGCCCAGTCCGCTCCGGCACCCCGCCAGTAGGTCAGCGCCGAGGCGAGGTAGAACCCGCCGACCAGCGCCGCCAGCGGGGCCGGGGCGAGACCCCAGGCGAAGTAGTCGCCGGTCGCGCCCGGCACGGCGAGCAGGGCGAGCCCGCTGAGCCCCGCCGCCAGGCCGACGGCGCCGCACATCACGCGGGCGGCGGTCATCGCCGGGGGGTCGTCGCGCGCGGGCTCCCACCCGTCGAGCAGCAGCCAGACGCTCACGGCCAGGATCCACGCGGCCGCCAGCCCGAAGGCCACGACGACCGCGGCGCGGGCGCCGTCGCCCGCAGCCAGCCCGGCGAGGGACCCGGCCAGCGTCAGGACGCCCACCGCGACGGCCGCCCGGGCGAGCGGCTCCGGGATCGCCCGCGTCCGCCGTCCCGCGACGCCGACGGCGACGAGGAAGACGAACGCGGGCAGTCCGGCGAGGGTGCGCGATCCGAGGTCCACCTGGTGGAGCGCCCGCGTGAGGTCCTCGTCGTCCAGTCCGGCCGGCCCGCGCGCGACGAGCGCCAGGTGCGCGATCTGCCCGGAGGCGGCGAGCAGGAACGCCGCCGCGCCGCCGGCGATCCCCACCGCCGGCCAGCGGCCCGCCGGCGCGTCCTGAGCGCGGGGCAGCGCCCACACCGCGAGGACGAAGGCCAGGTAGCAGAGCAGGGAGGCGGCTCCGCAGAGGCCCGTCACCACCAGGAGCGCCCGGTCCCCCGAGTAGCGCCCCGCGATCTCGTCGAAGGGGCTCGAGAAGCCCGGGGACCCCAGGAGGTCGAGGTTCTCGACCCCGGCGAGCAGCACGTACGCGATGCCGGCGACGGCGCACGCCCGCCGGGCGTCGGGCGCGCGCACCCTCTACCCCGGCTCGCGCCGTGCGACGACGTCGTCGAGTGACGCCGGTCGCAGATCGAGGCCGAGCCGTCGTGCGAGGGCCGCCGCCAGCGCGTCGTCGACCCTCCCGCGGTCGGGATCGCCGCCCTCCGCGGCGATCGAGGTCGCGTCCACGTCGGGGGCGCCGCACGCGGTCATCACCCGGAACCAGTCGAGGTCGGGGTCGCGGTTGAGGGCGAGCCCGTGCGTGGTGATCCCGCCGGCGACGCGGATGCCCACGCTCCCGAGCTTGCGGCCGCCCGTGTAGAGCCGGCGCCGCGCCGGCGAGCCCCGCGGCGTCGGCCATCGCACCGACGAGCGCCTCCACGAACTCGCGCACCCGGCGACCGGCGCGGAGGTCGGCGATCACGTAGCCCACGCTCTGCCCCGGGCCGTGCCACGTCATCTGGCCCCCCCGGTCGACGGCCGCGAAGCTCGCGCCCATGCCGGCGAGCGCCGCGTCGTCGAGGAAGAGGTCCTCACGGCGCCCGTGCCGGCCGGCCGTGAACACCGGGGGATGCTCCAGCAGCCAGACGACGTCGGGCACCGCGCCCGCCGCCCGGGCCTCCGCGATCCCGCGCTGGACCTCCCAGGCCTCCTGGTATCCCATCGAGGGCGTCCGCACGAGGAGCCCGGGGCGCAGGCCGCTCACCCGGCCTCGAGGTGGCGCTCGACGATGGTGACGTCCCGCCACTCGCCCTCGCGGCGCGCGTGCGCCCGGTGCGTTCCCACGGTGTGAAACCCGGCTCCGTGCGCCAGGGCGAGGCCCGCCGCGTTCTCGGGCAGGATCATGCCGACCAGCTTCCAGTAGCCGAACGAGGGCGCGGCCTCGGTCAGCGCGTGGAGCATCGCCCGGCCGACGCCGCGCCCATGGTGGCCGCGCGCGACGTAGACCGTGTACTCGCCCACCCCGGCGTACCAGGACCGGTGCGAGAAGGGCGCGATCGCCGACCAGGCCACCACCGCCTCGTCGAGGACACCGCACCACACCGGAGCGCGCTCCGGGCGCTCGGCCAGCCAGGCCCGGCGTTCGTCCTCGCTGTGCGGGCCGGTGGCGAAGGTGGCCATGCCGCCGGAGGCGGCCTCGTCGTAGATCTCACCGATCGCGCGGGCGTCACGGCTCTCGGCGGGGCGGATCACGAGCGGCGTCGACACGGTGAGTCACTCTAGTGTTCACCCGATGCCCCATGGCGTAGTGACGGGCGCCCGCCCCCTATGGTACGAACCGGTCCCAAGGTGACGAAGAAATCCGCCCACACGGGGTGGCTGGTGAGGGCCCTCGCGGCCACCGCCCTCCTCCTCCTCGCCGCGCCCATGGCCTCGGCCGAGCAGGCCTCGTCCGATCTCCGGCGGGCCCAGTCCGGCTACCTGGACGCGGGCGACGAGCACACGTGCGCGATCCTCGCCGACCGCTCGACCCGCTGCTGGGGCAGGGGACTGGCGGGGCGTCTCGGCTACGGGTCCGAGGACAACGTCCTGAGCGGGGGAGGCGGCGGCCCGGTCGACGTCGGTGCCGCGCGCTCCGCGCGCGCCATCGTCGCGGGCGACTTCCACACGTGCGCGATCCTCGACGACGGATCGGCGCGCTGCTGGGGCTTCGGGGCGAACGGACGTCTCGGCTACGGCAACTCGGCCAACGTGCTCTCGCCCGCGACGGCGCCGGCCATCGACCTCGGGGCGGGCCGCACCGCCACCGCGATCACCGCGGGCGCCTCGCACACGTGCGTCATCCTCGACACCGGCGCCGTCCGCTGCTGGGGCAACGGGGTCTCCGGGCGGCTCGGCTACGGCGACCAGCGCTCGATCGGCGACGACGAGACCCCCGCCGCCGTCGGCACGGTCGACATCGGCGCCGGGCGCACCGCCGTCGCGATCTCCGCCGGCGACTTCCACACCTGCGTGGTCCGCGACGACGCGCAGCTGGTCTGCTGGGGCTTCGGCTCGGGCGGCCAGCTCGGCTACGGAGGCACGTCGGACGTCGGCGACGACGAGACCCCGGGCGCGGCCGGTCCGGTCAACCTCGGCCCTCGCCGCGTGCGCGCGGTGTCGGGCGGCAAGGGCCACACCTGCGCGGTCCTGGACGACGGATCGGCGCGGTGCTGGGGCTTCGGCGCCGACGGGCGGCTCGGCTACGGGGGCACCGCCTCGATCACCAGCGCCGTCGCCGCCACCTCGATCAACCTCGGGAGCGGCCGCACGGCGGTCGCCATCGCGGCCGGCGAGGCCCACTCCTGCGCGATCCTCGACACCGGCGCCGTCCGCTGCTGGGGCTTCGGAGGCAACGGCCGGCTCGGCACCGGCGCCACCGACTCGATCGGCAACGACCCGGGGGAGACCCCCGCGAGCGTGGCGCCCGTGGATCTCGGCCCGGGCCGAATGGGCCGCGCGCTGACCGTCGGCTTCTCGCACACCTGCGCGCTCCTCGACGACGGCACGGTCCGCTGCTGGGGCTTCGGGGGCAGCGGGCGGCTCGGTTACGGCGACGAGGACAGCGTCGGCGACAGCCCCGCGCGGAGCGTGCTGCTGGCCGGGCCCGTCCCCCTGGGCGGCGCAGTCGCGCCGACCGTCGCCGACCTGTCGCTCGGGCTGTCGGCGAGCGCGGGGTCGATCCCGGTCGGCGGCGCCGTCTCGCTCACGGTCTCGCTCGTCAACCGCGGACCGGACGCGACCGACGGCGTGACGGTCGGCATGCCCGCGCCCGCCGGGCTCGTCTACCGCGCGGCCACGGCCTCCCAGGGCGCCTTCGCCGGCCCCACCGGCCTCTGGAGCGTCGGCGCGCTGCCCCCCGGCGGCTCGGCCGCCCTCACGGTCTCCGTCACGGCTGATTCGCCGGGCACGCGCACCGTCGCGGCGGAGGTCGCCTCGTCGGCCGTGCTCGATCCGACCTCGACCCCCGGCAACGGCGCGCCCGAGGACGACCGCGCGGCCGTGACCCTGGTCGTGCCCGGCATCGCCGCCCCGGCTCCGACCGTTCGCAGGCTGCCGCGCAAGCTGGGCGTGAAGGTGGTCCGCGTGCCCAGGCGCGGCCTCGCCAAGCAGCTGGTCGTGACGGGGGCGCTCACGTTGCCCGCCGGGACGCCCCGCCTACGCTGCGCGGGCAAGGTGCGGGTGCGCGCTCTCGTCGGAAAGCGCGCCGTCGCGTCGTCGACCGTGGCCCTGCGCGCGCGTCGCGGCACCTGCGTCTACGCCCGCACCCTGCGCCCGAAGAAGACGGGCTCGGCGAGGGTGGTCCGGGTCAACGCCACCTTCCTCGGAACCGCGCTGATGCGGCCGCGCGCCTCGAAGGCGGTCCAGGTCCGCATCAGGTAGGCCGCTCGCGGATCAGGGGACCGGGGAGATGACCCCCACGTCGCCCGGCCGGTCCGCCAGCACGATGCGCAGATCGACCCGGCGGCCGTCGCGCAGCACCGTCAGGGGGAGCGTGTCCCCCACGGCGCGCGACGAGACGGCCCGGCTGACGTCGGCCATGTCCTCCACCGGCCGGCCGTCGACCGCCACGATCAGGTCCCCGCCGCGCGGCACGTCGGTGTCGAGCGGCGTCGTCGCGGCCTTCAGGCCGGAGGCGCGCGCGGGGCCGCGCTCGTCCACCTCGATGACCGCGACCCCGCGTACGTCGCCGATGCCGAGCGCCTCGGCGATCGCGGGCGTCACCGACCGGCCGGTCACCCCCAGCCAGGCGTGCTCCGCGCGGCCGCGGGCGATGATCGCGTCGGCGACCGGCCGGATCGTGTCGATCGGGACGGCGAACCCGATGCCGTTGCTCCCGCCGCTCTCGGTGGCGATCTGCGAGTTGATCCCGAGGACGCGCCCGTCGCGGTCGAGCAGCGGGCCACCCGAGTTGCCGGTGTTGATCGCCGCGTCGGTCTGGATGACGTTCTGGATCTCGAAGCCGTTCGGCGCCGTGATGATCCGCTTCAGCGCCGAGACGATTCCGGTGGTCGCCGTCCGCTCCAGGCCGAAGGGGTTGCCGATCGCGATGACGGGGTCGCCCACCACCAGGTCCGCGCTGCGGCCGAGCGGCAGGGGCGCGACGTCGGAGGGCAGGTCGGCCACGAGCAGCACGGCGAGGTCGGTGCTCTCGTCGGTGCCGAGCACGCGCGCCTCGGTCTCGGTGCCGTCGTCGAAGGTCACCGTCGCGGTGTCGGCGTCGTCGATCACGTGGGCGTTGGTCAGCACCCGCCCCCGGCGGTCCACGAGGAATCCCGACCCCAGCCGCCCGCCCTGGACGTCGATGGCCGCCTCCGCCTCGCGCGCCACGGTCACCTTCACCACGGCGGGCGCACTCTCGGCGACGACGCCCTGGATCGTCGGGGCGTCCGCGCCGCCGGCCGCCGGGCCGTCCGTGGCGACCGGGCGCGGGGGGCTCGCCACCGATGCGGGGAGGGGGCTCGGGTCGCCCGCGACGACGGTCGTGTCGCCGCCGAGGTTGCCGGTCAGCGCTGCCCCGCCCAGTGCGACGACGCCCCCGACGATCGCCGGCAGGAGGCCGGCCGCGATCCACGCCGGCAGCCGGCGGCGCGGGGGCTCGGGCGAGAAGGGGTTGCTCCCGGAGGGTCCGTAGGGCGGCACGCACGACAGGGTAGCGCCCGATCTTTAAGGCTCGGGGAAGGCGCGACTCGCCGCCTCCGGGCGCCGCTACCATCCCGTCACGGCGCGGGGAGGTAGCCATGTCCGACCGCATCCTGGTGGTCGAGGACGAGCAGTCCATCAGAACGATCGTCGAGTACGCGCTCCGGGACGCGGGCTTCTCGGTGACCGGCGTCGGCCGGGGCGACGAGGCGCTCGACGTGATCGAGCGCGAGCCGATCGACCTGGTCGTGCTCGACGTGATGCTCCCGGGCCTCGACGGTCTCGAGGTCTGCAAGCGCATCCGCGCCGAGCGCAACATCCCGATCATCATGCTGTCGGCCCGGGGCGAGGAGCTCGACAAGGTCCTCGGCCTCGAGCTCGGCGCCGACGACTACGTCACCAAGCCCTTCTCCCCGCGTGAGCTCGTGTCGCGCGTGAAGGCCAACCTGCGCCGAGCCCGGCTCGAGCCCGACCGCTCCGCCCCGCTGCGCGTGGGCGACCTGGAGATCGACGCGGTCTCCCGCACGGTCACGCGCGGGGGCGAGGAGCTCGAGCTGACGTTCTCCGAGTTCGAGATCCTCCACAAGCTCGCGAGCTCCCCCCGGCGCGTCTTCACGCGCGAGGAGCTGATGAACCACCTGTGGAAGGGGACCTTCTACGGCGATCTGCGCAGCGTCGACGTGCACGTGCGCCACCTCCGCCAGAAGGTCGAGCTCGACGACTCGGCACCGGTCCTGATCCGCACCGTGCGCGGCGTCGGCTACGCGTTCGGCGGGGAGGACGCGAAAGGGTGACCCCTCGCCGCGTCTCCGGCCTGCAGGGGTGGCTCGTAGGTGCCCTGCTCGCCGTGGGCATGGCGGCCAGCCTGGCGGTGCTGCTCACCGTGCTGCCGACGCTGGAGTCGAGCGTCTCGAGCGATCGCGCCAAGCGCGAGGTGGGCGAGCTGGGACAGGCGCTCGGCCGCATCGGCGCCGACTCCGGCCTGAGCGCGCCGGTCGATCCGGCCGACGTGCAGGACCTTGCCGCCCGGATCCGGGAGGAGACCGGCGCCGAGGTGCTGGTCCGCCTCGGGGCGACGGGGCTCTTCACCGAGCCGATCGCGGTGTTCCAGCCGCGGAACCCCGAGGTCCTGACGCGCGTCGGCTCCATCACGCAGGGCCAGGGCAAGATCATCGCCGACGGCCGCATCGTGGCCGCCGCCGCCCCCGTCTTCGTCCGGGGGGCTCCTGACGGCTCGGTCATCGCGGCGTTGCCCCTGAGCGGCGTCGCCCCGGAGCTCGCGATCGTCCGCAACCGCGTGATCCTGGCCATGATCGTCGTGCTCGGGCTGGCGACCGCCGCCGGCGTGGCGATCGCGCGGGTCCTCGGCGGCCGCATCCGCCGCCTCGCCTCGACCGCCGCCACCCTGGCCGGCGGCGACCTGTCGGCCCGGTATCCCCGCGGCCGGATCGCGCCGGAGGAGATCGTGACGCTCGGCGAGAGCCTGAACGGCATGGCGGCACGCCTCCAGTCCCAGGTCGCCGAGATCACCAGCGAGCGCGACCGCGACCGCGCGATGATCGGCTCGCTGGCCGAGGGGGTGCTCGCCGTGGCGCCCGACGGGACCGTCGCCGTGGCCAACGACGCAGCCAACCGGCTGCTCGGGCTCCCCGAGGGCGCCGAGTCGGCGCGCCTCGACGCCCTGCCGCCGCCGATCCTCGACGCCGTCATCGCCGCCCGGCGCCCGGAGGCGCCGCCGGTCGACCGCCGCCAGGTGGTGCTGCCCGGCGGCGTCGAGCTGGAGCTGCACGTCGCCCGCCTCGCCGACGACCTCGACGCCGGCACGGTCATCACGCTCCGCGACGTCACCGAGCAGCGGCAGCTGGAGCGGGCCCGTCGCGACCTGGTGGCCAACGTCTCCCACGAGCTGAAGACGCCGATCGCCGCCCTCAAGGGGTTCCTCGAGCTGCTCGAGGACGGGGTGGACGAGCGCCACCGGCAGGAGTTCCTCGCGGCGATGAGTCAGGAGACCGGGCGCCTGGAGCGCCTGGTCGAGGAGCAGCTGCAGCTCGCCCGGCTCGACGCCGGCGCGCTCCCGGTCGACCGCCAGGAGGTCGACCTCGGCGAGCTCGCCCGGGTGGTGGCCGCCCCGCGGGTGCCCCTCGCCGCCCGCGAGGGCGTGACGCTCGCCGTGCGGCCGGCCCCCTCCGCCGTGGTGGTCGAGGTCGACCCGGCCAGGGTGGAGCAGATCCTCCTGATCCTGCTCGACAACGCGCTGCGCCATACGCCGGCCGGGGGGCGGGTGGAGGTGGTGGTGGATCGCGACGGGCCGGACGCGACGATGGCGGTGGTGGACACCGGCGAGGGCATCCCGGTCGAGGATCAGGCCTTCGTCTTCGATCGCTTCTACCGGGGCGACCCCTCGCGCGAGGGCCGCAGCGCCGGCCTCGGCCTCGCCATCGCGCGCGGTCTGGCCGAGGCCCACCGCGGCTCCATCGCGCTCTCGTCGGAGGTCGGCCGCGGCAGCACCTTCACGCTCCGGCTCCCGCTCGAGCGCGCCGCCGCCGAGGAGGCGCCCGTGCCCGACCTCTCCGGGACGGCGTCGTCGGCCGGTCCCGCCGGGTAGCCTTCCCGTCGTGAGCGCGACCCCCACCGTCCTCGTCACCGGCGCGGGCCGCGGCATCGGCCGTTCGGTCGTCGAGCTCTTCAGCGACTCGGCCTGGCGGGTCGTGGCCGGCGTCCGCGACGTCGCCGCCGCGCAGGAGGCCTACGCCGGCCGCGAGAACGTCCACGTGGTCCACCTCGACGTGCGCGACGCCGCGTCGGTGCGCGCCGGCGTCGCCGCGGCCGAGGAGCTGGCCGGCGGCGCGCTGACATGCCTGGTCAGCAACGCCGGCTACGCGGTGCTCGGCGCCGTGGAGGACGCCGACCTCGAGGTGGTGCGGGAGATGTTCGACACGAACTTCTTCGGGGCGGCCGCCGTCGTCCAGGCCGCGCTGCCCGCGATGCGCGAGGCCGGTCGCGGCTCGGTGGTGTTCGTCTCGTCGATCGGGGCCCGTCTCTCGAACCCGCTGCTCGGCATGTACCACGCCTCCAAGTACGCGCTCTCGGCGATGGCCGAGGCCCTGGCGATCGAGTGCCGTGCGTTCGGCATCCGGGTGGTGGCCATCGAGCCCGGGATGGTCGACACCGACTTCCCGAAGGCGACGCGGCCCACCGGGGCCCTCAGCCGCGGGGAGGGCCCGTACCTGCCCCTGCTGGCCGAGCTGCGCCAGGGCTTCGGCGCGTGGCGTGAGCGCAACCCCACCAGCCCGGACGTCGTGGCGATGCCGGTGCTCGGCGCCGCCGAGAGCCCCGAGGGGCCGTTCCGGATACCGGTGGGCGACGACGCCATGCTCCTGGCGCGCGCCCGGGAGACCATCACCGACGACTCGGCCTGGCAGGACGAGCTGCTCGGGTTCCTGCAGATCGACTGGCCCCGGCGGACGGCGGCGCCTCCGCCGTGACCCGGGTGGTGGTCGCCCCGGCGCCCTTCAAGGGGGCGCTGCCGGCCTCCGCGGCGGCGCGGGCGATCGCCGCGGGCGTGCGCCTGGTGCTGCCGGGAGCCGAGACGGTGGTGCTCCCGGTCGCCGACGGCGGCGAGGGGACGATGGAGGCGCTCGTGGCGGCCACGGGCGGCCGCCGCCGGACCGCGCGCGTCGCCGACCCCCTGGGTCGCCCGGCGGACGCGGGCCTCGGCGAGCTGGCGGGCGGGGTCGCCGTGGTCGAGCTGGCCCAGGCCTCGGGCTACGAGCGCCTGACCGACCGCGAGCGGGATCCCGAGGCGACCTCCACGCGGGGGACCGGCGAGCTGATCCGGGCGGCGCTCGACCTCGGGGGTCTGGGCGGCAGCGCCACCACCGACGGCGGCCTCGGGCTGGCGGCGGCCCTCGGCGTCCGCGCCCTCGACGCCGACGGGCGTGTGCTGGAGGGCCGCGGGTCGGATCTGGCGCGGGTCGCCTCGCTCGACCTGTCCGGGCGCGACCCGCGCATCGACGACACCGCGATCCAGGTCGCCTGCGACGTGGACAACCCCTTCCACGGACCCGACGGCGCGGCGTGCGTCTTCGGACCGCAGAAGGGCGCGACGCCCGAGGGGGTCGCCCTCGCGAACCTGGCCGGCGTCGTGCGCGCCACCACCGGCATCGACCTCCAGGCCCTGCCGGGCGCCGGCGCCGCCGGCGGCGCGGCGGGGGGCCTCGCGGCCCTGCTCGGCGCCGAGCTGACCCCGGGTGCGCCCCTGGTGCTCGACGCTCTCGGGTTCCCGGGGCGCCTCGTGGGGGCCGGCCTCTGCATCACCGGGGAGGGCCGCCTGGACGAGACGAGCGGAGGAGGAAAGGCGCCGCTCGCCGTCGCGGCCGCGTGCGCCGCGGCCGGGGTGCCGTGCGTCGCTCTCTGCGGCGAGGTCGCCCTCGGGCCCGGCGCGGTGCGGCGCATGGGCTTCGCCGCCGCGCTGGCGATCGGGCGCGCGATCCGCCCCCTGCCGGACGCGCTCGAGGCGACCGAGGCCGACCTGGCCGCCGCCGCCGCGGCCGCCGCCGGCCTCTGGGCGACGGGGCGCGCCGCCGCCCGGGGCTGAGCCTGAATCCGGCGACCTCGCGGCGCGGATGCGCGAGATCCCTCGCGTCATGAGGGATTCGGCGCGACCGCAGGGGTCACCCTGGTGGTGCGACGCCGAATCCCCCCTGACGCGGGGCTCTCACGCCCCGCATCCACGATCCGGCAAGCCCGGGTCACGGACGCGTCCAGCAGGGTGCGCTCGCCCTGGGAGATGACCAGGCGGTAGGCGCCGTTCCCGCGAGCCCTCACCGGGAGGGTCGCCTCGATCCCCGCGGACGCCGGGTCGATCCGGGCGGCAGAGCGGTCGGCGGCGCCGTCGGGCGTCGTCGTGACCACCGTCGCGCGGCTCGTCCCGTGGACCCCCAGCGCGTACACGCGGAAGCCCAGGTACTCGTCGGCGGTGTCGCACCGGGTCATCGTCCCTCCCGCACCGGCCAGGATCGGCGACGGGGCGGTGCCCGTCGCGTCGCCCGAGATGGCGCCGACCAGCGTGATCGACTCGACGAACGCATCCGGGTCGGGCAGCACGATGCGCTGGGCGGTGGCCGTCCGCCCGTCGATCGCGGTGTGCAGCGCGATGGACTTCAGCAGGAAGCGCGCCCCCCGGTCGGTGCGCCCGGCGGCGAAGGCCCGCTGGGACGCGACGACCGTCCGCGCCGCCTCGCGGTGGAGCATCGCCACGCGGATGCCGAGGCGCTTCATCCGCCGCCCCTCGGCAGACGTGGGCCGGGTCGCCTGGAGGCTGCGCACGACGGCCGCCGACCGCACGCGCAGCCGCTCGCCGGCCGGCACCACCTCGGGGACGCCTGCGCCGCCCGACAGCAGCATCGACAGCGTGAGCACCTCGCCGACCCGGTCGAGGCGATCCACGGCCCGCAGCGCCCGCTGGACCTGCTGGTCGCCGGGGCTCGGCGCGGCCGAGCCGGAGGCCGTCGTGGCGAGGGCCGCGCCGGCTGCGCAGGCGCAGGCGACGAGGATCCGGAGCTTCGTGGCGGCCGGAAAGCGGGTCATCCCGGTCAGTAAATCCGTCCTCCCCCCGGGCCGCCAGCCCGCGCGCGCGCCGTCTCGCTTCGTGAGGCGCGCACTGGTCCGCCGTGGGGGCCCGGCCCATCCGACCGGGCGGTGGCGGGCCGTCCGCGCCGCGGCACCCTTCGAGATGTCACGGAACGACCATCGCCGC
>LNEQ01000241.1 GCA_001464995.1 Actinobacteria bacterium Ga0077541
GCCCCGGCGTTCGCGACCATCGCCCGCGGCCCGGTCACGTTCTTCCTGAGCGAGCACACGGGCGACGCCCGCCCGGACACCCTCGTCTATCTGCGCGTGGGCGACGTCCGCACCCTCGGAGCCGCCCTCGGCATCGCACCGCACGAGGCCCCCTGGGGGTGGGAAATCGAGGTCACCGACCCCGACGGCAACCGGCTGAGGATCGGCACGCCCAGCTGGTGGTGAGCCCGGGGGCTCAGGGGCGGCGGGCCAGCAGCTCCTCGGCGTGGCGGCGGGCGCCCTCGTCCTCGGGGCCGGCCCCGAGCATCCGGCAGAGCTCGGCCACGAGCTCGTCGCCCTCGACGGGCTCGATCCGGGTGGTCGCGCGGCCCCCCTCGTCCAGGCCCTTCACGAGCCGGTAGTGCGCGTCGGCCATGGCCGCGACCTGCGGCAGGTGGGTGATGACCACCACCTGGCGGCCGCGGGCGAAGTCGCGCAGGCGCGCGCCGACGGCGGTCGCGGTGACCCCGCCGATGCCCGCGTCGACCTCGTCCAGGACCCAGGTGGCGTCGTCGGCCGCGGCGGCGAGCCCGTGGAGGGCGAGCAGCACGCGTGAGAGCTCTCCGCCGGAGGCGGTCGCCGCCAGGGGCGCCTCGGGGAGCCCCGGGTTCGCGCGCAGCCAGATGACGCACGAGTCGGCCGGCGGGTCGGAGTGGTCCTCGACGATCTCGACGCGCAGCTCGGCGCGCGGCATCGCGAGATCGACCAGCTGCTCGCGGACGGCCTCGGCCATCCGCGGCGCCGCCTCGGCGCGCGACGCCCGCAGGGCGAGCGCCACCTCCAGCGCCTCGTCGATCAGGCGCTCGCGCTCCTGGGCGAGGGCCAGGACGTCGCCGGCGCCCTCGTCGAGGCTCTGGAGGGCCTCCCGGGCCTCCGCCGCCCTCTGCAGCACGGCCTCGGTCCCGGGCCCGTAGCGCCGGCCCATGCGGCTGTAGACCTCGAGGCGCTCCTCCACCTGGGCGAGACGCCCCGGCTCGGCGTCGAGGTCGTCGAGGTAGGCGCGCAGGCTCAGCCCGGCCTCCTGCAGGGCGGCCTGGGCCGAGACGAGCTCGGCGTGCGGGCCGGCGAGGGCGGGGTCGACCGAGACCATCGGGGCCAGCGCGGCGACCGCGATGCCGAGGGCGACCACCGCGCCACCCTCGTCATCGCTCGGCGACAGCGCCTCCGCGGCCCCGGACGCCGCCGCGGCGAGACCCTCCGCGTGCATCAGGCGCTCGCGCTGCTGCATCAGCTCGGCCTCCTCGGCGACGTCGAGCCCCGCCTCGTCAGCGTCGGCCACCAGGCCCTCGAGCTCCGCGCGCTCGCGCTCGGCGGCCTCGCGCCGGCCGCGCGACTCCGCGAGCCGCCGGTCGAGCGAGGCGAGCGCCCGGCGCAGCACGGCAAGGCGCTCGGCCCCCTGCACCGCGGCGGGCCCGGCGAAGGCGTCGAGCACCGCGAGCTGGCTGGCCGGGTTCACCAGCCGCCGGTGCTCGTGCTGGGCGGAGAACCGGATCAGGTGGCGGGCGAGCGCGGCGACGGCGTCGCGTGGGGCCGCCTGGCCGTCGATCAGGGCGCGGGCTCGGCCCTCGGCGGGGACGCGGCGCGCGAGCACCACCTCGCGCTCGTCCTCGGCCAGCTCGCGCAGCCCGAGCGCCGGGTCGTCCTCGTCGAGGGAGTCCCAGAAGCCCTCCGGGACCGCGACGGTCGCCTGCACCAGGGCGTGCCGGGCGCCGGGGCGCACGGCGGTGGCGTCGGCGGGCGCGCCCGTCAGCAGGGCGAGGGCCTGCGCGAGCACCGTCTTGCCGGCGCCGGTCTCACCGGTGATCGCGGTCAGGCCGGCGGCGGGCGCGAGCTCGGCGCGCTCGATGACCACCAGGTCCCGGACCTCGAGCGAGCGGATCACGGCCGGCCGAACTTCTCCCGGTAGCGCCGGAAGAAGGATGCCTCGGGGAACGTGGCCAGGTGCACCTCGGACCCTCCGAGGCTGACGGTGATCGACCGGCCGGGGCGCAGCACGCCGATCTTCTGGCCGTCGGCCTGGATGTCGCAGTCGCCGTCGAAGGCGCTGTTGGTGACCGTCAGCTGCTCCTCGGCGCCGATCACCAGGGGCCGGCTGTCGAGGTGGTGCAGGGCGATGAACGACAGCACGAAGCAGCGGACCCGCCACGACACCGTCGGCCCCCCGGCCGCCAGGTTGTAGGCCGTCGAGCCCACGGGCGTGCTCAGGATGACGCCGTCGCAGCGGACCGTCGCGACCAGCTCGCCGTCGACCGCGTAGGTGAGGTCGGCGATCCGCGAGTCGCCCCCGCGGAAGAGCGCGAGGTCGTTGACGGCCATCACCTCGCCGTCGGCCCAGTCCGCGCTCAGGGAGGGCAGCCCGAGCACCACGAACTCGCCCGCCAGGGCGCGCCGCAGGTCGCGCTCGAGCGTCTCGCGCTCGATCGAGGCCAGGAAGCCGACCCTGCCGTAGTTGACGCCGATCACCGGGGCGCCGGAGCCGGCCTCCCGGGCCAGGGCCCGGAGGATGCTCCCGTCGCCGCCGAGGACGAGGATCAGGTCCTCGCCGCCCGGGCGCATGCGCATGCCGTCACCCGAGGCGTAGGGGGCCAGGATCCGGTGCTTGACCACCTCGCCGGCGGGCACGAGCACCGAGACGCCCGCGTCCTCGAGGATCGAGAGGATCGCCGGCAGGGTCGGGGCCGTCACGGCCGGATCGCGGTGGGTCAGCAGGAGCACGCGCTTGACCGGGTGCGCGTCCTCGATCGAGATGGGGTGCGAGCTCGCGCGGGGGACGCTCGGGCTCATGCGCCCACCCCCGCGTCGGCGGCCAGCACGAAGACCTCCCGGTTGCCCTTGGGACCGGGCAGGCCGGCGTCGGCCGTCCCGAGGACGCGCCCGCCCGTGGCCTCGATCCCCTCGATGACACCGCGCACCGCATCCTCCCGCACCGCGTCGTCGCGCACGACCCCCCCGGAGCCGACGCGCTCGCGGCCCACCTCGAACTGGGGCTTCACCATCACCATCGCACGCCACTCCCGCGCGAGGCACGGCACCACCGCTCCCCAGACCGTGCCGATCGAGATGAACGACAGGTCACACGTCACCATGTCCGGCGCGTACGGCAGCGCGCCGGGGGTCAGGTAGCGGGCGTTGGTCCGCTCCATCACGTGCACGCGCGGGTCCTGGCGCAGGCTCCACGCGAGCTGGCCGTAGCCGACGTCGAGGGCGATCACGCTCTGCGCCCCGCGCCCGAGCATGCAGTCGGTGAAGCCCCCGGTGGAGGCCCCGAGGTCGAGCGCGCGGGCTCCGGCGAGGTCCACTCCGAGCGCGTCCAGCGCGCCCGCCAGCTTCACGCCGCCCCGCGAGACGTACTCGGCGCCCTCGGCCACCTCGAGCTCCGCGCCGTCGGCGACGCCGCTGCCGGGCTTGTCGGCCGGGCGGCCGTCGACGCGGACGCGGCCGGCCATCACCGCGGCCTGGGCGCGCGAGCGGTTCGGGAAGAGTCCCCGCTCCACCAGCGCGACGTCGAGTCGTGAGCGAGGCATGCGGCCGGATGATAGCCGCGCGCCCCGCCGGCGCGACACCGGCCTCGCGCGATCAGCCCTCGGTCAGCAGCACCCGGGTGCCGGCCCCGGCGGCGCGGATCGTGCGCGCCGCGATCTGGGGCGCCGTCAGCCCGGCGTCCTCCAGGAGGATCTCGCGCTTGCCGTGGTCGATGAAACGGTCCGGGATGCCGACCCGCAGCACCCGCACGGCGGTGTCCTCGAGGCACTCCAGCACCGCGCTGCCGAAGCCGCCCATCTGGGCGTGATCCTCGATCGTCACGATGAGGTCGTGCCGTTCGGCGAGCTGGCGCATCAGGGCCGCGTCGATCGGCTTGGCGAAGCGGGCGTTGACCACGGTCGGGCGGGCGCCGAGGCCCTCGGCCACGAGATCGGCCGCCTCGCGGGCGAGCACCGCGCCGTATCCGTAGCCGACCAGGGCGACGCCCTCGCCGGGCTCGAGCACCTGGCCGCGGCCGATCTCCATCGGCTCGGGCCGCTCGGGGATCGGCACGCCGAGGCCCACGCCGCGCGGGTAGCGGATGGCCACGGGCCCGTCGATGCGCAGGGCCGTGTGCAGCATCGTCACCAGCTCGGCCTCGTCCATCGGCGCCATCACGGTCAGGCCGGGGATGGCGCGCAGGTACGCGATGTCGAAGGCGCCGTGATGCGTGGGGCCGTCGTCGCCCACCAGGCCTCCGCGATCGATGGCGAACACCACGGGCAGGTTCTGGATCGCGGCGTCGTGGACGATCGGGTCGAATGCGCGCTGCAGGAAGGTCGAGTAGATCGCGCACACCGGCCGGTAGCCGGCGATCGCGAGACCGCAGGCGAAGACGACCGCGTGCTGCTCGGCGATGCCCACGTCGTAGGTGCGCTCGGGGAAGCGGTCCATCATGTGCTGCATCCCGGTGCCCTTGAGCATGGCGGCGGTGATGCCGACCACGCGCGGGTCGCGCTCGGCCTCGGCCACCAGCGCGTGCCCGAACACCTCGGTGTAGTTCGGCGGCCCGGAGGCCTTCTTGGTGGCGGCCTTGCCGCTCTCGATGACGAACGGGGTGGCGCCGTGCATGGCCTCGCCGTCGGCCTCGGCCGGCCCGTAGCCGCGACCCTTGACCGTCTTCACGTGGATCACCACGGGGCGGTCCATGACGTGCGTGGTGCGCAGCGCCTTGCGCATCTCCTCGACGTCGTGGCCGTCGATCGGGCCGATGTAGGCGAAGCCGAGGGCCTCGAAGAGCGCGCCGGGCACGAACCAGAGCGACTTGGTGGCGTCGCGGATGTGGCCCCCGAGCTCGCTCGCCCCCGGGAGCCGCGACAGCCCGCGCTCGAGCTCCTCGCGCACGCGCGTCAGGGTCGGGTCGACCCTCACGCGCTGGAAGAGCTTCGACAGGGCGCCGACGTTCTCGGAGATGCTCATGCCGTTGTCGTTGAGGATGACCGTGACCGGCGATCCGAGTGCTCCGGCCTGATTGAGGCCCTCGTAGGCCATGCCGCCGGTCAGCGCGCCGTCGCCGATCACGCAGACCGACCGGCTCTCGCGCCGGCCGTGCCGCGCCGCCTCGGCGAGGCCGGTGGCGTAACTGATCGAGGTGCTGGCGTGCCCGGCGCCCATCACGTCGTGCTCGCTCTCCGAGCGGCTGAGGAAGCCGCTGATGCCGCCGTGCTGGCGCAGCGTCGCGAAGTCGTCGAGGCGGCCCGTCAGCAGCTTGTGGCCGTAGGCCTGGTGGCCGACGTCCCACACGATCCGGTCGCGCGGCGACTGCAGCTCGGCGTGGAGCGCGATCGTCAGCTCCACCGTGCCGAGGCTGGAGCCGAGGTGGCCCCCGGTCTGGGCGACGGTGTCGATGATCGCCTCGCGCATCTCGGCGGCGAGGGCCTCCAGCTCGGCATCGTTCATGCCGCTGAGCTCGCTCGGGGCGGTGAGTCCGCCGAGGATCGGGAACCGCGGGTGGGGTGTGGGCATCCGGCGATCTTAGCCTGAATCCGGCGGAGATCGTGGATGCGGGGCGGGGAAGCGCCGCGCCGTACGGGAGGCGGCGTCGCACCCGTAGGGCGACCCCTCGGGTCGCGCCGAATCCCGTGTGGCGTATGCGATTCCGCGCATCCGCGCCGCGAGATGCGGCGGATCCAGGCTCAGACGACGCCCCCGCCGCGGGACGCCGGGCGCTCATCCGCGCGGCGGACGCAAGGACTATCGTCGACCCCGTGTCCGGCCTGGTGCTCCACGACAACCCCCTGTCCTCGAACGCGCTCAAGGTGCGGTTCCTGCTGGCCGAGCTGGGGCTCCCCTACGAGCGCCGGACGGTGCCCCTGAGCCGTCCGCGTCCCGCGGCTCTTCTGGCGCTCAACCCCCTTGGCGGCATCCCGGTGCTGGAGGACGACGGCTTCGCCGTCAGCGAGTCGCACGCGATCCTGCGATACCTGGCGGGGCGGCAGGGACGCGACGACCTCCACCCCGCGGCCCCTCGGGAGCGTGCGGTGGTGGAGGAGTTCCTCGACCGCTTCGCGACGGGCATCCGGGCGGCCTTCTTCCGCCACGAGACGCCCGCGCTCGGCTACTCGCGCGACAAGGGCGGCTTCGGCGCGGTGCCGGCGGATCCCGCCGCGGCCGCGGTCGCCGAGCGGGACATCCAGCCCACCCTGCGCCTCCTGGAGGGCCTCGTGGGAGCCGACGCCGTGGTGCTCGGCCGCTTCACGATCGCCGACTGCGCGCTCGCTCCGGTGCTCTTCCGCACCACCCGGACGGGTCTCGACCTGTCCGCGTACCCACGGCTGACGGCCCTGCGGGCGGCGCTCACCTCGCGCCCCGCCTTCCTCGCCGCCGACCCCGTGGGCTGAGCCCGGCTCCGGCGGGCGGAGCCGCGCCGGGCCTACCCGGTCACGTGCGCGCCACAGGGCACGATGAGCGCGGCGGCGATGAGGCCGGCGCCGAAGAGGCCGAGCTTGAGGGTCGAGCGGTCCGGGGCCGGGAGGGCGGCGGAGCGCGTGCGGGGGCGGCGGTCGTCTGTCATGCGTCCTTCATCGGCAGACGGGCGCCCGGGCGCGACCCCTCACCGCGCAGCCGGCGGGCGAGGATGCCGTCGCAGGGCCGCGGCGGCTCAGGACCTCAGGCGAGCATCACGATCCGCAGGGTGCCCATGCCATCGCCCTCCCCCGGCGGGGACTCCACCACGCCCACCAGGTAGGGCAGATCGGCGCGCAGCTGCATCACGTCCCCCGGCTCGAGCGCCCCTCCCGAGAGCACGTACGTGCCGAGCTCCTTCAGCAGTCGCACGCCGCTCTCGATGAAGGCCGTCGGGAGGTTGACGAGCGACAGCTCGGGATGGCCGGCGTAGATCGACAGCCCGAGGGTCTCGAGCTCGGCGCCGCGCACCGCGGGGCCCTGGGTCAGCCAGCCGCGCGCGGCGAGCTCGTCCATCGGCGGGCGGTCGTCGCCGCTGCCGATGCCCTGCAGCTCCTGATGGCCCGCGGCGTCCGGGTCGCTGGGCGGGCGCACGGCCACCTGGACCCGCGGGTCGAGGAGCTCGTCAGCCCGGGCCGTGGCCGCCCCCCGGCGCGGGCTGGCGCAACGCGCGGGGCAGCCGTTCCGTGATCTCCGCCCCCAGCGCCAGGGCCTCGTCGGCCAGCGCGCGCAGCTCGTCGGGGTCGGCGCCGGCCTCGGCGATCATCCGCGCCACGTCCTCCAGGCGGGAGGCGGCGGCCTCGAGCGCCGCGAGCTCCTCGGCCGGGCCGCCGCCGCTCACGAGGCCAGCTTCTGCTCGGAGGCGATGCGCCCGAGGATGCCGTTCACCAGGCCCGCGGCCTCGGTCTGGCAGTAGCGCTTGGCGAGGTCGACGGCCTCGTTGATCGAGACGGCTGCCGGGATGTCCGGCCAGTCGAGGAGCTCGTGCACGGCCACCCTCAGGATGTTGCGCTCGAGCGGCGCGAGGCGCTCGGCGGTCCAGCCGTCGGCGGCCCCGGTGATCAGGTCGTCGAGGCTGGCGGGATCGGCGGCGACGCCCTCCATGAGCGCCCGGGCGAAGGGGTCGACGGGGGTGCCGTCGCGCTCGGCGTTGCGCTCCAGCTCCTCCAGCCCCAGCCCCGTCACGTCGTGCTGGTAGAGCAGCACCACCGCCTGGCGTCGCGCCGCCCGCCGTCCCCCTTCGCGGTCGCGGCTCACGCCACCCGTGCGGGCCGCAGCGAGGGCAGGAAGGCCTCTCGCTCGGGCAGATACGAGGTCGTGTACCGGCCCTCGACGAAGGGCGCGTCGTGCGCGATGTCGGCGAGCAGCGGCAGCGTCGTCGGGATCCCGGTGACCGAGGTCTCGAACAGCGCGCGACGCAGGCGGGCGATCGCGCGCGGGCGGTCGGGCGCCCAGACGCACAGCTTGCCGAGCAGGCTGTCGTAGTGGGGCGGGATGTTCTCCCCCGGCTCGCAGTGCGTGTCCACGCGGATGCCCGGGCCCTGGGCGATACGGAAGTCGTCGAGCCGCCCGGCGCCCGGGCGGAAGTCGCGCGCGGGGTCCTCGGCGTTGATGCGGCACTCGATCGCGTGCCCGCTGGCCTCGGCGACGCCGGTGCGCGAGAGCAGGCCCCCGGCGGCCACGTTGAGCTGCTCGGCCACGAGATCGAGCCCCGTCACGAGCTCGGTCACGGGGTGCTCCACCTGCAGGCGGGCGTTGAGCTCGAGGAAGAAGAAGTCGCCCTTGGCGTCGACGAGGAACTCCAGCGTGCCGGCGCTGCGGTAGTCCCAGGCCTTGACCGCCCGCAGCGCGGCCTGCTGCATCGCCTCGCGCGTGGCGGGCGGCAGGTGCGGGGCGGAGGCCTCCTCGATCAGCTTCTGGTGGCGCCGCTGGATCGAGCACTCACGGTCGCCGCAGACGAGCGCGCCGCCCTGGCCGTCGGCCATGACCTGGATCTCGACGTGCCGCGCCCCCTCGAGCAGGCGCTCCACGTAGAGGCTGCCGTCGCTGAAGGCGGCCTCGGCCTCGCGCTGGGCCACCTCGAAGGCCTGGGCGAGGTCGGCGGGGCGCTCGACGCGCCGCATGCCCTTGCCGCCGCCGCCGGCGGCCGCCTTGAGCAGCACCGGGTACCCGGCCGACTCGGCCGCCGCGAGGGCGGCCGCGACGTCGGAGACCGGGCCGTCGGAGCCGCCCAGCACCGGCAGGTCGGCGGCGCGCGCGGCGTCCTTGGCGGCGATCTTGTCGCCCATGCGCTCCATCACCTCGGGCGAGGGGCCCACGAACACGATCCCCTCGCTCGCGCAGGCGCGGGCGAAGGTCGCGTTCTCGGAGAGGAAGCCGTACCCCGGATGCACCGCGTCGCACCCGGTGATCTCGGCGGCGGCGAGCACGTTCGAGATGTTGAGGTACGAGTCGCGGGCCGGAGCCGGGCCGATGCAGACGGCCTCGTCGGCGAGGTCGACGGCGAGGGTGTCGGCGTCGGCCGTCGAGTAGACGGCCACGGTCGGGATGCCGAGCTCCCGGGCGGTGCGGATGATCCGGACGGCGATCTCGCCCCGGTTGGCGATCAGCAGCTTCATGGCTCGATCAGGAACAGGAGCTGGCCGAACTCCGCCGGGGCCCCGTCATCGAGGCAGATCGTGCGGACGACGCCGGCCTGCTCGGCGACGATCTCGTTGAAGAGCTTCATCGCCTCGATCAGGCAGAGCGTGTCGCCGACCTCGACCCGTTGACCCTCGGCCACGAACGTCTCCTGGTCGGGGCCCGGGCGGCGGTAGAACGTCCCGACCATGGGGCTCGTGACGCGGGCCAGGCCGTCGTCGGCCTCCGCCGCGGCGCCTCCCCCGCCACCGCCGCCGGACGACGACGCGCCCGCCTCCGCCGGTGCGGCGACCGCGCGGCGCACCGTGACCCGGGCGCCCGAGATCTCGACCGTGACCTCGGCCTCGTCGGAGGCCTCCACCACGTCCACCAGGGTGTCGAGCAGATCGCGGTCGATCGCCGGCTGGCCGGGGCGGTTGGCGGCCTCGGCGCCGAGCGAGCGCCGGCGCGCGACGACCTGCTCGGTGCCCTCGGCGAACATGGCCCAGAGCACGAGGTCCTCATCGGAGAGGCCCTGGGGCGCCTCCTCGGAGACCGCGGCGAGATCGCGTGCCGGCGGCACGCCGGGGTCCTCGGCGGTCGCGATGGCGAGCGCGGCGTCGGAGACCGGGCCGCGCAGGCGTCCCGCCCGGCCCAGGATGATCGGCACGAGATCGGGCTCGATCTCGGCCCAGCGGCGCCCCTCGATCACGTGGCGGGCCGCCTGGGCCAGGATGGCCGAGCCGAGCGGGTACGCGAGGGTGGCGGCGCCGACGTCGCGGGCGACGGCCGCCGACTCGGTGGCGACCGCGACCAGGCTCCGGGAGAGCCCCAGGCGGCCGAGGCGCGAGATGAGGCCGGCCTCGAGGGCCGGCGGCACGGCGACGGCCGGGCCGAACACGGCGGCGGCCGCCTGCCGGAGGCGGTCGGCCGGGAGCATCGGGCCGACGACGCGGGCGGCGCGGTCGAGCGCCGAGGGCTGGCAGTCGAGCGTGCGCGCGCCTCCCACCAGGGCCGCGCGGAGGGTCTCGGCGGAGGGCCGGGCCGACACCAGCGCGACCGGGCCGGCCGAGGCCTGCACGGCCGATGCCCCTGCGAGGACGGCGGCCGTCGCCGACAGGGGCGCGAGACCGCCGGGCGCCTGCACCTGCACCTCGATCGGCAGCCCGGTGGCGGCCGCGACGGCCTCCACGAGGCGCCCGAGGGCGGCCGGGGAGATGTGCCCGGCCCCGTCGGAGAGGCAGAGCGTGGCGGCGCCGGGGAGCGACGCGAGGGCGACGGCCTCCGCGATCCAGCGCGGGTCGTCCATCGAGGGCGCCGGGCCGACGATGAGCGTCGGCACGAACTCGGCCGCCGCCTCCTCGCAGGCGCGCGCCACCGGCAGGAGGGCGTCGGGGTCGTTCAGGGGATCGGTGGCGCGGACGCGCGAGGCCCCCGAATCGACCGCGCAGAGCACGAAGCGCCGCACGACGTCGGGGGTCAGCGGACGGTCGCCCCAGAGGTTGCGGGCGCCGATGACGACGCCGACGGGGGTGCCGTGCGCCTCGCGCAGGACGGCGCGCAGGCGGTCCCACGGGCTCTCCGAGCGGGCCTCCAGCGCCGCGCGGGCGCAGCGGGCGTCGAGCGCCTCCAGGACCCGGGCGCCGACCTCCGAGAGGGCGGCCGCCGCGGCGGCGAGGTCGTCCGTGCCGACGGCCGTGCCCCACGGGAACGGGGCGAGGTCGCGCAGTGTGGCATCGACATAGCCGACCACGTCGGATGCTGGCGTCACGTGTCTCCCTTCGATGATCCGGTCCGCACTGGAATGGGGGACACTAGTATCCTGAGTCGGGTGTCGCTGAGCAGTTCCCGGCCGGGTCCCCCGTGGAGCGGCCCTGCGGCGCTGAGCAGTGCGGGGCGCCGGGCACTAGGCGCGCGCGGAGTAGGCGCGGGTGCGGGTGTCGATCTTGAGGCGGTCGCCCTCGTTCACGAAGAGCGGCACGTCGATGACCGCACCGGTCTCGACCGTCGCGGGCTTCTGGACGTTGGAGACGGTGTCCCCCTTGACGCCGGGGTCGGTCTGGGTGACCTCGAGCTCGACGAAGGTCGGCAGCTCGACGCGGATCGGCGCGTCGCGCACGAACAGCACCTGGACGTCGGTGTTGGGCGCCAGGAGATCGTCGTTCTCGACCAGCGACGAGGGCACGGGGATCTGCTCGTAGGTGCTGTTGTCCATCAGGTGCAGCTGGTCGCCGTCGCGATAGAGGAACTGCATCGTCCGGCTCTCGGTGGTGACGCGCTCCACCTTCTCCCCGGCCCGGAAGGTGCGCTCCACGACCGCGCCCGAGCTCATGCTCTTGAGCTTGGTGCGGACGAACGCGCCGCCCTTGCCCGGCTTGACGTGCTGGAAGCTGACGACGCTCACGAGCTCGCCGTCGATGTCGAGCACGTAGCCGTTCTTCAGGTCGTTGGTGGTGATCATGGTCTGCGCCCCCTGGTCGATCTCATGCGACGGTCATCAGCTGCTTGGAGGTGTGCGACAGCAGTTGCCCGCCCCCCTCCCCCAACACGATCAGGTCCTCGATCCGCACCCCGGCCTCGCCCTCGAGGTAGATGCCGGGCTCGATCGTGATCGCCATCCCGGCCCTCAGGGCGTCGCTGCTCGTGGATCACGAGGCCGACTCCGTGCCCGAGCCCGTGTCCGAAGCACTCACCGTACCCGGCGGCGGCGATCCGCGCGCGGGCGACGGCGTCGAGATCGGCGCCGGTCATGCCCGGAGCCGCGGCCGCGAGCGCCGCCTCCTGGGCGTCGAGGCACACGGCGTAGATCTCGGCGAGCCGCGCGGGCAGCGGCCCCGTGGCGACGGTGCGCGTCATGTCGGAGCAGTAGCCGTCGACCACCGCGCCCATGTCGATCACCACGAGCGTGTCGGCGGGGACCGGGTCGGGGCCCGGCACGTGGTGGGGGCGCGCGCCGCGCGGGCCCGAGGCGACGATCGTCGCGAAGCTGGGCTCCTGGGCGCCCTCGGCGAGCATGGCCCCATGGAGGGCGAAGGCCACGTCGCGCTCGGTGCGGCCGATCAGCCCGTGCTCCAGCACCGACGCGAGCGCGCGGTCGACCACGGCGGCCGCCTCGCGCATCGTCGCGATCTCGGCGTCGTCCTTGACCTCGCGCAGCTCCTCGACGAGCGACCGCGTGGGGGTCATCTCGACACCGGGGAGCATCTCCACCAGGCGCTCGTGGCGCGCGAGCGTCAGGTCGTCCGCCTCGATCCCGAGCGGCCGGCCGGCCGCGATGGCCGGCGCGGCGGCGGCCACGTCGGCGAGCAGATCGCGCCTGCCGACGACCACCTCGGCGCCCCGCACCTGCTCGGCCGCGCTGACCGCGTAGCGCGAGTCCGTGATGAGGACCCGGCCGCCCGCACCGATCACGGCGATGCCGTTCGAGCCGATGTAGCCCGTCAGATAGCGGACGTTCGCGGAGCCGGTGACGAGCATCGCTCCGAGGCCGCGCTCGTCGAGCGCGGCGAGCAGCCGGTCCTGGCGCGGGCCGAAGGGGTCGCTCACGACAGCACCTGCGCGAGGTGGTCGAGGGCGTCGCGGTAGCCGTCGGGACCCTTGCCCCAGACGGCCGCCGAGGCGATGTCGCGCACCACCGAGACCCGGCGGTGCGGCTCGCGCGCCTCCACGTCGGACAGATGGACCTCGACGAACGGTGCGCCCATGACCTCGAGCGCGTCGCGGATCGACCACTGGTAGTGGGTCCACGCCCCCGGGTTCACCACCGCGCCGTCCACGATGCCGGCGAGCCCGTGGACGTGCTCGAGGAACGCGCCCTCGTGGTTCGTCTGGAAGCACCCGACGCTCATGCCCCGCTCCTCCCCCCAACCGCGCACCCGGTCCTCGAGCTCGCGGAGCGTAAGCGTGCCGTAGTGCGCGGACGGCCTGCGCCCGAGCATGTTCAGGTTGGGCCCGTGCAGCAGGGCGATCCGCAGCGGCCGGCTCACCGGCGCAGCTCCTCGATGGCCGAGACCACCCGGTCGCCGGGGGGGCTCACGCGCAGGCGCACGTCGCCGGGGGCCGCAACCATCACCATGTTGAGCGCCGAGGCGTCGGCCTTCTTGTCACGGCCCATCGCCTCGAGGATCGCGGCGGTGGGCACGGCGGGGTCGAGGCGGGTGGGCAGCCCGTGGCGCGAGAGGATCGCGGCCACGCGGGGGCGCCAGCCCGGGTCGAGCCCCACGGTCGATTCCGACAGGCGCAGGGCCGCGAGCAGGCCCAGTGAGATCGCCTCGCCGTGGCGGTAGAGGTCGTAGCCGGCCGCCGCCTCGATGCCGTGCCCCACGGTGTGGCCGAGGTTGAGCGAGGCGCGCACGCCGAGATCGCGCTCGTCGTCGGCCACCACGCGCAGCTTGTGGTCGACGCAGCGGCGGATCAGGCCGATCAGGGCGTCGGCCGGGCCCGGCAGCTCCGGCCAGCCCTCGATCTGAGCGAACAGCTCCGGGCCGTCGAGCATCCCGTACTTGACCACCTCGGCGAAGCCGCACGCGAGCTCGCGCGGGGGCAGCGTGGCGAGCACGTCGGTGTCCATGACCACCAGGTCGGGCTGCCAGATGGCGCCGACGTAGTTCTTGCCCTCCGGGAGATCGACCCCGGTCTTGCCGCCGATCGCCGAGTCGACCATCGCCAGGAGGGTGGTCGGGATGTGCATCAGGCGCACGCCGCGCTGGTAGGTGGCCGCGACGAAGCCGGCGAGGTCGCCCACGACCCCGCCGCCGAGCGCGGCGACGGCGTCGGACCGGCGCAGGCCGGCCTCGGCGGCGAGGCGCGTCAGCCGCTCGACCTGGGCGAGGGTCTTCGAGCCCTCGCCCGGCGGGACGGTGGTGGTGATGACGCGCACCCCGGCCTCCTGGAGCGAGGCGCGCACGCGGCGCGAGAGCTCGGGGATGTTGCCGTCGCTGACCAGCAGCACGGCGCCCGCCGGGCCGCGCCCGGTCCAGAGGGCGCCCACGTCGTCGATCAGGCCGCTGGCCAGATGCAGCGGGTACCGCGCCGCGCCGATCTCGGCCCAGAGCGACGGCGCCGGGACGGTGCGGCTCACGCGCCGCCCCCGGCCGCACCGCGCTGCGCCCACGCCGCCACCCGGGCCGCGACCTCGTCGGCGGGTCCGTCGGCGTCGACCTCCAGGTCTGCGGCCTCGCGGTAGGTGGCCTCGCGGGAGCGCGCCCGCCTTTCGAAGCGGGCCTGGTCGTCGGCGAGCGGGCGGTCGGAGTCCTTCACCCGCGACCAGGCGACCTCCACGCTGGCGCGCAGCCACACCACGTCGGCCGTGCGCGACACCAGGCCCCGGGTGCGGACGTTCTCGAGGGCGCCCCCGCCGAGCGCGAGCACGCCCGGCTCGCCGGCGAGCAGCTCGCGGATGACGGTCTCCTCGGTGCGCCGGAACCACAGCTCCCCACGGCGCGAGAAGATCTCGGGGATCGGCATCCCGGCACGCTCCTCGATCGCGCGGTCGGCGTCAACGAACGTGCGGTCGAGCCGCGTGGCCACGCGGCGACCCACCGACGTCTTGCCCGCCCCCATGTATCCCGACAGTACGAGCCAGCGGGCCACGGCTACTGCGCGATCTCGACCCGGTAGCGCTCGACCGCGGCGTCGAGGTGGGCGATCGAGTCGCCGCCGAACTTCTCGAGCAGCGCCTGCGCGAGGACGAAGGCGACCGCCGCCTCGGCGACGACGGCGGCGGCGGGCACCGCGCAGATGTCGGACCGCTCCTTGAAGGCCTTGGTCGCCTCCTTGGTCGCCACATCGACCGAGGCCAGCGGGCGGCTCAGCGTGCTGATCGGCTTCATCACGGCGCGCAGCACGACCGGCGCCCCGTGCGTCATGCCGCCCTCGATGCCGCCGGAGCGGTTGGTGCGCCGGAAGAAGCCGCGCGCGGGGTCGTGGAAGATCTCGTCGTGGGCCTCGCTGCCGGGGATGCGCCCCAGCTCGAAACCGGCGCCGATCTCGACGCCCTTGATCGCCTGGATGCCCATGAGCGCCTGCGCGAGGCGGCCGTCGAGGCGGGCGTCTCCGCTGACGTGCGAGCCGAGGCCCGGCAGCGCGCCGAAGGCCCACACCTCGAAGACCCCGCCGACGGTGTTGTGGTCCTGCCCGGCCGCCTTGATCGCGGCGCGCATCCGGGCCGAGGCCTCGGGGTCGAGACAGCGCACCGGGCTCTCGTCCACGCCCTCGAAGTCGGCGATCGCGAGGTCGTCGCGCAGCTCCACGGCCTCGGGGCCGATGCGCACGACGTGACTGCGGATCTCGGTGCCGAAGCGCCGCAGCAGGGCCTTCGCGACGCCGCCCGCGGCCACGCGCGCCGCCGTCTCGCGGGCGCTGGCGCGCTCGAGGATCGGCCGCAGGTCGTCGGTGCCGTACTTGAGCATCCCCGCCAGGTCGGCGTGGCCGGGCCGCGGCAGCGTGATCGGGTCGACGTGGACGTCCTCGCCCGGCGCCCACACCGCCATGCGGTCGGCCTCCCAGTTGACGAAGTCCTTGTTCGGTATCTCCAGCGTCAGCGGACTGCCGATGGTGCGCCCGTGCCGCAGCCCCGACTTCACGATGGCGCGGTCGGTCTCGATCTTCATGCGCCCGCCCCGGCCGTAGCCCAGCTGGCGGCGCGCGAGATCGGCGTCGATGTCGTCGGGCACGAGCGGCAGGCCGGCGGGCAGGCCCTCGAGCACCGCGAAGAGCGCGGGGCCGTGGGACTCCCCGGCTGTGCGGTAGGTCAGTGGCACGGCGGAGGAGTCTAATGGACCACCGCGCCCCCGGTTCGGCGCGCGCGGCCGCCGATCGCCTTCGGAGACCTCCGGCCCGGCATGGCAGTCTTGCGCCACACCCGCCGTGGGCGGGCATCCGCGAGGAGTGGGCGATGGCGATCCTGGAGCGGGTCCGCGGGACGTGGCGGTGGCTGGCGACGGCCCGCGCGGTGCGGCGCCTGCGCGCTCGCGAGGGCGGGCGCATCTCCTCGCCCGAGGGCCCCGGCGCGCCGCCGCGGCCAGCCGTGCGCCGCCCCGACGACGACCCGGCGCTCGACACCCGCCTGACCCGCTGGCGCAGCCACGACGGGCCCGCGGCGCCGCACGTGCCGGCCGCCATGACCTCGCGCGAGCGCGCCGCCGCGATGCGCGACCTGCAGGCCCTGCGCGCCCGCCTCGCCGGCGAGCAGGCCGGGCTGATCGACGCCGCCCTCGCGGCGGACGCGGTGGCGGTACGGCGTCTCGGACCGCAGGACGGTCACCTCTGGGAGATGCCGGGCCTGCGCGTCTTCGCCATCGTGGGCGTGCAGGCGTTCACGGTCCAGGACGAGGAGCGGCCGGGGGTATGATCGCCTCCGTGCCCGCCCTCCCCGCCGCGCTCTTCGGCCTGCCGGAGTGGGCCGGGCGCCTCGTCCTGGTGGGCGTGGTGCTCGTCGTCACGGCCATCCTGCTGTGGATGATCGGCTGGATCGTGCCGCGGCTCGTCGCCCGGAGCCGCGCCTCGGAGGGCCCTCGCGCGCGCCAGACCCAGACGGCGGTCTCGGCGCTGGCGACCAGCCTGCGCTACGTCGTGCTCATCGCGGCGTTCCTGGCGATCACCTTCGCGCTCGCCGGAGGGGGCGCGGCGGCGGCCCTCAGCGGAGGAGCGCTCGTGGCGGTCGTGGTCGGCTTCGCATCGCAGCGCTTCCTCGTCGACACCATCGCGGGCTTCTTCATCCTCTTCGAGGACCAGTACGGGGTGGGCGACGTCGTCCGCCTCGAGCCCACCGGCTACACCGGCGAGGTCCACACCCTCGGCCTGCGCACCACGGTGCTGCGCGGCCCGGGCGGCGAGCGCATGATCATCCCGAACGGCGCGATCACCGCCGTGCGCCTGCTGCCCGGCGGGCTCCGCCGCCACCGCCTGGAGTTCCTCACGCGCGATCCCGACGCCGTGGCCGCCGCCCTCCACGAGATCGCCGCGCCCCTCGCCCGGGCGGGCGGGCCCTGGAACTCCGAGCCGCGCGTGGTCCGCCACGAGGGGGACGACGGCGTGACGCGGGTGATCGCGGTGGTCGACGTCGACGTGCACCGCGAGGAGGCCGCCGGCTGGCTGGCGGACGCGGTCGCCGCACGCGCCGGCGACGCGCTGGAGGTCCCGCCCCTGCTCGGCCGGGACCCCGGCCGGCGCTGACCCGGTGACGGGCCGCCGGTCCCGGCGGGGCGACGCGCGACGGCGCCGCCCCGCCCCGCTCAGCGCGGAACTCAGACCGCGCGGACGTCCACCAGCTTGATCTTGTAGCTGCGCCGGGCCGTCGCGTTGTAGAGGGTGATCGACTCGCCCTCGTCCAGCGTGACGGTGTCGCTGCCGTCGGGCAGGAGGCCCCCGCTCAGCTTCAGCGTGACCGCGGTGGCGCCGATCGTCTCGACCACGAACTGCTGCGTGTCGGGAGGGATGGCGTCGCCCTCGCGGGCGACCACGGGCTCGCCCGAGATGTCGAAGTCGGCCTCGAGCGCACGCGGGTTCTGCACCGGTGCGCCGGCTCCCGGGTCGGGTGCGGCGGACGGCGGCGGGACGAGCCCGCCGGTCGCGTCGCCGGGCACCGCCACGAGCGGGTCGGTGTTGATCGGCGAGTCGGCCGGGACCGTCGCGCCGGTGTCCACCTCGGAGCTCGAGCCCGCCGTGTCGTCGACCTGCTGGGCGAAGGCGTCGTGGGGGGCGCCGAAGCTGTCGTAGCCGTCGAGCGTCTTGCCGAGGCCGGTGGTGTCCACCGCCCCGGGCGCGCCGAGGGCGGCGATCGCGAGCGACGCCGACTGGTCGGCCCCGACCCCGTTCGCCACCGCGATGGAGGCGTCCGGCGCCGGCACGTCGCCCTGGGCGGACGCGTCGTCGCCCCCTCCCCCGCCGCAACCGGCGAGGAGGAGCGCCGCGGCCGCGAACGCGGCGGCGGGCACGAGGTGGCGGCGGGTCACTGTGAACCTCCGGAGGGCGTCGCGGTTTGCGGGGCGGCGGCGGCCGCCGGATCGGTGGTGGTGGCGGACACGGTGGTGCCCGCGGTGGCCGCGGTGGCGCTCGCGGCGCCGCCGGGCACGCTCGAGAAGGCGACCACGCGGATCGTGGCGACCACCGCGTCGTCGTCTCCGACGGGACCGGACGAGGCCTCGCTCTGGTCGAGGGTCATGTCGATCGCCGTGGTGGCGAAGAGGCGGCCGCCGACGATCGGGCGGTCCTTCTCGTCGACCGCCACCTGACGGTGCAGGCGGTACAGGAAGTCGTCGGTGTCGAAGAAGCGGCCGGTGACGCGCACCTCGAACTCGGTGCCGCGGATCGACCCGTAGTCGCTGAAGCTGTTGGTCTTGATCGAGGTCAGCTCGACGTTCGAGCGGTCGGCCAGGCGCTGGAGCTGCACGACGATGCCGGGCGTCTCGGTCGCGTCGGGCAGGGCCTTGGCCAGGCGCAGACGCTCGGCGGTCAGCTTCGCCGGGCTCACCTCCGACGCCGACAGCCGCGACAGGGTGTCGCGCAGGCCGCCGGTCTCCGACTGCACCTGCTCGAGCTGCGCGCGCTGAGCGCTGAGATCGGCCTTGGCCGGCTTCACCGCGAACCAGTAGAAGCCGCCGACGACGGCGATCGCACCGAGCACGGCGAGCAGGACGAGGTCTCTCTTGCTGACCTTCATGGCGTCACTCCGGTGGTGGCGGCGGCCGGCTGGCCCGTCACCGGGGTGAGGGTCGGGCGGTCCTGCGCGCGCTGATCGATGGGGATGTCGAGGACGAAGTGGATGATCGTGCGGTCGCCGCGGTCCTGGGTCTCGCTGGTCGCGAGCCGGGGCTCACCGAGCCCGGGCACCGTCGCCACCCGCGACATGAGCAGCGCCACCTGGCTCTGGGTGTAGGCGAAGCCGTCGAGGTGGATGCCGCGCGGCACGGCCGAGTTGGCGTTGTTGGGCGTGGCCGCCGCGGCGGCGGCGGTGGTGGTGGCGGCCGGGTCGGTCTCGCCCTTCAGGTTGGTGAGCCACACCTGGCGGGGCATCACGGCCGAGATGTCGCGGACGAGCCGCTCCCAGTTGACGCGCCCCTCCACCAGGCCGACGACGGCGCCGCGGCGGACCGCTTGGGCGGCCACGCGGGCCTGGGCCTGCTGGAAGGCGCCCAGCTGGTCGCGCAGCGCGTCGCGCTCCGCGGACGCCTGGGCGACCTGGTCCTTGACGGTGTTGGCGTCCGCGCGCACCGAGTAGCCCCAGAAGCCCATGCCGCCCAGCACCACGACCGCAGCGGAGGCGGCCAGCGGGGTGCGCATGCCGGCGAAGCCGGGCGTGCGCCGCTGGGTCTGGGGGAGGAGGTTGACGGCCTTCATGACCGCTCCGGCGCGTCGAGCGCCAGGCCGAGGGCGACGGCCGCGCGGGCCGCCAGGTCGGGGGTGAGGCCGCCACCGGAATCGAGCTGGCCTGCCGGATCGCCCAGCACCACCGGGATCCCGAGCCCCTGCTGGAGGTAACGGTCGATGCCGTTGCACAGCGAGGTGCCGCCCGAGATGACCAGCGAGCCGATCGGCCGGGCGAACGTCTGCGAGCGGTAGTACTCGAGCGAGCGGCTGATCTCGCGGACGAGCGGGCGGGCGCCGAGCGCGAGGGCGTGACGCACCTCCGCGACGGTGTCCGCGTCCCAGCCGTCGAGCGGGTCGCCGAGCAGGCCGCAGGCGGTCTTGACGGCCTCGGCCTCCTCGATCGGAAGCCCGGTGCGCTCCGCGACGGCGGTCGTCAGGTGACTGCCGCCGAACCCGACCAGGCGGGTGAAGTGGCAACGCCGGTCGACCGACACGATCATGTTGGTCACCTCGGCCCCGACGTGGCAGACGGCCACGGCCGGCGTGTCCGAGGAACCCTCGTCGATCACCATCGGGGGCGGCAGGAGCGCGCGCAGGATGGCGAAGGCCTCCAGGTCGATGCCCGTGGGCTGCAGCCCGGCCTGCCGCACGGTGGCGACCAGGCCGTCGACCATGTCGCGGTGGGCGGCGACCACGACGTGGCGCTCGCGCTCACCGGCCTCGTTGGCGAACCGCAGCACCGGCTGCGAATCGACCACCGTCTGGTCGGGCGGGATCGGGATCTGCTCGGCCGCCTCGAACTCGACCGCCGCACGGCGCTCGCGGTCGTCGTCGAGGAACGGCAGCTCGATGGTGCGCACCACCACCCGCTGGTTCGCGACGCCCAGGCGGACGCGCTTGCCGGAGAAGCGGGCGGTGCGCCAGAAGCGCTTGATCTCCGCGGCGAGCTCATCCGGACGCACGATCTCGCCGTCGTGGACGAGCCCCGGGGGAAGGGGCTCGACCGCGGCCTTGGCGAGGGTCACCCGCTCGCGTGCGGTCTTGAGCTCGACGCCGGCGATGGAGCTGGAGCCGATGTCGAGGGCTACGACGGTGCTCATGGTCTAGACGTCCGTGTCGGGGAGGGCAGGGGAGGCAACAGAGCGGTGGTCAGCCGAGTCTCTCGGCGTACCACCCGATCATGGCCGGGCCGAACCACAGGCCGGCCAGTGCGCCGGCGGCGAGGAACGGACCGAAGGGCACGGCCATCTTCCGGGCGCGCGACCCGTACCGGGCCAGCAGCGCCACTCCGAGGGCGGCGCCCCCGGCGAAGGCGACCAGGAGCGCCGGGACGACCGACGCTCCGAGCACGGCGCCGAGGAGCAGCGCCAGCTTGACGTCACCGAGGCCCATGCCACCGGGGTGGACGAGCCACAGCAGGAAGAGGAAGCCCGAGGCGCCGAGGGCGGCCGCGACCGAGACCCACCACGTGCGGGGGTCGGAGGCGATCGCGGCGGCCAGGCAGAGCGCCGCGGCGGGCAGGACGATGATGTCGGGGATGAGCTTGTGCTCGAGGTCGATGACCACCACGGGCACGAGGGCGACGCCCAGCAGCGCGGCCGACAGGCCCTCCCAGGTCGGCCCGAAGCCGACGATGGCGCCCGCCGCGAGGCCCGCGCTGGCGAGCTCGATGGCCGGGTAGCGCCAGGAGACGCCCTCGCCGCAGCCACGGCAGCGGCCGCGCAACGCGACCCACGACAGCACCGGGACCAGCTCGAGCGGCCCGAGGGTCCGCGCGCAACTGGTGCAGTGCGAGCGAGGGCTCACGAGCGAGCCGCCCGAGGGCCAGCGCGAGACCACGACGGTCGCGAACGAGCCCAGGGCGAGGCCCATGACTCCGGCGACGATCGCCCAGTAGGCGGTGGGGGCGCCGAGGAGCATCAGCGGATGACGAACCGGTCGTAGACGAGCACGCCGCGCTGGCGGCTCGAGACGTTGGCGAAGCGGCGCTGCGCGTCGCGCGGGACGTGCAGGCGCAGGCGGTGACGGCCCGGCACGAACTTGCCGGTCGGCACCGTGACGTTGAAGCGCCCGGCCTTCGCCGGCGACAGCGTGCGCACCGTCTGCCAGCCGTCGGAGGTGCTCATCTGGATCACCGCGGGGCGCTTCGGGTAGACGCTGCCCTTGACCCTCAGGGCGGCGCGCCGGGCCACGCGGCTGGTCGCGAGGCGGAAGCTCACGCGCGGCGTCACGTCGATGCCGAAGGCCGCGGTGCCCTGGGGGTTCTTCTCGGTCTCCCGCCACACGAGGCGGTAGTCGGCCGAGCGGTTCATCCGCAGGGCGAAGCGGAAGCGGCCACCGGGGCCGGTCGTGATCGAGCCGGCCGCCCGGTAGGTGTCGCTCGGGTAGAGGCGCCGCTCGAGCTGGATCTTGGTCCTCGGCACGCCGGCGCCGTTGTTCTTCAGCTGCCCGCCCACGACCACCTGCGTGCGGTAGTCCACCCGCGAGGGGATCGTGTTCAGGTTGAAGTCCGGCGGGAAGACGCTGCGGAAGGAGCGCGTCGGCGACCACTGGCCGGTGACGTCGCCGCAGTAGTTCGCGCGGACGCGCCAGTAGTGGATGCCCGGCGTGGTGATCTTGGCCTTCGGCGGCACGAGGGCGGTCTGGGCCGTGGAGAGCGTGGCGGCCTCGGTGTCGCTGCCGAAGCTCGGGTCGCGTGCGACCTGGACGTCGTAGGCGCAGGCGCCGGACACCGGCGTCCACTGGATGAGCGGCGAGTAGACGACCGTCGCGCCGTCGTTGGGCGCCTTCTGGGTGGGCCGGGTGGAGGACAGCGTGAACTGCCCGACCGTGCTCCAGCTCTGCCCCTTGTCGCCGCCGTCCACCGCGCGCACCCGCCAGTTCCAGGTGCCCTCGGGCAGGCGCTTCTCCTCGTTGACCATCGAGCCGGGGACGGCGCCGAGGCCGAAGATCGTGGCCTTGCGCGTGGTGCCCGTGAGGAACTGGCCGTTCTGGCTGAGCTCGACGTCGTACTTGGCGATGCCCGGCACCGAGCCCCAGCTCAGGAGCGGTGACTCGCTGAGGACGCCGCCGGAGGCGGGCGACCCGAGGGTGACCCGCGTCTGCTTGCGGAACTCGGCGGTGTCCACGAGGTCCTCGTCGACCATCCAGCCCGGGGCGTCCACGAGCGTGCCCGAGCCCCAGATGACCCGCCAGTGATAGCCGGTGCCGACCGCGTTGTCGGGGAGCGGGACGCGCGACACCCATGAGGTGCTCGAGGTGATCTGGCTCTCGAGGATGTTCGTGAACCCGGCGTCGGCCGCGATGTCCACGCGGTAGATGTTCGCTCCCGCGACCGGGCTCCAGGACAGGATCGGCGAGAGCCCGGTGTCGCTGTCGCCGGTCGAGCTGAGGACGGCGGCGCCGCCGCCTGCGGCCGGCTGCCAGTCGAAGGACCGGTCCGGCGCGGCGGTCCACTTGCCGTAGACGCCGTCGATGATCGGGCGGACGCGCCACCAGTGCTGACCGTTGGTCATCGTGTTGGCCTGCAGCTCGGCGAGGGTCGGGACGAACGCGTTGGCCGAGGTGACGGTGTCGATCTTCAGGGGAGGGCCGACGTAGTTGTGCTGGAGGCTCGTGACCTGGACCTGGTACTTCTGGGCGCCGTCGATGGGCTCCCAGGCCAGGAGGATGTTGTGGGTCGTGGCCCCGTCCGCCGGCGCCAGCTGCGTCGGCCGCGTCCACTCCTTGGTGAAGGTCGAGGCGACGGTCCACGGACCGAGGTTGTCGTTGGGGTCGCGCGCCCGGACGCGCCAGTTGTAGACGTCGTCGGGGAGCGCTCCGACGGCACCGGGGGTCGCGAACGGCTCGGGCAGGTTGGTGCCGGTGAAGACGACGTTGTTGAACTGGTCGCCCGGTGAGACCTGGACGTCGTAGCTCTTGGCGCCCGGGACCGGGTTCCAGAAGAGGTACGGGTTGAGCGCCGTGAAGCTCGCGGAGGCGCCGGTCGGCGTCGCGCTGACGCGCGACCCGGTGATGGTGTTGGGCCAGGTCTTGGCCACGCGGGCGACGTCGCTCCAGATGCCGCGGGTGCCGGCGGCGTCCACCGCCCGCACGCGCCACCAGTAGGCGCCGTCGGGCAGCAGGATCTCGGGCACCGCGATGGGCTGGAACGTCTCGGCCGACCAGACGGTGTTGCTGAAGCCGGGGTTGTCGGCGATCTCCACCTGGTAGCCGGCGGCCTTGGGCACGTCGCCCCAGGTGAGCACGATCGACTGGTCGGGGTAGCGCACGGGGTTCACGGCGCTGTCGGGGGTGAGGCCCGACGGCTGGCTCGAGAGACGGTCCGCCTTGAAGGGCGAGGGCGTCGCGGCGGCCGGGGCGGCCGGGTCGGCGGCCTGGGCCACGACCGGGGCGGCGAGCATGCAGACCGACAGGGCGACGGCGAGGCGGCGGGATCGACGCATGGCCCGGGACGCTACGAACGTCGGCCGCGCGCCGGGCACGCGATCCGTGTCGAGTGCGTGTCGGCTGTTGATCATGTCTCGAGTCCGTTCGAGCGAGGCCACGAGCGCTTCCTTGCGTCGAGTGAAGCCTGGCTCGGCGATCCCGAGGCCAGGACGGGCGAAAGGGGGTTGTGCGGTCCAGCGGTGGAGCCGCGGACCCGCCCCGGGGGACGGG
>LNEQ01000242.1 GCA_001464995.1 Actinobacteria bacterium Ga0077541
ATCAGATGTGGGTCAGCCGCACTCCCTATGACCCGGCCCGCCACGGCAACCTCCAGCGCCTTCTCGCCACGGGGGGTTGACACAGGACGTCTCACGCGCCCACCCGGCGGGCCGCGGCGACGCCGTCGTCGTAGACGCGGTGGTGGTCGGACGTGCCGAATCCCGCCCCGGTCAGGGTGTCGCCGGCCACCACGATGCGGACACCGGGCGGATTGACCGCGCCGGCGTCGGCGCGCCCGTCGGGCACCGCATAGCGCCAGCGCTTCACCTGCACCCAGTCCGGCGCGGCGGCGGAGCCGCCGAGCGCCGCTGCCAGCGCCGGAAGGGCGCGCGCGAGGACCTCCTCGTCGGACGCGTCGAGCAGCTCGGCGCTCTCGCGCTCGCCCAGCCGGGCGACGACGGGAGACACCCCGTCGCGGGGAGGCCGCCCCTTGCCCGCCTCGCGGCGCACCTCGGCGACCGGGCCGTCGGCGGGCCGGACCACGTCGGCGGCGCCCGCGGCGTCGTCCCTCATCCCCAGGAGGATCATCACGGCAGGAGCGTAGGCCACCGCGCGGAGCGCCGCGACCCGCGGCCCGCCCTCGGGGCTGCGCTCCAGCAGGTCCGCCGCCTGGGGCGCGGGGGCGGTGACCACCACCGCGTCCACGACGCCGTGGGTGTTGCCCTGCTCGTCGCCCAGCTCCAGCGCGGCCCCGGCCGCGCGGAGCGCGGCGAGCCGCACGCCGAGCCGCACGTCGAGGCCCTCGGCCATCAGCTTCGCAAGCCGCGTGGCGCCCGTGGCGAAGGCGACGCCGTCGGGCAGATCGACCCGGTCGGGCACCTCGAGGCCGTCGATCAGCGCGCGCAGCGCGGTGCCGGCGGGGGCCGCGACCACCCGGCTGCCGTGATCGAGCACGGTGCCCTCGGCCCGCCGCGCGGCCAGGCGCCCGCCGAGGCCCCGGCTCTTCTCGACGACCGTCACCTCGTGCCCGAGCGCGGTCAGCTCGCGCGCCGCCGCCAGGCCGCAGAGGCCCGCACCCACCACCGCGACCCTCATCCGCTCCCCCGATCCCCGTCTCGCACGTCGGCACGAGGCTACCCTGGGGGGAATGCCTCCCGTCCAGGATCCGACGCCCGTCCCGCCCTCGGGCGGCCTGCTGCTCCTCACCGGGGCGAGCGGCTACGTCGGGGGCCGCCTGCTGGAGCGGATGGAGCAGGCCGGGCGGCGCATCCGCTGCATGAGCCGGCGCCCCGAGCAGATGGCCGCGCGGACGGCGCCGACGACCGAGGTGGTCGCGGGCGACGTGCAGGACCCGGCGTCGCTACCGGCGGTGCTCGAGGGGGTCGACACCGCGTACTACCTGATCCACTCGATGGGGGGCGGCACCGACTACCGTGAGGTCGACCGGGCCGGGGCCGAGGCCTTCGGGGCCGCCGCGCGCGCGGCGGGCGTGCGGCGCATCGTCTACCTCGGCGGCCTCGGCGAGGGCGACGACCTGTCGAGCCACCTGGCCAGCCGCCAGGAGGTCGGCCGCATCCTGGCCGAGTCCGGCGTGCCGACGCTCGAGCTGCGGTCGGGCATCGTGATCGGCTCCGGCAGCACCTCGTTCGAGATGATCCGCGCGCTCGTCGACCGGCTCCCCGTGATGATCTGCCCGCGCTGGGTGGCGACGCGGACCCAGCCGATCGCCATCGAGGACGTGCTCGAGTACCTCCTGGAGGCCGCCGACGTGCCGCTCGAGGGCAGCCGCGTGGTGGGCATCGGCGGGCCCGACCAGGTCTCCTACGGCGACCTGATGCGCGAGTACGCGCGCCAGAAGGGTCTCCGCCGCGCGATGATCCCGGTGCCGGTGCTGACGCCCCACCTCTCGAGCCTCTGGCTCGGACTGGTCACACCGGTCTACGCGCGCGTCGGCCGGGCGCTCGTGGAAGGGCTCAAGAACGAGACCGTGGTGCGCGACGACGGGGCGCAGGAACTCTTCCGCATCCAGCCGCGTGGCGTGACGGAGGCCATCGGCCGCGCGCTGGTCAACGAGGACCACGAGTTCGCCGCCACGCGCTGGTCGGACGCCCTCTCCTCGGGCCCCCGCCAGCGCTCCTTCGGGGGGGCCGCGGTGGGCTCGCGGCTGGTCGACTCGCGCATCGCCCGCGTGCCGCTGTCCCCCGAGCAGGCGTTCGCCCCGATTCAGCGGATCGGCGGCCGCGAGGGCTGGTACTACGGCAACCTCCTGTGGAGGCTGCGCGGATTGCTCGATCTCCCCTTCGGCGGCGCGGGCACGCGCCGGGGCCGGCGGGACCCGGTGCACCTGCTGCCCGGCGACACGGTCGATTTCTGGCGGGTGGAGGCGATCGAGCAGAACCGCCTGCTGCGCCTCAGCGCCGAGATGAGCCTGCCCGGGCGGGCGTGGCTGCAGTTCGAGGTCGAGCCGTCCCCGGGCGGCTCGATCATCCGCCAGACCGCGATCTTCGATCCGGTCGGGCTGCTGGGCCGGCTGTACTGGTACTCGATCTGGCCCATCCACGGATTCGTCTTCAACGGGATGATCCGGGGGATCGCGCGCGCCGCTGGCGACCAGCGGCCGGAATGACCGACACACGGTGAGGACATGACGACATCTCCCGAGACGGGCCTGGCAGAGCGGCTGGTCCGCTGGATGGCCGACAACCGCGCGGGCCTCGACGCGATGATGGTCGAGGAGGGCTCGCGGGCGATCCACGAGGAGTTCCTGCTGGCCGAGGGCGGCACCCTGCCCGATCGCGCGACCCGCATCGAGCGCGCCCGCGGCGCCAGTGCCCGCGCCTGGATGCGTCATCTCGGTCACGCGATGGCCGAGGTGTGGCCGGGAGCCGACGCCTCGCTGCCCGAGCGGATGAAGCGCTGGAACGCCGACCACCCGGAGCGGCTCGAGGCGCACGTCCTCGAGGAGCACGCCGTGCTCGAGCGCCGGGGCGCCTCGGGCGACCCGCACGCCGACCAGCGCGACGTCGAGCTCGCCGCGCACTGCCGCCTGTTCGCCGAGATGCTCGCCTCGCTCTCGGAGCCGCTCAAGGAGTCGCCGGAGCCGGCCCCCGACTTCGCCCGGCGGGTGGCCTCGTGGTCGCGCGGCCAGGAGGCCCACCGGCGCGAGATCGAGGCCGAGGCGCGGGCGGCGTGGGGCGCCGGACCCCCGCCCGGAACCGAGCAGGCCATGAGCGCCGCCACCAGCGCGCCCGAGCCCGACGAGATGCGGGTCGCCGAGGCCGCCTCGGTGTGGGCGCACGTCCAGGTCCTGGCCGAGGCCCTGGAGCACGCGCTCGGCGCGCGTCCGGAGGCCCCGGCCTGACGGATCCCCCAGGATGGACGGAACCGCCCACCCTGGAGGATCCCGGCAACCGCGCTGCGGCTACCGGACGCTTCCGCGCACGTCGGCGATCCCGAGCGGGAGCCCCGCCGTCAGCGCGGTGACGCCGAAGGCCTGGTTCAGCGCCGTGGCGGCCTCGCCGGTCAGCGACACCTTGACGCCGCGCACGACCGCAGTGCGGGCCGAGATGCCGGTCCTCGCCGCGCTCAGGTCCAGGGCGAGGTCAACGCGGGCCGGCCCGTCGCCCACCTGCGCGCTGAGCGCCGGCGTGGCGTCGATGCCGATGCGGAAGTTCTTCAGCTCCACGCGGGTCGTCCCCGCGGTCAGCGCGATGCCGCCCGAGTGCGGGATCGTGCCGGCGAAGGTCGAGGCGTTGAGGCGCCCTCCGGTGATCGGGAACGCGAGGCCGGCGGCCTCCGCCGTGCCCGGCGCGATCACCGACGGAGCCACGCCGAGCGAGGTGAGCGCCGCGGCCGTGCCGGCGTCGAGCGCCAGCGTGGTGCTGCCGCCCTTGAGGACGACCTGCGACGGCTGGGCGCGCAGGTCGACGCGACCGATGCGCACGCCGGCCGGCAGGTCGGTGCCGAAGGCCGCGTTCAGCGCGGCGGCGGCCTCGGCGCGCAGCGTGGCGTTGACCCGGACGACCCACGTGCCGACGCCGCCGGAGCCGCGGCGAAGCACCCGTGCATCGGACGTGTCGATGGCCAGCAGCGGGATGCGCGCGTTACCGACGGCCGCCGTGAGCACAGGGTTTGCACGGTTGGTCAGGACCGTGAACGAGGTCAGGCGCACCGTGGTGCCGTGCGCCGAGAAGGCCAGTCCGCCCGAGTGGGTGACCCGCCCGGCGGCGTTCTCGGGGTTGATCGTCCCGCCGGTGATCGGGAAGCCGATGCGAAGGCCGGAGGCCCTGGCCGGGCCGATCGGCGCGACCGAGAGGCCGGCGTCGCCGAGCGCGCCCGCGGTGGCCGCGTCGAGGTGGAGGTTGGTGACGCCGCTCGCGACCGGGACCGTGGCCGCGCTCGCAAGGGGTGCGGCGATCGCGGCGCCGGCGGCGACGGCCGCCGTGGCGAGACCGAGACGCCTGCCGAGCTGTGCTGGTGACACGTGGTTCCTCCTGTGATGGGGTACGTGACTGCATCCGAGTGCGGAGGCACGATCGGTTGAGTCATCCGGAGACGCGTCGGCGCGCGTACAGATGTTCATGTCCTCCATCTCCTATGGCGTCACGGGGTGGGCCCCGGCGATGGCGCGCCCCGTGATCGGCCGGCGCCGCGAGCGCCGTGAGGATCCGCCGGCCGGGGACGCGGGCACGCTGGTCGGCGGCCTGCGCCGGGGCGATCCGGACGCGCTGGCCGAGATCCACCGCACCTTCGGGGCGGCCGTGCTCGGCTATCTGCGCGGAGCACTCCGGGACGGCGCGACGGCCGAGGACGTGCACCAGGAGGTCTTCCTCGAGGTCTGGCGGCGCGGGCCGTCGTTCGATCCGGCCCGCGGCTCCCTCGGCACCTGGATCATGCTGATCGCCCGCAGCCGGGCCATCGACCACCTGCGCAAGCGCATCCCCGAGCCCATCGACCCGGCCGGCCCGCGGGCCACGACGATGCAGCAGGAGGCGGACCCCTCGGCCTCGCCCGACACCCTGATCGAGCGCTGGCGCATGGCCGTCCTGGTCGCCCAGCTGCCCGATGACGAGGCACGCATGCTGCGGATGCGCTTCCACGAGGGGCTCAGTCAGTCGGAGATCGCCGAGCGCACCGGCATCCCGCTCGGTACGGTCAAGACCTACATGGTCCGTGGCCTGCGACGGCTCCGGGATCTGATGGAGGACGGCGGATGAGTAGCCGCGACGAGGACATCGTGGACTACCTGCTGGACGAGCTCTCGCCGGCCGACCGCGCGCGCGTCGAGCGCGCCATGTCCGACGATCCGGCCCTCCGTGACGAGGTGGACCGGATGCGGCCGCTCGTGGCCGATCTCGACGCGCTACCCGAGGGCGCCTGGGGAGGCGGCCACGAGGCCATCCCGCCGCTGCCGCCGCTGCCGCCGCTGGCGCCGGTGTCGGACCTCGGCGAGCGGCGGGCCGCCCGGCGCCTGTCGCTGCGCCCGGCCGTCGCCGTCGCCGCATCGGTCGCCGCTCTCGCGGTCGGCATCGCCATCGGGGTCGTCGTCACGTCGGATGACCCGGCTCCCTCCGGACCGGAGATCGCCCTGGAGCGCTTCGGGGAGGGCGGGCCCGACGCCTCGGGCGTCGCCCGGGTGGTCTCCTCCGACGGCGAGCAGCTGCGCCTGAGCGTGGACGGCCTGAGCCCCTCCGAGGGCGGGCTGTTCTATGAGCTCTGGTTGCTCGACGGCCCCGAGAAGGCGGTGTCGCTCGGCTCCTTCCGGGTCCCCGACACGGGCACGACCCAACTCAGCGTGCCCCTGCCCTTCTCGATCACCGACTTCCGCTACATCGACGTGTCGATCGAGCCGGAGGACGGCGTGGCGACCCACTCGGGGCGCTCGGTGCTGAGGGCGCCGACCGCCGTCTGACGCCGGGCGGACGCCGGCGCAGCCCCACGGCGGCGATCCCGCCGCGGGGTCGGGGACACACGTCCGGGGTCACGGACGTGCGGCCGCCCCGCACACTGCGGGGCGACGCCCCCCGGATCAGCCCGAGGTGCCCACAGACGCGTCGCTGGGCTCGGCGATCCCGTCGAGGAGGACGTCCACGTGCGCCCGCAGGCTGTCGGCGTCGAAGCCGTCGGAGCCGAGCACCATGGCCCGCACGAGGGGGCCCGAGAGAAGGTCGGCGGTGCCCTCGGGGTCGATCCCGCCGCGGATGCGGCCATCCTCGACGCCCTGCGCGATGATCGCCGCGAGACGCTCCCGACGCGGCCCGAAGACGGTGTCCTCGAGCTCCCGGCCCAGCTCGGCGTCGGAGACGCTCTCGAACAGCACCGAGCGCAGGAACCGCGAGTGCTCGCCGCCGACGTACAGGTCGTGATCCTCGGAGAGGGCGCGCTGCAGGTCGCCGCGGGTGTCGCCGCTGTGCTCGGTCTCGACGGGGCCGCGGAGGTCGGCCACGGCGGCCACCATCAGGTCGGCGCGGTTGGCCCAGCGCAGGTAGATCGTGGGCTTGCCGACGCCGGAACGGTCGGCGATCGCCGACATGGAGGCGCCCTGGATGCCGAGCTCGGCGGCGACGAGACGCGCCGCGTGGAGGATCCGCCGGTCCGCACCGGGGTCGCGCGGACGTCCGCGCTTGCGCTTCACGGGCGGCTCGGTCCCATTGGCGTGTTCGATCGGGATTACCCCTTTCCGTTCCTGTGACGAGAGCTTACTGCCTCGGCACCTTAGTGCGTAAGGGTGAGGCGAAGAAGGACGAAGGCCCGTCATCGCTCGCGGTGAAGCGCGTTTGCGCGTCGTTCGGTCACGTTCACGCGCAACGACACCCGTGCAGGCTCACAGGCTTACGCGTCTGAGACGGAACCTCCCTCGACGGCGCCCGTCGCGGCGGGCGCGCCGACGTCCCCCGTGACGAGGAAACGGACCCGGGCGCCGATCTCGGCGGCGTTGTTGGCGACGCGCTCGACGTGGCGGGCGACCAGCACGGCCGCGGCCGACCAGGCCCGCATGTGGGTCCCGATCGAGGTCCGCGTGACGGCCTGGAGCACCTGGTCGAGCATCGGCGCGACGGCGTTCGCGTCGCGAACGGCGCGCTCCCCGGCATCGACGTCGCCGCGCGCGACGGCCTGCACCGCGTCGGCCAGGGCATCGACCGCGCGCTCGCCCATCCGGGTGATGAGGCGGCGCACGGCGTCGAGCTCGGGGTCGGGCGGGGGCACCGACCCCGCGAGCCGTGCGATCTGGACGGCGAGGTTGCCCACCCGCTCCAGCGCCACCGCCACGATCAGGCCGACGTGCAGCAGCCGGAGGTCGGCCGCGAAGGACGCCCAGTTGCGGTGCAGCGAGAGGATCCTCTCCTCCAGCGCCGCGCTCCGGAGATCGACCTCGCGGTCGGTGGCCGCGACCACGTCGGCGATCGACGCATCCGAGTCGTCCCATCCCGACACGGCCCGCTCGACCTGCGCCAGCACCAGGCCCGCGAGCTCCGCGAGATCGTCACGGAGGGCGCCGAAGTCGGCGGCGGGATCGGTGCGCGGGGGGCTCACGGACTCAGGTTACGCCGTCACCCAGCGCCGCCGCTGACACCATCGTCCGGTCCCGTCCCGCCCCCTTGGCGCGATAGAGCGCCTCGTCGGCGAGGCGGAAGAGCTCCGACTCGTCGTGGCCCGCCTCGAGCGCGGCGACGCCGGCCGAGACCGTGAGGCGCAGCACCGCGCCGAACGCCGCGTCGCCCACCGCGACCCGGAACCGCTCGACCGCCACGCGCGCGCCGGGCATCGCGGTCTGGGGCATCAGCCAGGCGAACTCCTCGCCGCCGATCCGTGCGATGACGTCGATGCCGCGCGCGTGCGCCTGGAGCTGATCCGCCACGCCGCGCAGGGTCTGGTCGCCCACCTGGTGACCGTGCGCGTCGTTCACCCGCTTGAAATGGTCGATGTCGATCACCGCGAGGCTGAGCGGGTGGCCGTAGCGCGCCGCCCGGGCGACCTCCTCGCAGAGGGAGTCGTGGAAGGCCCCGTGGTGGGCGAGGCCGGTCAGCGGATCCGTGCTGGCCTGGCGCAGCAGCGACTCCCGCGCCTCCGCGTTCGCGATCGCGATCCCCACGAAGTCGGCGAAGCGCTCCAGGCGTTGCTCGGCGTCGTCGGCGAGACGCCCGGGGTCGCGGCTCACCACGCCGAGGACGCCCCAGAGACGGCCCTCCACACGGATCGGCGCCGCCGCCGAGATCCGCCAGAGATGGGGCAGCCCCTCTGCGGACCCCGCCAGCTGGGCGTAGTCGACCCGGCTCGGCATGCCGGTGGCGTAGACCCGGGCCGTCGTCCCCTCCCCGCGCAGGGGGAGCGCGTCGGAGACCTGGGCGCCGAGCACCGGGTCGGCGGCCCAGCGGCCCACGAGGCGCGCCGTGTCGGCGTCCTCGAAGCGGGCCACGCCGGCGCCGTCGGCGCCCACGACCCACGCGACCTCCTCGGCGACGCGCGCGAAGACCCGGCGCGTCTCGTCGCCGCGGGTCACCGCGTCGGCGACCCGGTGGAGGGCGGCCCGCTCGGCCTCATCGCGCTTGCTGCCTCCGATGTCGGTCAGGGTGACCACCACGCCCGACGCCTCGTCCTCGATCGGTGCGACGGTGACCGACACCCAGCGCCTGCCCGCCTCCGAGGCCAGGATGCGGGCCTCCACGGCGGGGCCGGCACCACAGGGCAGCCGCCGGTGATCGGCGGGGTCGATCAGCGACCACCACTCGACGCCCCTCGTCGGGAGGTCGGCCCCCCGGCACATGGCGTTCCAGCGCGCGTTGCCCTGCACGACCACGCCGGTGCCGTCGACGATCGCGATCGCCGCCGGCACGCCGTCCATCACCGAGCGGAGCACGGCGGCGGCCGGGGCGCTGCTCACGGACCGCCGCCGTGCGACCAGACCGGCTGCCGCTTCGTGAGGAAGGCGGCGATGCCCTCCTGGGCATCGGCCGTTACCGCGTTGACGCACATCACCCCGCTCGCATGCGCGTACGCCTCGGCGAGGGGCAGGTCGAGGTTGTCGGCGATCGCCCTCTTGCCGATCGTCAGCGTCGACCGGCTCGAGGCGGCGATGCGCGCGGCCAGGGCCGCCGTGGCCCCCTCGAGCTCGTCCGGCGCCACGACCTCGGCCACGAGGCCCCACTCACGCGCCGTGACGGCGTCGATCGGATCGCCCGTGTAGAGCATCAGCGCAGCGCGGGAGCGGCCCACCGCCCGCGCCACCTCGACCATCGGGGTGCTGCAGAAGAGGCCGATGCGGACACCGGGCGTCGCGAAGCGGGCACCCTCGGCGGCCACGGCGAGGTCGCAGGCCGCGACGAGCTGGCAGCCGGCCGCGGTGGCGAGACCCTGTACGCGTGCGATCACCGGCACCGGCAGCCGGTGGACCGCGAGCATCAGCTCGGCGCACGCCGCGAACACCTCCTCGAGGGCCGCGGCGTCCTCCGTCGCGAGCTCCCGGAGGTCATGGCCGGCGCAGAAGACGGTGCCCGACGCCCCGACCACGACGGCGCGGACGCCCGGATCGTCCCCCGCGCGGCGCAGCTCGGCCGTGAGCGCGCGCATCGTCGCGAGCGACAACGGGTTGCGCCGCGCCGGCTCGTCGAGCACCAGCGTCGCGACGGCGCCGTCGCGGGTGGCGATCACAGGTGCTGCGGCCATGTCGTCCTCGGGGATCGGCGCCTCCGCGGTGGGCTCCCTCGGGCGAGGTTAGCGCCCCCGGGGGGTGGTCTGCCGCAACCTCGTGTCGTCGGACATGATGCGCCCATGCGCGTTCATCTGATCGATGGCACCTACGAGATCTTCCGCCACCATATGGGCCTCCCGCGGGAGGTCGCCGCGCGGTCGACCAGCGCCGCCACGCGGGGCGTGCTGCGGTCGGTGCTCGACCTGATCGAGGGCGGGGCCACCCACCTCGGCGTCGCATGCGACTCGGTGATCGAGTCGTTCCGCAACGACCTGTGGCCCGGATACAAGACCGGGGAGGGGATCGAGCCGGTCCTGCGCGCCCAGTTCCCCGTGCTGGAGGAGGGCCTCAGTGCCCTCGGCGTCACGGTCTGGGGCATGATCGACCTGGAGGCCGACGACGCGCTGGCCACCGCGGCGGCCCGTGCGGCCGCCGACGAGCGCGTGTCACAGGTGATCATCTGCACGCCCGACAAGGACCTCTCGCAGTGCGTGCGCGGTGAGCGCGTGGTGCAGCTCGACCGGCGCGCCGACGCCCTCCGCGACGAGGCGGGCGTCTGGGAGCGCTTCGGCGTCGGGCCGGCCTCGATCCCGGACTACCTCGCCCTCGTGGGCGACTCGGCCGACGGCTTCCCCGGTCTGCCGGGATGGGGCGCCAAGAGCGCGGCCACGCTGCTGGCGCGCTGGGGCGCGATCGACGCCGTCCCCGACGACCCGGCCGACTGGGACGTCACGGTACGGGGCGCGGCCCGCCTGGCCGGGTCGCTGCGCGAGGGCCGTGAGCTGGCGGCGCTCTTCCGGACCCTCGCCACGCTCCGCGACGACGCGCCGGGCGTGCTCGCCGGCGGCGTGGACACGCTCGAGTGGCGCGGACCGGGCGACGGTCTCGTGCGGTTCTGCGAGCGGATCGACGCGGCCGACCTCGCGCGCCGGGCCCGCGCGCTGAGCCCCGGCTAGCCCGGGCACGTGGGAGACGCCCTCACACTGGCGGTGGCCTTCGGCGTCGCCGTCTCGCTCAGCCCGTTCCCGATCATCGGGATCGTCCTCATCCTCGCAGCGCCGGGCGGCCGCGTGCGCGGCCTGGCCTTCCTCGGCGGAGCAATCGCCGGGGTGGGCGCGGCGGGCGCCCTCGTCCTGGCGGTCGAGTCACAGGCCGACCCGACCGACGGCGGAGGCCCCGCCACATGGGTGTCGGTCGTGAAGCTCATCCTCGCCGCAGCCCTGGTGCTGCTGGCCGCCCGCAAGTGGCGCGGCCGCCCCCGGCGCGGGGAGGCGCCGGTGCTCCCCGGCTGGATGACCGCGGTGGAGACGCTCACGACGCGCCGCGCGGCCGCGATGGGCGTGCTGCTCTCGGGGGTGAACCCGAAGAACCTGGTCCTGATCGTCGCCGCGGTCACATCCATCGCGGGGAGCACCGACGACGCGGCGGCGCGCGTCACCGCGCTCGTGGTGTTCACGGTCATCGCGTGCGCGGGCGTCGCCCTGCCCGTGGCGGCCGCGGCGATCGCCGGCGACCGCGCGGCGCCGGCGCTGTCGGGCGTGCGCGAGTGGATGCTCCGCCACCACACCGTCATCACCGTGGTGATCGTGCTCCTGATCGCCGCGAACCTCGCCGCCGACGCCATCGGGGCACTCGCCGGGTGACGACGGGCCCGCCCGGGTCCCGGCCTCCACCGAGCGGACCAGCAGCGCCACGGCGGCGCTCGCCCCGATGACCACCATCAGGGCGAGCGCGCCGGTCATGCCGCGACGGTCTCCGGCCTGACCTCCGACAGCAGCTGCGTCAGCAGCTCCCGCAGCGGCTGCCGCAGCTCGTCGTCGAGCACCCCGTCCTCCCCGAGCTTCTCGTGGGCGTGCCCGAGGGCGAGATCGCCCTGGACCACCCGCGCGCCGGAGGCCCCCAGCACCTTGCGGAGCTCGGCCTGGGCCCACACGGCCCCGAAGGCGCCCGTGCTGGCCCCGATGACGGCCACCGGTGTGAAGCGGAGCGGGCTCGTGTCGCGAGGCCGCGACGCCCAGTCGAGCGCGTTCTTCAGCTGCCCGGGGATCGACGAGTTGTACTCGGGCGTCGCGAACAGCACGGCGTCCGCCTGCGCGATCGCCTCCCGCAGCCGCTGCACGGCTGCGGGGGCGGGGTCGCGATCGTCGTCCTCGTCGTACGGCGGGACGTCCCGCAGGCCGTCGAAGAGGTGGAACTCCACCCCCTCGGGCAGCTCGCGCGCGGCCGCGCGGAGCAGCCGGGTGTTGTGGGAGTCGCCACGCAGGCTCCCGGAGATTCCGAGGACGATCATGGGGCTAGGCCTTCCCGAGCTCGAGGTGTGCGGTCAGCGTCACGTCGTTGCCGACGGCGAACCCGCCGGTCGGCAGCGGCGCGTTCCAGTCGAGGCCGTACTCGGTGCGATCGATGACGCCCCGCAGCTCGACGCCGATCGCCTCCGTGCCGGCCAGCCCGACGACCGGGCCGACGATCGAGCCGGTCAGCCGGAGCGGCTTCGTGGTGCCCTTGAGGGTGAGCTCGCCGTCCACGACCAGCTCCTCGCCGTCACGGGCGATCGAGGTGGAGACGTAGCGGACCTCGGGGAAGCGCTCGGCGTCGAAGAAGTCGGGCGACTGGATGTGACCCGTCAGGTTCTCGTCGGGCGTGACGACGCTGTTGACGCGGCCGGCGGCCTCGAGCCGTGCGGCACCGTCCTCGGCGCCCGTCAGAGTGGCGTCGAAGTCGGCGAGCGTGCCGCGGAAGGTCGCGACGACCATGTGCTTGACCGAGAAACCGAATGAGGAGTGGGTGGCATCGCTCGTCCAGGTTCCAACGGGTACCGCGGTCGTGATCTCTGTGGTGCTCATCGTTTTATCGCTCCCGGTGGGATAAGATTGACTCCGCAACCAAACTAGCGAGAAGACGTTGACCGGTCAAGTATTGAGTCCACAAGTTACTGCTGCCGTGACGGCGTGGGTCCGCCTGATGGGCGCGCACGCCGCCATGACGCGGTCGTTCAACGCCGACCTGCAGGCCTCGAGCGCCATCACGGTCACCGACTTCGAGGCGCTGCGGCGCCTGGCGGCAGCCGACGGCGGGCGCATGCGGCGCGTCGACCTCGCCGTCGCCGTCGGGCTCACGGCCTCCGGGATGACCCGGCTGCTCGACGGCCTCGAGCGCGCGGGGGCCGTGTGCAAGGAGCACTGCTCGAGCGACGCCCGCGTGACCTACGCCGCGATCACCGACGCCGGCCGGGCGCTGCTCCACGCCGCCGCCGAGTCGCACCTGTCGGCGCTGGCGGCCGTCTTCTCCGAGCGCTTCTCGCCCGCGGAGCTGGACCAGCTCGTGGAGCTCCTCGGCCGGCTGCCGGGGGCCGAGGAGGACGCCTCGTCCTGCCCGGGAGCCGCAGCCGAGGACTGAGGCTCCCGGGGCGCCCGCCTAGCGGGGGGCGGCGCTCCCGCGCTTGTTGATCTTGGCCCGCCCGGTCGCGGTGAGCTCGACCTTGCGCAGCCGCACCGACGACGGCGTCACCTCGACGCACTCGTCGTCGCGCACGAACTCGAGCGCCTGATCCAGGGAGATCCGCTTGGGCGGGACCAGGCGCACCAACTCGTCGCTCGTGGACGAGCGCATGTTGGTGAGCTTCTTCTCCTTGGTCGGGTTGACGTCGAGGTCGTCGCCCCGGCCGTTCTCCCCGATGATCACGCCCTCGTAGACGGCCTCGCCGGGGCCGACGAACAGCGTCCCCCGCTCCTGCAGCCCGAAGAGGGCGAAGTTGGTCGTCTGGCCGGCGCGGTCGGCGATCAGGCTGCCGCGCGGACGGGTGCGGATCTCCCCGAGCCACGGCTCCCAGCGGTCGAACACGTGGTGCAGGAGCCCCGTGCCGCGGGTCTCGGTGAGGAACTCGGTGCGGAAGCCCACCAGTCCGCGAGCGGGCATGAGGTACTCCATGCGCGCCCAGCCGGTGCCGTGGTTGACGATCTGCTCGAGGCGGCCCTTGCGGAGCGCGAGGAGCTGGGTCACGACGCCGAGGAAGTCCTCGGGCACGTCGATCGACGCACGCTCCATCGGCTCGCAGATCTTCCCGTCGATCTCGCGGGTCAGCACCTGGGGCTTGCCGACGGTCAGCTCGAAGCCCTCGCGGCGCATCGTCTCGACCAGCACGGCGAGCTGGAGCTCGCCGCGGCCCTGGACCTCCCACGCGTCCGGGCGCTCGGTGGGCAGCACGCGCAGCGACACGTTGCCGACGAGCTCCTGATCGAGGCGGTCGGAGACCTGGCGGGCGGTGAGCCGCTTGCCCTCCTTGCCGGCGAGCGGCGAGGTGTTGATGCCGATCGTCAGCGACAGGCTGGGCTCGTCGACCGAGATCACCGGCAGCGGGCGCGGGTCGTCGAGGTCGGCGAGGGTCTCGCCGATCGTGACCTCGGGAAGGCCGGCGACGGCGACGATCTCGCCCGGGCCGGCCGACTTGGCGGGCACGCGGTCGAGCGCCTCGGTGACGTAGAGCTCGCTCACCTTGGCGGGGACGATCGTTCCGTCGGCGCGGCACCACGACACGGTCTGGCCCGTGGAGATGGTGCCCTCGTGGACCCGGCAGATCGCCAGGCGCCCGACGTAGCTCGACGCGGCGAGGTTGGTCACCAGGGCCTGCAGCGGCGCGCCCTCGGTGTAGCTCGGCGCCGGGATGTGCGTGCGCAGCACGTCGAACAGCGGCTCCAGGTCGGTGCCGCGGTCGTCGGGCGTCATCGACGCCTGCCCGTCGCGGGCGACGCAGTAGACGATCGGGAACTCGATCTGCGACTCGTCGGCGTCGAGGTCGAGGAAGAGCTCGTAGACCTCGTCCACGACCTCCTTCACCCGGGCGTCGGGCCGGTCGACCTTGTTCACGACGAGGATCACCGGCAGCCGGGCGGCGAGCGCCTTGCGCAGCACGAAGCGCGTCTGGGGCAGCGGGCCCTCGGAGGCGTCGACCAGCAGCAGCACCCCGTCGACCATGTGGAGGCCGCGCTCGACCTCTCCGCCGAAGTCGGCGTGCCCGGGGGTGTCGATGATGTTGATCTTGAGCCCGCCGTGGTCGACGGCGGTGTTCTTGGCGAGGATCGTGATCCCCTTCTCGCGCTCGAGATCGGTCGAGTCCATGACGCGCTCGTTGACCGATTCGTTGTCGCGGAAGGCTCCGGACTGCCAGAGCATCGCGTCGACGAGCGTGGTCTTCCCGTGATCCACGTGGGCCACGATGGCCACGTTCCTGAGGTCTTCTCTAGTCGGCATCCGGGGGATGCTACGCGCTTCGCGGCGGATCACCGCGTCACATGACGATCAGCCCGCCTGGCGCCGCTCCTGGCCGAGCGCGACGAGGCGGCCGCCGACCTCGTCGAGGCGGCCGGTCGCGATCATCAGGCCAAGGGCCACCTGCAGCGCCTCGGGCGACACGGCCGTGCGGGCGACGCCCAGCTCGTCGGCCACCGCTCCGGGGAGCGAGCGGACCAGGATGCCGCCCGGCGTCACCGCCACGCAGACCGCGATCGCGGCCTCGATCGCCGCGGTGTCCGACACCGGGCCGTCCCCCACCGCCCGGAGGCGCCGTGCCTGCGAACCGCTGCGTGCTTCGTCCATCATCAACGCCTCCGTGGGGCCTCGTGGGGCCGGGGATCCTACCTCGCGCCCCGGTCGAACACATGTTCGCACCCGGTCGGTGGTTTCCTTCCCGGGTCTTTGACGCCCCCGGACCCCGGCATTAGATTCTCCGAAATCCCGGCATTATTTACTGTGTTTCTCATCCCGAGAGGAGCTCGATGAGCACCGCGCCCCCGTCTCCGCGCCCGGAGACCATCTCCCTTCACGGCGGCCAGGTCCCCGACCCGACCACCAACGCGCGCGCCGTCCCGATCTACCAGACCGTCGGATACGCGTTCGACGACGCCCAGCACGCCGAGGACCTGTTCGCCCTCGCCGTCCCGGGCAACATCTACACGCGGATCATGAACCCGACGTGGGACGTGCTCGAGCAGCGCGTGACGGCGCTCGAGGGCGCCGTGGCCGCGTGCGTGACGGCCTCCGGGCAGGCCGCGGTGACCTACGCCGTGCTCAACGTCTGCCGCACCGGCGACAACATCGTCGCGCTGTCGACGCTCTACGGGGGCACCTACAACCTGTTCGCGCACACGCTGCCGCAGTACGGCATCGAGGTGCGGTTCGTCGATCCCGACGCCCCGGGCGACCTGGCCCAGCACGTCGACGACAACACCAAGCTGGTGTTCGCCGAGACGATCGGCAACCCGCGCGTCAACGTCGTGGACATCGACGCGTGGTCGGACGCGGCGCACGGCCTGGGCCTGCCGCTGGTCGTCGACAACACCATCGCGACGCCGATCCTGACCCGGGGCCGCGACCACGGCGCCGACATCGTGATCCACTCGCTGACCAAGTTCATCGGCGGGCACGGCACCTCCATCGGCGGCATCGTCGTGGACAACGGCACCTTCGACTGGACCGCCCACGCCGACCGCTACCCGGGCCTCACGAAGCCCGACCCGTCGTACCACGGCGTGGTGTGGAGCGACGCCCTCGGGCCGGCGGCCTACATCGGCCGCGTGCGCACCGTGCTGCTGCGCAACACGGGTGCCGCGCTGTCGCCGTTCAACGCCTTCCTGTTCCTCCAGGGCATCGAGACGCTGCCGCTGCGCATGGAGCGCCACTCGGAGAACGCCCTCGCGGTCGCGACGCACCTCGAGTCCCACCCGCAGGTGACCTGGGTCTCCTACCCCGGGCTGGCCTCCTCGCCGTACCACGCGGTCGCCGACCGGATCCTGACCGGCGGCTACGGCGCGATCCTCACGTTCGGCATCAAGGGCGGCCGCGAGGCCGGCCGGAAGTTCATCGACTCGCTCGGCCTGTTCAGCCACATGGCGAACATCGGGGACGCGAAGTCGCTGGCGATCCACCCGCCCACGACGACGCACTCCCAGCTCAACGAGGCGGAGCTGGAGAAGGCGGGCGTGTCCCAGGACATGGTGCGCCTGTCCGTGGGCATCGAGCACATCGACGACATCCTGGCCGACATCGACCAGGCGCTCGCCGCCGCCGGGGGCTGACCCACCCGGACGGTGGGTTGCGCGGTGCGGGCCGCGAGGGGGAGCATCCCCCCGTGGCCCGCACCCGCACCATCCACGCGGCATCGCTCACCTGCGCCGCAGCGCTCGCGGCCGGGGCGATCGCCCTCGGCGCGCCCGGCGACCTGTCGCTGGTGTCCGTCTCCTCGGGCGGGGCCCTGGGGAACGCGCCCGCGGAGGCCGCAGCGGTGTCGGCCGACGGCCGCTTCGTCGCCTTCACCTCGTCCGCCGCGCTCACCGGGACGCCGACGGGCGGCGCGGTGCAGCTCTACGTGCGCGACCGCTCCTCCGGCACCACGGCGCTCGCGTCCTCGTCGGCCGCCGGAGCCGCCTCCAACGGCGCGGTCGACGCGCAGGACGCCGGGAACGTGCAGTTCTCGATCTCCGGCGACGGCCGCTACGTCGCCTTCGCATCGACCGGCTCCAACCTGACCCCCGCCGACCCCGATGCCGTGAAGGACGTGTTCCGGAAGGACCTGACCACCGGGGCCGTGGAGCTCGTGTCGGTGAGCTCGGCGGGTGTCCCGGCGAACGGCGCCGTCGCGGGCGACCCCGACATCTCGGCCGACGGCACACGGGTCGCGTTCGGCTCGGGCGCCGCGACGAACCTCGCGGGGGCCGACGCGAACGCCGCCCTCTCGGATGTGGTCGTGCGCGACCTCGCGGCGGGCAGCACCGTGCTCGCGGCCCAGACCACCGGAGGCGTGCAGGCCAACAGCACCACCGAGCGGCCGGCCATCAGCGCTGACGGCCACGTGGTCGCCTTCGAGGCGCCCGCGGGCACGTTCAACCTCGACCCCTCCGACGCCCCGGACCGGGGTAACGACGTCTTCGTGCGCAACCTCGTGGCCGGCACGCTCTCGGCGGCGAGCGACCCCGCGGCCGCCACGGGCTCAGGCTTCCCCGACGTCTCCGGCGACGGCCGCTTCGTCGTCTTCGAGACCGGCCACGCGTACGACGCGACCAACGACGCCTTCGTGGGCAACGACGTCTATCGGCGGGACATGGGCACCGGCGCGATCACGCTCGTCTCGGCCCGCAACGGCCTCGAC
>LNEQ01000243.1 GCA_001464995.1 Actinobacteria bacterium Ga0077541
GCGCTTGCGGGCGATGCGCGCGACGTAGTGGCGCCGCAGGGGGCCGGGCAGCCAGCGCCCGATCGTCTTCATCGCGATCGACATGCGCCGGGGGAAGGCGATCTCCGCGTCGCCGGCCTCCAGCCCGTCGGCGATGATCCGCGCCGCCTCGGGCGCCTCGATCACGAAGGGCATCTCGAAGTCGTTCTGCTCGGTGAGGTCGGTCGTCACGAAGCCCGGCGCGACCACCGTGACCGAGACGCCCGAGCGCTCGCCGGCGAGGTCCGCGCGCAGGCTGTCGCACATGCTGATCAGGAACGCCTTGCTCGCGCCGTAGGCGCTCGCCATCGGCAGCGCGGCGAACCCGGTGACGCTGGCGACCACCGCGATGCGGCCGGAGTGCCGGGCCCGCATACCCGGAAGAACGGCCTCGATGCAGTTGACCGTCCCCATGATGTTGACCTCGACGTGCGGGCGGAACAGCTCGGCCGAGAAGTCCTCGGGGAGGATCGGCGTGTAGGTGCCGGCGTTCAGCAGCGCGACGTCGATCGGCCCGTGCGACGCCGTGATGTCCGCCACGACGCGCGCGATGCCGTCGTGGTCGGTGATGTCGCCGGCGGCGGCGCTGATGCCCTCCGCGCGCCCCGCCAGCTCCTGGAGCGCCTCGGCCCGCCGGGCGGTGACCACCACCCGCGCGCCGCGCCGCGCCAGCTCGAGCGCCACCTCGGCGCCGATGCCCGACGAGGCCCCGGTGATCCACACGAGCTTTCCGTTCAGCGACATGCGGTCGTCCCCCTCAGAAGGTCATGCGGGCGCTGGGCTCGCGCGGCAGCCGGTCGTTGAAGGGCCGCGTCAGCACCAGCTGGTAGTCGTGCAGGGCGCGCGTGCGGAAGGCCGCCTCGCAGAACGCGAGGTAGAAGTCCCACGTGCGGATGAAGCGCTCGTCGTAGCCGAGCGCCAGCACCTCGGCCCGGTTCGCCAGGAAGCGCTCGCGCCACTGGCGCAGCGTCTCGGCGTAGTGGTAGCCGATGTTCTCGACGCCGTGCACGATCAGGCCGGACGAGCGCGTCATGGCCTTCGTGATCGCCTCCATCGAGGGGATCAGCGCGCCGGGGAAGACGTACTCGCGGATCCAGTCGTGCCCGCGGCGGTAGCGCTCGTAGGTCTGGTCGGGCACGGCGATCGTCTGGACGCAGGCGACGCCGCCCGGCGCCAGCAGGCGGTCGACCGCGCGGAAGAAGACCGGCAGCTCGCGGTGGCCGATCGCCTCCAGCATCTCGATCGAGGCGACGTGCGTGAAGCCCCCCTCGGTCACCCGGTAGTCCTGCAGCCGGATCTCGATGCGGCTCGAGAGCCCCTCCGCGTCGATGCGCTGCCGGGCGAGCGCGGCCTGCTCCTCGGAGAGGGTCAGGCCGGTGACCCGCGCGCCCCACTCGCGCGCGGCGTGCAGGGCGAAGCCGCCCCACCCGCAGCCGATCTCGAGGACGTGCGAATCGGGGCCGAGCCCGAGCTTGTCGCAGATGCGCCGGTACTTGGCCTCCTGCGCCTCCTGCAGCGACATGCCCGGGTGCTCGAAGAACGCGCAGGAATAGGTCCACGACGGGTCGAGGAAGAGCGCGTAGAGGTCGTTGCCGAGGTCGTAGTGGTACTGGATGTCGCGCTTGGCGCCGGGCAGGTCGGAGCGCGGCGGCAGGTGCGGGCGACGTCGCTGGATCTCCATCCAGGCCGACCAGGGCGGGCGGTGCCGCGCCCACTCGCCCGAGAGCGCGAGCGTCTCGAGCAGGCCGACCAGGTCGTCGGTGCGCCAGTCGCCCGCGACGTACGACTCGCCGATCGCCAGGCGCCCGCGCGTGGCGAGGCGGCGCCACAGATTCTTGGAGTTGACGGTGACCGTGATCTCGGGCCCGGTGGCCGGGCCGCCGCCGTGGCGCACCGTGCCGTCGGGCAGCTCGAGCCGGATGCGCCCGCGCACCGGGTTGCCCAGGCCCCAGAGGGCCGCGCGCCGCGCGAGCGGCGTGAAGGGGGAGCGCCGGGCCGGCGGCAGCGGGCGCAGCGACGTGCGCCCGGGGACGGGCGGGGCCGCGTCGGGCACGGGCGCCTCGAGCGTCGCGACGGCTCCCGTGGGCTCGGGGGCCGGGCGCGAGCCCTGCCCCGTGGAGAACCGCGGCTTGCGATGGAAGGGCACCTTCTTCATTGCGAGCTTCACCGCCTGCCAGTGGATGAGTCCGGTCACCTGCTGCGACATCAACGGGTAGCGCGTGAGGGCCCGGGCCAGCGCCGCGTTGGTGAGCGGCCGGCGCACGCCGGTCAGCTCGGCCCAGAACGGCCGCTGGTCGCCCTCGATGATCCCCACCCCCGCGCGGACCTTCTCCCCGGGTTCGGTGAACGAGAAGCGGTAGGTCTGATCCATGCCGAAGAACGGGGAGACGTGCATGCGCTTGGGGTGCTCGTAGACGCGGCGCGCCCCGTCCTTGACCTGGTTGTCGGCGGTGAGCAGATAGGGGTGGCGCTCGCCGAAGGTGTTGGACACCTCGGCCACGATCGCCGCCAGCTCTCCGTCGGCGCGGTAGCAGTAGAAGTAGCTGACGGGGTTGAAGACGTAGCCGAGCAGCCGCAGGTTGGTGAGCAGCGTCACCCGCGCCCCCGGCCCGAGGTCGATGCCGTGCACGGCGAGGAACGCGAGGACGTTCTCCTTCACCGGTCGCGCGGGGTCGCCGAGGTGATCGCCGTCGCGGAACGTCACGACGTTGCGGCGGTTGTAGCCGAACAGCGCGATGCGGCGGTCGAGCTCGGCGAGCTCGTCGAGGTCGAGCCCGTAGAAGCAGACCGGGTAGCGGAAGACGTTGCGCGTCGGCACCGTGCGCGCGTGCATCAGCGTCCCCTCGTAGAGCGCCGATCTCACCAGGGCGCTCCGAGGGCCGCGGCCGCGCGCAGGCCGGAGGCCAGGCCGTCCTCGTGGAAGCCGAACCCGTGATAAGCGCCGCAGAACCAGGTGCGGCGCCGGCCGTCGAGGGAGGGCAGGCGCTCCTGCGCCGCCAGCGACGCGAAGGTGTAGAGCGGGTGGGCGTACTCGATGCGCCGGATCACACGCTCCTCGGCGATGCGGTCGTCGCGGTTCAGTGTGACGCAGTAGTGCTCGGGCCCGTCGATCGCCTGGAGCTTGTTGAGGTAGTAGGTGACCGTCGGGAGCGCCGACGGCGCCGCCGGGTCGTCGATCAGGTAGTTCCACGACCCGCGCGATGCCGGCCGGCGCGGCAGCAGGCTCTCGTCGGTGTGGAGCACGGTGCTGTTGAGCGCACCTCCCGCTCGCGCGCGTCGGCGTCGGTGAGCATCGCCAGCGCCTGGGGGGCGTGGGAGGCGACCACCACCGCGTCGAAGCGATGCACCGCGTCGTCGGCGGTCCGCACATCGACGCCGTCGGCGTCGCGGGTGACGGCGCGCACCTCGGTCCCCAGCCGCAGCCGCGCGCCGAGCGGTGCCGTGATGGCGGCGACGTAGGAACGGCTGCCCCCGGTGACCGTGCGCCACTGGTGCCGCCGGAAGCCGAGCAGACCGTGGTTCTGGAAGAAGCGCACCGCATAGGACACCGGGAAGGCGAGCGTCTGCGCCGGCGCGGTGGACCAGAGCGCCGACGCGAACGGCACCAGGAAGAGGTCGCGGAAGCGCCGTGAGTACCCCTCCTGCGTCACGTAGTCGTCGAGCGTGCTGGCCGCGTGATACTCCTCGAGGGCCGTCTGTCCCGTCCTCATGAAGCGGACCACCTCGCGGAGAAGCCGGCGCACGGCCGGGTTCGCCAGCGCCCGCGGCTGCGACCAGAGGCGCACGGCCGAGTACTCGACGCCCTCCGAGGGCGCGCTGACCGCGAACGACATGTCCGAGTCCTGCACCGCCACCCCGAGCTCGCGGAAGAGGCGGCTGAGCAGGGGGTAGTTGTGCTCGTTGTGCACCAGGAAGCCCGTGTCGAGGTGCAGCTCGCCGCCACCCGGCCGCGGGATCGTGACGGTGTTGGCGTGGCCGCCGGGCCGCGTGTCGCGCTCGAAGACCTCGACGTCGTGGACCCGCGAGAGCGCGTGCGCGGCTCCCAGCCCCGCGATCCCCGACCCGATCACCGCGACCCTCATACCGGTCTCCGCGAACGGATGGCACGTCCGGATGTCATCTCATCCGTATACGGTGAGCCGACGTAGACGGATGAGGGGACCCGGACTCCGGCCTCCCGACTACCCTGTCGTCGAATGAGGGACGGGTCCACGTGAACCAGCCAACGGCCACCGGGCCGCCGGTCGCCACGGTCCGGCTGAGCACCAGCATCCCGAGCCGGGTGATCACGCTGATCGCCGTCATCGTGCCGCCGCTCGGCGTGCTGTCGGCCATGGGCCTGCTGTGGGGGGTCGCCGTGAGGCCGGTGGACGTGGCCATGCTGGTGGTGCTCTACACCGCCTGCGGTCTCGGCATCACTGTCGGCTACCACCGGCTCTTCTCGCACAAGGCCTTCAAGACCACGCCGGCCATACGCGGCCTGTTCGCGATCCTCGGGTCGATGACGCTGCAGGGGCCCGTGACCCAGTGGGTCACCGACCACCGCAAGCACCACGCGTTGTCGGACCGCGACGGGGATCCGCACTCCCCGCACGCCGGCCGGCGCGAGGGGCTCTTCGGCGGCCTCGGCGGCTTCTTCCACGCCCACATGGGCTGGCTGGTGTCGACCAAGGGCATGGAGCGCGGCCGCCGCTACGGGCGCGACCTGTACGACGACCCGGTCATCCGACGCATCGACCGGCTCTACATGCTGTGGGTCGTCCTCACCCTGGCGATCCCCTTCGCCATCGGCTTCGCGGTCGATCCGACGCTGCGCGGCGGCATGACCGGGCTGGTGTGGGGCGGGCTGGTGCGCATCTTCCTGTTCCATCACATGACCTGGAGCGTCAACTCGGTCTGCCACACGTTCGGCCGCCGGCCGTACGAGACCGACGACGAGAGCCGCAACAACTGGATCGTGGCGCTGCCGACCTTCGGCGAGGGCTGGCACAACAACCACCACGCCTTCCCCGGCTCGGCGATCCACGGCCTCGGGCGCCGCCAGGTGGACATGAGCTGGTGGACGATCCGCGGGCTGGAGAAGCTCGGCCTCGCCTGGGACGTGAAGGTCCCCGCGGCGGAGCGCCTCGCCCGCCGCGCGGCTCAGGCGCCCTCCTCGGCCTGAAACCGGGTCAGCTCCTCGCCCACGAGGCGCGCCCAGGTGCGCGCCCGGGGCAGGGGCAGCGGCCGGCCGCCGCGCCAGCGCACCGCGATGGGGTGCACGGCGCCGCGGATCAGCGAGTAGCGGGTCTCGATGCCGGCGGCGGCGATGCGGTCGAGGCCGGCCCGTGAGCTGCGCGGGCTGACGCCGGGGATGCCCGGCAGGCCGCCGTCGAGCGACCCGTGGATCACCGACATGCGTTTGCCCTCGAGCGCGCGGACGTCCAGTCGGGGCGGGATCCAGGGCGCGAGGCCGACGACCCCGCTGACGCTGGGATGGCCGGCGCAGCCGATCGAGACGGCCCCGCCCATCGAGAACCCGACCATCAGGGTGCGGCGGCCCTGGGGGTCCTGGACCGCGTCGAGCGCGGCCCAGGCGTCCTCGATGCACTGCTCGAGCACCTTCCACGACTTCACCCGGTAGCGCACCTCGTGGAACGCCAGCGCCGGGAACCGGGGCGCCAGCGTCTGCACGAGCCACTCCAGCGATCCGCTCCAGTCGCCCGGGGCGAGGCGGCCGGTGCCGCCGTTGACGCACACCACCGGGATCCCGTCGCGCGGGCCGGTGCGGCGCATCGCGGCGCCGCTCGAGAGCGCCGTGCTCACCGTCTGCCGAGCAGCCCGAGGGCCCCGAAGGCGGCGAACCCGGCGGTCATCGCCAGGACCCGCGGGTTGCCGCGGCCGTGGCGGGCCGCGTCGGACAGGTCGAACACCGCGCGCGCGGCCATGGCCGGCCGCGGGTCGCCCGGCAGCACCAGCGCGACCAGGTTCACCAGGTCCCGTGCTCCGAGCGCGCGGATCTCCGTCTCATCGACGCCGATGATCTCGGCCATCCGCGCGGTGCGGCCGAAGGCCAGCATGACCCACCACGCGCAGACGACGGCGAGCAGGAGCGCCCATGCGCGCTGGGAGAACGGAAGCATCAGACCAGGATACGGTCCGGCTCCCCGTCCGGACTACGATCGGTCGATGATCACCGGCGTCCCCGCCCGCGCGTAGCGGGCCGCGACCGCGAGGGCGGGCTCGGAGAGGATCACGCAGCCGTAGCTGGAGGGAGTGCCCACCCGCCACGACCGGCCGCTGCCCGCGCCGTGGATCGCCACCAGCGCGTCGCCGCCCATGAAGCGGCGCAGGGTCGGCGAGTGGGCGGTGAGGGTCAGCGTGTGGGCGCCGTAGACGCCCCGCCATCCCGGGAGCGTCGGCACGGGATCCTGGATGGCGAAGCGACCGACCGGCGTGGGCGTGCCGGGGCGGCCGATGCCGGCCGGCCAGGACGCCAGGCGGCGCGTGCCCCGCCAGATCTCCAGGCGCCGCGACCCGAGGTGGACCTCGAAGCGGATGCGGGTCGCGCTCAGGCGCAGGCGCTCGGCGGGCACCCATCCGTTGGACCCGTTGGGCCGCACGGGGACCTGCACGCGCACCCAGTCGCGCCCGCGCGCGTCACGGTGCCGTCCGGTCACCATCAGGCGCTGGGCCGCGCCCGACCAGGTGGTGGCGCCGGCCAGCCGCATCACGTGCCTCGCCCCCGCGCGCGGGGCACCGAGCGCGGGCCCGGGCACGACGACGCGGGCGGTGAGGACGGGCGTCGCGCGTTCGTCGAGCTCCGCCCCGGCTGCCGGGGACGCCAGGAGGAGGGCGGCCCCTGCGGCACCCGTGAGCAGCGCGGCGAAACTCGAAAAACTCCACATACAGTGTGGGTCGTCGTACGCGGCTCAACTCTTGAGCGAGGTTTCTCTAGCCGCTCCTGCTCCGGTGGCGGACGTGCCGATGACAGGGGTGCCGGCGCACACCGTCCCGCGCCCCTGCCGACCGAGGAGAACGACGTGGAGTGGACCTTCGCCGTGACCGCTGGACCCGACGGGGGCGTCGAGGCGGGAACCCTGCTCGGCGTGGGTGGCGCGGAGGCGGCCGCCCACGCCGGAGACGGGGCCGTCGCGCGGCAGCGGCCCGGCGACCGCGTCGAGATCCGCGCGGCACGGGATGGCGCCCCGGTCCTGGCCGGGGGCGGGGTGGTCGTGGCGCCGACGCACACGATCGAGGGGAACATCGACCGCTCGGAGGGCCTGCGGACGGTGCGCGGCTCGCTCAGCGTGACCGGCCGGGTCTCGCCCGGCGGCGAGCTCGCGGCCACTGGTTCGCTGCGGCTGGAGGGGGGCGCCGACCGCGCCGCGCTCCGCGCGGGCGGCGAGCTGGACATCGAGGGGCGGGTCACGGGCGCGGTTCTCGCCGCGGGGGCGCTCACGGCCCTGCGCCGGCGCCTCCACGCGCCCCTGCACGACGTCGCCGACGACATCGACGCCCTGGTCGCGATGGCCGGGCAGGTGCGCGCCGCCGCCGGGCAGGTCGATGTCGCGCGGGTCATCCGGCTGCTGTCGGCCGAGCGCTTCGACGGCCTGGCCGACCGTCTCGACGAGGCCCACTCCCTGCTCACGGCGGCGGGTCGTGCGTGGCCGGGTCTCTGCGCCGAGTTGACGGCGGAGACCGGCGCCGCCCATCGCGCCCTCGCGGTGCCGGAGCTGCTCGGCGACCCGCTCGCACGTCTGGCCGCGGCGGCCGGTTTCCTCGGCGCCGCCGTCCCGTCGCGGCGGCCGGCGACGGAGGCCGGCGTGCGCGTGGCGGCCGCCCACGGCTGCTCCATCGAGACGCCCGGCGCGCTCCGCCTCACCGGGGCGGGCGCGACCGGCTGCGACATCGACGTCGGCGGCGACCTGACGGCCATGGGGCGCGGCGGCGCGATCCGCGGCGGCTCGGCGCGCGTCGGCGGCAGGGTGCGCGCGCACGAGCTGTCGGGGCACGGCGGCGCCGGCCTCCTGATCGAGATCACCGACGCGCACGGGCTCGACGACCTCCTGTGCGCGGACGTCGTCGAGGCGGGCGTCGAGGTGATCGTGCGCGGCCAGTCGGTCCGCTTCGACCGGCGCGCCACCGACGTGCGGATCGGCGTCGGCGAGGGGCGCCCCGTGCTGGTGGCCGCCTGAGGGAGACCCGCGCCCGGCGGTCGCCTAGACCCGCGTCCTCCCGATCCACTCGACGAGGTCGTCGAGGCGGTGGGCCCAGAAGACCGTCAGGCCGCGCGACTGCGCGCTCTCCAGGCTGGCGGCCTTGAACACGCCCGACAGCACCGCGGCGGGCACGACCTGGTCCTCACCGAAGGCGCGCAGCCAGCCGACGGCCTTCACGGCGGCGTCGTTGTTGACCCGCTTGAACGAGTTGGTCATCGAGTTGGAGACCTTGCACTCCAGCGGCATCCGGCGGCGGTCCCACAGCCCGACCACCAGGTCGGCCTTGCGTCCGCCGAAGTCCACCTCGTCGCAGAACTCGCCCGGCGCCGGGGCGTCCTCGAGCGTACGGATGGCGCGCGGCCGCTCGACCCGGGTGAAGCCGGCGGCGATCAGGGCCTGCGCGACGGCGGCCTCCTGGGCCGTCTTGGCGTCGTTGCGGCGCAGGGTGCGCATGCGCTCGGTGGCCATCAGCGTCGCCGACGCCAGCACGGCCGCCTGGCG
>LNEQ01000244.1 GCA_001464995.1 Actinobacteria bacterium Ga0077541
AGGCGGGGTTCGGTGACGACCTCTACCGCCCGCTCGCGCAACTGGGAGAGGTCGACCGTCAGCTCGATCAGCTCCTCCATCGTCCCGAGGCACTCGTCCACGTGGGCCGGGTACTGACCGAGCGGCTCCTGCTCGCGCTCGCGGCGGAAAGTGTCGACGGCCGCGGCCACGTCGCGCTCGAGCGACTCGGGGCTCCACCGGGGCGGGGAGAGGAAGGCGCTCATGCCGCCTCGTCGCCGGCGAGGAACGGGTCGGGCACCAGCAGCCGTTCCATCTCGCGCGGCTCGAACTTGGTGAGCCCGCCGGCGTAGGTGCGCCCGTCGTCCACCGAGACGCTCTGCCGCAGCGCCGCCACGAGCCGCGTCAGCACCTCGTCGGGGAGATCGGTGCGCGGGTAGAGGCCGTGCGCGATGTTGATGTGGCGCGCGCCCGCCTGGTTGCGCACGAAGGCCGGCGGGCGGCGTGCCATGTAGGTCGCGAGGATCGGCGCGGGGGGGCGCAGGCCGACCGACCACCACGCCCGGCGGGCGCGGGCGATGTAGCCGTCGTGCGCCCCGTCGCGCCGGGCCACCCGCAGGAAGCGGGTGATGCTGCGCCGCTCCGCGCCCTCGAAGACGTCGAGGTCGTGGGGCAGATCGACCACGCGGCGCAGGTGGTCGGTGGCCGACAGCGCGGGCCCCGCCTCGAAGATCTCGCGGGCCCGGGTGATGCTGGCGAACAGCACCGACTCCGGCAGGTCCACCTCGCCGGCGCGCACGACCCAGGTGGAGTTGCGGCCGGTCACCGCGCCCCGGTGCACGCGGCAGATCTCACCGAGCTGGACGTGGCCGGCGGGCACGGCGCGGGCGCGCCGCGTGAGCGGGCTCCAGCGCGGCGCTCCGCCGAGGCTGTCGGCGGGGACCTCGCGCCCTCCCTCCAGCGCGCCGAGCCCCGAGACCGCGTCGAGGCGGCGCATCCGGATGGCCGAGCCCGGCCGGCGGCCGACCCGGAAGCAGGTGATCGCCGCCGTGACCGCGGCGTCGTCGAAGGGCGCCGCCGTCGGCTCGAGCACGTGGATCGCCTCGCCGCCGAGCGGACCGAGCAGCAGCTCGCGCACGAGCCGGCCGTAGTTCGTGTCGAGCCACTCCGAGGAGGTGATGAACGCGCCGCCGTCGCCCGCCCGCGCGCGGGCCGCCGTGGCGAGGAAGAAGTGCACGTGCAGCCCGGCGAGCTGGCTCGCCTCCAGGCCGTGGGCGTGCGCGGTCAGGGTGAGCCACTCCTTCCACCCCGCCTCGATCTGGTGGTGGCGGACGTAGGGCGGGTTGCCGAGGAAGAGCGTCCGCCCGTCGTCCGCCCCGAGGTCGGCCGTGCGGTAGTCGGCCACCACCACGCGGGAGCGGCCCGCGAGGCCGGCCGCGGCGAGGTGGGCGCGGCACGTGATGGCGGCCACAGGGTCGCGCTCCACGGCCAGCAGTGCGGCCCGCGCGAACCGGCGTCCGGCGGCGACCGCGAACCGGCCCGACCCGGCGCCCGGGTCGACGACGCGGCCGGGCGCGGGCTCGGACGCCGCCCACTCCACCATCGACGCCACGATGGCCGGCGGCGTGTATGTGGCCCCGTCCGGCCGCCGCCGCTCGGGATCGCGGAGTGCGCAGAACGCCTCGCCGAGCGGGTCGGAGCCCTCGGCCACGGCGGCGCGGAGCGCCGCCAGGACGCCGGGCGCCGGCGGGTGGGCGCCGAGCTCGCTCGCGACGGCGGTCTCCTCGTCGGACCACCCGGGCACGTCGCGCGCGCCGAGGGCGATCGCGGCCCCGACCAGCAGGGATTCGGTGGTGAGCGCGCCGGCGCCGGATTCGGGGGTCACGCCGGGAGACTAGGACGGCGCGCGGACGCCCCTGCCGCCCCGAGACGGCCTGTCGTAGACTGCCGCGGGCGACGGAGGCGGACATCGTGAAGTGGCGCAGGACGGGCGGGGACGGCGGCGATCTGGAGGACCTGCGGGGCTCCACCAGCCGCGGGACGGGGCGGATGCCCGGCGGCCTGGCGGGCGGCGCGGGCGGCCTCGGGATCGTCGGCGTCATCATCGCCCTGCTGATCACGTTCATGGGCGGCGGAGGAGCGGCCGGCTTCACCCCCGACGCCAGCCTCGACGGCTTCCCGCAGGCGCCGCAGGCGAACGGCCCCTCGTTCGACGAGAGCGCCCCCGACCCGGACGCCGACCTGACGGCGTTCATGCGCTTCGTGACCGACGACGTGCAGGACGCCTGGACCGGCATCTTCGCCGAGGCCGGCGAGCAGTTCCCGCGAACGACGCTGGTGCTCTTCAACGGCGGTGTCCGGACCGGCTGCGGGGCGGCCACGTCGGACACCGGGCCCTTCTACTGCCCCGCCGATCAGCGGGTGTACCTCGACCTCGGCTTCTTCCGCGAGCTGCGCGACCGCTTCGGTGCACCCGGCGACTTCGCGCAGGCCTACGTGATCGCCCACGAGGTCGGGCACCACGTGCAGAACGTCCTGGGCATCCTGCCGCAGGTGAACCAGGCCCAGCGCGACCGCCCCGAGGAGGCGAACGAGCTCTCGGTGCGCCTCGAGCTCCAGGCCGACTGCTTCGCGGGCGTCTGGGGGCACACGGCCTACCAGCGCCAGATCCTCGAGGACGGCGACCTGGAGGAGGGCCTCACGGCCGCCGCCGCGATCGGCGACGACCGCATCGCCTCGCAGGCCGGGCAGCGCGTGAACCGCGAGAGCTTCACCCATGGAACCTCGGAGCAGCGCACCCGCTGGTTCCTGAAGGGCTTCCAGGGCGGCGAGGTGGCCAGCTGCGACACCTTCTCCGTCGGCTTCGACGAGCTCTGACCCCCCCGGGATCAGCCCGGGGGCACCGGCGGGCGCAGCACGAGCACGGGGCAGGGCGCGTGATTGACCAGGTAGTGCGCGAAGCTGCCGAGCGCGAGCCGCTGGGGCAGGTTGCGGTGCGCGGCGCAGATCAGCAGGTCGACAGCCTGGCGGGCGGCCCATTCGCACGCCTCGGCGGGCGGGTAGCCCTGGAGCAGCACCGTCTCGGCCTCGGGCACCTCGTCGCCGACCGACGAGAGCCACGCCTCAGCGCCCGGGAGCAGCTCGGCCGGCGCCGGCTGGGGGGTGAAGCCGATCGAGTACGGCACGGGGTACTGCACGACATGCACCAGCGAGAAGCGCGCCTGGCCGAGGGCCCGCAGCTTCCGCCCCTCGGCGAGGGCCCGCCGCGAGGCCTCGGAGGCGTCGATGCAGCACGCGATGTGGCGATATGGGGCGTCCATCCCGCTCCTCCGGTCGGCGCGTGGGGCGTCGGGACTGTAGACCTATGGGGATGAGCGCGGATACCGCAAGCCCGGCACCGGGCACGACCTCGATCGCCGGCCTGCTCGCGGCGGGGCGGACACGCTCGCTCGAGTTCTTCCCGCCGCGGAGCGACGACGCCGAGCGCCAGTTCCACGAGGCGCTCGCCGGTCTGGTCGACCTCGGGCCATCGTTCGCGTCGGTGACCTACGGCGCGCTCGGCACCACCACCGACCGCACCCGCGAGCTGGTGGTCGGCATGAACGCCGAGCATCCGTTCCCGACCATGGCCCACCTCACCTGCGTCGGCCACACCCGGGCGGAGATCGACGCGCTCCTCGACGAGTACGCGCGACGGGGCGTGCACAACATCCTGGCCCTCGGCGGCGACCCGCCGGCCGACGGAAGCCCTCCCGGCGGCGAGTTCACCCACGCCATCGAGCTGGTCGAGGTGGTGCGCGCCCATCCGGGCGGCTTCTGCATCGGCGTCGCCGCGCATCCGGAGCTGCACCCGCGCTCGGGCGACCGGACCGGCGACCGGCGCCACCTCGCCGACAAGCTGCGCCTGGCCGACTTCGCCGTGACCCAGTTCTTCTTCGACGTGGAGCACTACCGGCGCCTGGTGCAGGAGCTGGCCGACCTCGGCAGCGACCGCCCCGTGGTCGCCGGCGTGATGCCGTTCGTCAGCGTGGCCGGAGTGCGGCGCATGGCCGCCATGAACCGCACCGACATCCCCGCCGATCTCGGGCGCCGCCTCGACCTGGTGGCCGACGACCCCGCCGCCGTGGCCGAGCTCGGGGTCGAGACGGCCACGCGCCTCTGCGCCGAGCTGGCGGACGCCGGCGCCCCGGGGATCCACCTCTACACGCTCAACCGCGCCGCGTCGGTGCGCCGGATGTGGGACGCGATCCCCGTCTGAGCCTGAATCCGGCGGAGATCGTGGATGCGGGGCGTGAGAGCCCCGCGTCAGGGGGGATTCGGCGTCGCACCACCAGGGTGACCCCTGCGGTCGCGCCATCTCGCGCATCCGCGCCGCGAGGTCGCCGGATTCAGGCTGAGGACGAGGGTCGCGCACCTCGGCGCCCGGCCCGGCTCTGAGGCGCGGGCAGGGACGCCGGGGCGTGAAGGGTGACGAGGACGGCGGCGGAAAGCGGTTCTGCGCAGGCGCTTTGCGGCGATGGTCCAATTGGACGAGCGGTGGGCGTCCAATTGGACGCCCACCGACGGACCGGTGCGCGAGGTTTGACGACCCGGTCGCCACGGGCACCTGCCGGTGCATTCATCTGACCGGACCGGAGGCACAGTGGGAATCATCGCGTTCATCATCCTGGGACTGCTGGCGGGCATCATCGCCAAGCAGCTCCTCCCCGGGTCGGACCCCGGCGGCATCATCGTCACCACGCTCATCGGCATCGCCGGGGCGCTCGTCGGCGGCTTCCTGGCCGGAGCCATCTTCGACGCCGACCCGCTCGACGACTTCTTCGACATCTCGACCTGGCTCACCGCGATCGCGGGCGCGGTGCTGCTGCTCTGGCTCTACCGCCTGTTCGCCGGCTCGCGCTCCGGAGGGCGCCGCACGACGTAGGGCCGGCGGCCCGCCCTCGCGCCGGTGAGCGCGGGGGCGGGCGCGCCTTCGCCCGGGGCGGCCACCTCCACGGCTCCGGCGTCGATCAGGGCCTCCAGCGCGCGGACGGCCTGGGGCCAGAGCTGCAGCCCCGAGTTGCGCCGGCACTCTGCGAGCGCCTCGTCGCGCGACATCGGCGCCCCGTACCCGCGCGCCACGGTGATGGCGTCCCACGTGTCGGCGACGGCGATCAGCCGCGCGCCCTCGGGGATCTCCTCGCCTGCGAGCCCGTCGGGGTAGCCGCCGCCGTCCCAGCGCTCGTGATGGTGCGCCACCCACGCCACCTGGTCGTCGCTCAGCACCTCCTGCACGATGCGCGCGCCGAGGGCAGCGTGCTCCTTGACCTGGTGGTACTCGGCGGCGGTCAGCCGGCCGGGCTTCAGGAGGATGGTGTCGGAGACGCCGATCTTGCCGACGTCGTGCACCAGGCCCGCCTCGCGGAGGCGCGAGGCCTCGAGGGCCGACCAGCCCATGGCCGTCGCGAGCCGCACGGCCAGGTCGGCGACCCGCTCGGAGTGCTGCTGGGTGTAGGCGTCCTTGGCGTCGATGGCGCGCGCGAGGGCGCGGAGGGCGTGGAGGGCGTTCGCCCGCTCCATGCGCTCGGCGCGCTCGTTGGCCGAGAGGTCGTAGGACGCGTCGGGGGAGTAGGAGATCGTGAGGTCGCGGCCGTGGCTCTTGGCGGCGTACAGGGCGCTGTCGGCGAGCCGGAAGAGCTCCTGCGGGCCGCCCGCCGTCGCGAGGTCGCAGACCCCGCACGAGGCCGTCAGCGAGCCCACCGTGGGGAAGGGCGTGTCGCGGATCGCCTCGCGGATCCGCTCGGCGGCCGCGTGGGCCTGGGGGGCGGAGGCGCAGGGGATGATCCAGGCGAACTCCTCCCCGCCGACCCGGCCGATGATCTCGCCCTCACGGGCGGCGCCGCGCAGGCGGTCGGCGGTCTCGCGCAGCACCAGGTCGCCGATCTGATGGCCGTGGATGTCGTTGACCTGCTTGAAGTGGTCGAGGTCCATCAGGACCACGCTCAGCGCCGTGCCCTCGCGTTCGGCACGGGCCACCTCGCGCATGAGGCGCTCGTGGAACTCGCGGTGGTTGGCGAGCCCCGTCAGGGGATCTGACACGGCGCGCCGCTCGAGCTGGGAGATGGCCTCCGAGTTGGCGATCGCCAGGGCGACCATGCGCGCGAACTCGGCGAGCGTCTCCTCGGCCCCCTCCGGCAGCCCGCCCGCACGGGTGCTCATCGACGCGACGGCGCCCCAGAGGCGGCCCATCAGGTGCACGGGGGCCGCGACGCCCGCCCGGAAGGAGAGGGCGGCGGCCGGGCCGTCGCCGACCGGGCACTCGTCGATGCGCACCGGCTCGCCGGTCTGGTGCACGCGCGCGGAGGCGGACGCGCCGTCGAGGGGGATGCGCACCGACCTGGCCCGCTCGCTGACCTCCTCGTCCACCCCCCAGGCGCCGGCGACGACGCCCTCGCCGTCCACGAAGCGCACCACGCGGCCTCCCTCGGCCTCGAACAGGCTCGCGGCCTCGCGCGCGACCAGGTCGAAGACCACCGAGGGCTCCTCGCCGGAGGCGACGGTGATCGCGACGCGCCGGAGGGCGGCCTGCTCGGCCTCGCGGCGGCGCAGCGTGCGGTAGAGCTCCTGCATCTCCTCGGAGGAGAGCGTGAACGAGCGCTCCAGGAGGTACCGCTCGGTGTCGGCGGTCCCGTAGGTCGCCGCGACCCGCTCGAGCATCGTCGCCCAGGCGGCCGTGTCCGGAGGCGTGGACGCGTCGAGGCCCAGGCGGCGCAGCTGGCGGTCGAGGAGCGGGTGGCTCACCCCGTGATCTCGCGGATCGTGGTGAGCGTCATGGTCTGGTTGTGGAGCTCGCAGAGGCCGCTGGCATGGGGCGAGATCTCGCCGTAGGAGTAGAAGCCGATCTGCTGCACGCCGTCGGGCAGGCACTCCACGGTGGCCTCGATCTCCTCCTGCGTGCGCTCGCCCAGCACGAGCCGTCGTCCCACGCAGCTGATGCCGAGGGCGAGGATCGGCCCGGTGGAGTCGTCCCGCTCGACCCTCAGCGCCGCGTCGGCGGCGCCCTCGATGAGGCGGTCGACGTTGGCGCGCATCAGCTGGGCGCGCGCGCCCTCGGGCATGTCGCCCGCGAAGGTCATCGACCGCTCGTCCTCGTCGACGGCGAGGATCGTGCGCACGAGGCTCGGATCGTCGGGCCGCGACCCGGCGGGGCGGATCGCCAGGGGGAACAGCAGGCCGGTGGCCGGCAGCCCCCCCGACAGCTCGCCGAGGTAGCTCTTGTAGAGATCGAGCGCGGGGCGGCCGTCGAGCTCGTGCAGCACGTTGGCCCGGGACCGGGTGATGGTGCGCTCGGGCCCGAAGATGTCCCAGCCGCCCATCGATCCGTGGCCCAGCCGCAGCGCGTCGCCGTAGAGGCCGATGCCCCGGACGACGCCGGTGGCGGGCCGGCCCTCGTCGAGGACCCAGGTGGCGCCGAAGCGGTCGCCGTCGGCCGCGAGGCCGCCGGTGATCACCACCGACGGCGGCAGCACCGAGTTGAGGCCGCGCACGAGCTCGCTGCCGTTCACGCCCAGCCCGTCCGAGAGCACCAGCACGCCGCGCAGCCCGGGATCCGACAGGCGGCGCGCGATGTCCTCGCCCGCGGCGAACGAGTCGTCCGACGACCGCACGGCGGCCGACGCGGTGCGCAGGGTGCTCGCGTCGAAGCGGGCCGCCGCGACCACGACGCTGCCGTCGCGCAGGTCGGTGCCGATGATCTCGCCCGCCGTCGAGCAGCCGACGACACGCGAGTTCGGGAAGGCCCGGGCGAGGTCGTCGAAGGGCCGTGGATCGGCACCGAACTCGGGCGCCGCGAAGGCGATCACGAGGGTGCGGTCCGAATCGAGCGCCGGTAGGTCGTCGGACCAGCCATCGGCGGCCGAGTACGAGAGCGTGGCGAGCTGCACGGCGATGAATGTCCCTGTCGGGGAGACCTGGCCCCGAACCCATCGGCAGCCCCGATACCCCCCTTGACCTCTGGCCCCATGGCTAAGGAGAGATTGCCCAGGGCCGAATAGCGTGGGGTCATGCACTCGAACGAACCCCTCGACGTCGCGACCAGCGCGGTCCCGGCGCTCGACCCCCACGTCATCGTCCTCTTCGGGGCCACAGGCGACCTGGCGCGGCGCAAGCTGCTGCCGGGCCTGATGCACCTGACCCGGGCCGGCCTGATGCCGGACATGCGCGTGATCGGGACCAGCTTCGACGACTTCGACGACGACCAGTTCCGCGCCTTCGCCCGCGCGTCGTGGGACGAGTTCGGCCGGCAGCCGGTGCCCGAGGACGAGTGGGACCGCTTCGCGGCCCGGCTGGTCTACATCAACGCCCGCGAGGGCGCGCCCGGCCTCTCCCAGCTCGCCCGCGACGTGGTCGAGCAGATGGGCGTCCCGGTCCGCTTCCTGCACTACCTGAGCGTGCCGCCGGCGGCCGCCACGACCGTCGTCACGACGCTGCGCGACGCGGCCCTGGTCGACCGCGCGCGGATCATCATGGAGAAGCCGTTCGGGGTCGACCTCGCCACGGCGCGCGTGCTGAACGCCGCCGTCAACGAGGTGTTCCCCGACGAGCGCGTCTTCCGCATCGACCACTTCCTCGGCAAGGAGGCGGCGCAGAACATCCTCGCCCTGCGCTTCGCCAACGGCCTCTTCGAGCCGATCTGGAACCGCCAGCACATCGACCACATCCAGATCGACGTCCCGGAGACCCTCTCGGTGGAGGGCCGCGCGGGCTTCTACGAGGGCACGGGCGCCTACCGCGACATGGTCGTGACGCACCTGCTGCAGGTGCTCGCCTTCACCGCGATGGAGCCTCCGACGGCCCTCGAGCCCGCGGCGATCGGCGAGGAGAAGGACAAGGTCTTCCGGTCGCTGCAGCCGATCCAGCCGCGCGACGTGGTGCGCGGCCAGTACGACGGCTACCTCCGCCACGAGGGCGTGGACCGCAACTCCCAGACCGAGACCTTCATCGCGCTGCGCTGCGAGATCGACAACTGGCGCTGGTCGGGTGTGCCCTTCTTCCTGCGCACCGGCAAGAACATGGCCGAGGGCGCCCGCATCATCTCGATCGCCTTCAAGGAGCCTCCGCGGAGCATGTTCCCGGTCGGCTCGGGCGTCGGGCAGTTCGGCCCCGACCACCTCACGTTCGACCTCGCCGACGCCACGCGGATGTCGCTGTCGTTCTACGGCAAGCGCCCGGGCACCGGCATGCGGCTCGTGAAGCAGAGCCTCCAGTTCTCCCTGCACGAGGTGGAGGAGCACGTCGACGACGTGCTCGAGGCCTACGAGCGGCTGATCTACGACGCGATGATGGGCGACCACACGCTCTTCGCCAGCAGCAAGGGGATCGAGAAGCTGTGGGAGATCTCGCAGCAGCTGCTCGACCACCCGCCGGAGGTCTACCCGTACCCGGCCGGCTCGTGGGGGCCGCGCACCCCCATGAACGAGCTGATCGCGCCGCGCACCTGGCGCCTGCCCTTCGAGAGGAAGTGGCGCGGCCCCAAGTGAGCGGCCCGCCGGCGGAGTGCGCCGGTCAGTAGGTCCGGTTGTTCACCAGGGCGTCGCCCCGTCCGAGGATCCGCCCCCCGACCGTCCGCTCCGAGATGCGCGGGAACATGGCGACGGTGGGGTTCGAGACGTGGTCGAAGCCGAGCGTGTGACCGCTCTCGTGGACCATCACGCTCTGCAGGTCGATGCCGCGCCGCCGTCCCGACCCGGTGAAGTAGCCGTTCGGCCGCACGCGCCGGATCCGGATGTCCGACTCGACGGCCCGCCCGGCGATGATCCAGGTGAGGGTGCAGGCCACCGTCCCGGCGCAGACGCCCCCGAGCTGCCCGGGGTCTCCGAACTCGACGAGGTTGACCCCGTCGCGCCCCGTCCTGCGCCCGCTCGATCCCACGTAGGTGAAGCGGGCGCGCGAGGCGTCGGGGATGGTGCGGCAGTGGCTGCGGTTCGCGTTCCAGGTGCCGCGGGCGCGCCGCACGGACAGCAGCGCCTGCGCCCGGCGGATGCCGGGCGGTGCGGGTGCCGTGCCGAGGCGCCAGCGGATGGGGAACGCGGTCCAGCGGAAGTCGGACCGCGCGCTCGCCGACGAGCCGCAGCGCACCCGGGCGCCCGAGCCGGCCGAGCCCGCCCCGGCGGCCCGCAGGCCGGCGACCACCAGGGTCAGATCGCCCGAGCGGTCGAAGAAGTGCGCGTCGGTCACGGCGCCGTCGGCGTCGAGCGACGCCGTCGCCAGCAGCGTGCCGTCGGCCCGCCGCACGGCCAGCACGGGGGCGCCACCGTCCACGGTGACCTCCTCGGTGCCGCCCGGGGGCGCGGCCAGGTCGGGTGGCGCGCCGGGGAAGTCGCCCCAGCCGGCCACCGCGGGGGGCTCCGGCGGAGGGGCGACGGGCGCCGCCGGTGGCGTCGTCTCGGGCGCGGTGACGGTGACGGGGGCCGACGTGGACGGCGGGCCGGGCTCGTCGTCGTCCTGGAACAGCGAGATCGCCACGGCGATCACGCCGAGCGCGGTCGCCACCGCCACGGCGATGCCGCGCATCCGCTCGCGCGTCACGCGGCCCCCCTCAGCGCGGCGATCGGGGCCAGGGCCTCGGCGGTCGGGCCGGCGGGGACGAACTCGAGGCCGACCGGCCCCCCGTAGCCCACGGCCTCGAGGCGGTCGATGATCCGGCGCAGGTCGACCGTGCCCGTGCCCGGGGCGCCGCGCCCCGGGCTGTCGGCGTACTGGACGTGGCCGATCAGGTCGGCGACGCCGTCGATCTCGGCCACCGGGTCGAGGCCCGCCCGGGCCGCATGGTAGGCGTCGTAGAGCACGCGCACGCGGTCGTGGCCGACCGCGCGCACGAAGGCCGCCGCGTCGGCGGGCGTCGCGACCATCGGGTCGCGGACGTCGAGGGCGTTCAGGTGCTCCACCACGACGCGGGCCCCGAGGGCCTGCGCCTCGGCCCCCGCCGCCCGCACCACCTCGGCCGCCGCCTCGCGCTGCGCCCTCCGCGGGCGCGAGGGGTCGTACCGGCCGACGAGCAGGTTGACCGTCTCGCCGCCGCAGGCCCGCACCACATGCGCGGCCGCACGCACCGCGGCGAGCACCTCGTCCTCGCGGCCCGGCACGTTGCAGAAGCCGCGCTCGCCGCCGGCGAGGTCGCCGCCGTCGGCGTTCACCAGGACGGCCCGCACGCCCGCCGCGCGCACGGCCGCGACCCAGTCGCCGGCGTTCGCGGCGGGCGGCCACCACGCCTCCACCTCGCCGAACCCGGCCGCCGCCGCCGCCGCGGGTCGCTCGAGGGGCGCCAGCTCGGGGAAGAGCGTGCCGAGGTGGGCGGAAAAGCGGATCACGCGGACTCCCCGCTGCGCCGCCGGAGCTCCAGGATCAGCGCCGAATGGTCGAGGTCGGAGCCGATCTCGTCGTGCAGCGCCGTGAACAGCTCGGTGACGCGCTCGGCCAGCGGCAGGCTGACGCCCGCCTCCTCGGCGAGTGCCGCGACCGTGTGCAGGTCCTTCAGCTGCGTGGCGACGCGCGCCCCGGGCGCGAACTCGCCCGCGAGCATCCGCTCGCCGTGCTCGCGCAGGATGCGGCTGTCGGCGAAGCCCCCGAGCAGGGCCTCGCGCACGGCCGCCGGGTCGGCGCCGGCCGCCTCGGCCAGCAGCAGCGCCTCCGCCACCGCCCCGATCGTGACGCCCACGATGAGCTGGTTGGCGGTCTTGGCCACCTGCCCGGCCCCGGACGGGCCGATGCGGCTCCAGCGCCCGAGGGGTGCCAGCACCTCGTGCACCGCCGCGAAGGCCGCGGCGTCGCCCCCGGCCATGATCGTCAGTGTGCCGTCCTCGGCCCCGCGCGCCCCCCCGGACACCGGCGCGTCGAGGTACGCCACCCCCTGCGCGGCGAGGCGCTCGGCGTGGGAGCGGGCCGCGGGGGCGGGGATCGAGGCCATGTCGACGACCACCGTTCCCGGCACGAGGGTTCCGGCGATGCCGTCGGGTCCCCAGAGGACCTCCTCCGATGCCGGGCCGTCGGCCAGCATCATGAGCACCACGTCGCACGTGGCCGCGGCATCGGAGGGGGAGGGCGCGACCACGGCACCGAGGGCCGCGGCCTCGCGCAGCTTGGTGGGGTCGCGGTTCCAGACGGTGACCGGGAGGCCGGCGTCGAGCAGCCGGCGCGCGATGCGGCTCCCCATGATGCCCAGGCCGAGCACCGCCACCGGGCGCCCACCCGCACCGCCTGCGTCCACCGCCACCCTCCCTCGACCACCCCGCCGGAGCCGGAAGAGTGTCAGAACCCGAAGCGCACCTCGGTGAAGTACCACCAGCTCGAGGTGACCCACATCACCGCGAGGGTGGCGAAGAGCGTGCCGCCGGCCACCGGCAGCGCCCATCCCGGGAACGAGTGGACCCGCACCAGCAGCAGCTTGGAGGCCAGCACCCCGTAGACGAACGAGCCGACGATCGAGTGGATCGCGACCCGTGCGTCGGTGGTCTGGAAGCCGAGGATCGTGACGCAGTGGAAGACGATCGGAAGCGTGGCCAGCACGGCGAGCCGCCCCGACCAGCGGTGGATGGAGGCGGCCGTCCCGCCGTCGAAGGGCAACACGCCGGCGAGCTTGCCGAAGATGCGTGCCCCGGTGCAGATCTGAACCAGTGCGAGCAGGATCGCCAGCGTCGCGAGCCAGGCCTTGCCGGCGATCGCGCTCGTGAAGACCGTCTCCATGACGTCGGCGTAGGCCGAGGCGACGTCGAGCGGCGCGACGAGGCCGCTCACGGCTGCAGCTCCACGACGGCAGCCGCGACGGCCGCGCTGCGCAGCCGGGCCCACACCCGCGCGAGCCGGGCGTCGGCGCGCTCGATCGCCGCGATGGCCTGCGCCGCCCCCGTCACCGACTCCGCGCTGCCGGCGACCTCTCCGTCGCGGGCGATCGCCGCCGCGAGCGCCGCCGCCTCGCGGTCGCGATCGGTGAGCGCCGGGCCGATGAGCAGGCCGACCCGCCGCAGGTGGGCGCCGGGGCCGTCGATCAGGCCGACCCCGTCGCCCGGGTTCGACACGTCGCCGTTGCCGTCGACGTCCTGCAGCGGCTCGCCCCGGGTGATGTTGACCATGTGCTCCCCGTGGAAGCGGACGTTGGCGAGGTTGCCCTCGTCGCGGGCGGCGGCCAGGAAGCGCACGTGCTCGCTGAGCACGTCGATCTGGGCGGCCGCCGCGTCGAGGGCCGATCCCTCCTCGGCGCGCTGGGGGTCGTCGATCAGCAGGGCCAGCAGCTGGTCGATCCGCTCCTGCGCGAACGCGCCCGACAGCGCGGGGTCGTCGGCGGTGCTCCCCACGAGGACGGTGTCGTAGCGCCCGAGGAGGGTCTGCCCGTCGTCGACGTCCGCGTCGCGCCAGGCGCCCTCGCCGGCGTCGATCGAGCCGGCGCGCAGCCGGCCCGCCGGCCCCTCGAGCCAGACGCCCCAGGCGGCCGGCGCGGGCTCCTCCAGGGCGAGCGACAATCCGGTGAGCCGGACGCCGATGACACCCGCCGTGCCGCCCGGGCGCGTGGCGGCCGCCTCGCCGGGCGCGGCGGCGCCGCCCGAGACCTGCGCGACGAAGGCGGCCACGTCCGCCGCCTCGTCACCCGACACGAGCCCCGCCGGCATGATTCCGCGGCCGGACGCCACGACGACGGCGACCGCCTCCGCGCCGATGCCCGACCCGGCGAGGGCCGGCCCGACCCCGCCCTCGCCCCCGGCGCCGTGGCAGCTCGCGCAGGCCCGCGCGTAGACCGCCTGCCCGGCGGCCGCATCGCCCCCCGCGACGCCGGCCGCCGCGGGCGCGTCGACGGCGAACGGCTGCCACTGGGCCAGCCCGTACACCGCCAGGCTGACGACGGCGAACAGGGCCGCGAACAGGGCCCACGGCGGTCGTTGGGTCAGTGCGGCCTCCGGTCGCACGGCGGGGCGGTCGCGGGCAGTGTCCCCCGGCCGTCAGCCCGCGCGCAACCGGAGGCCGCCCGGCGTCAGGCCGCCTGGCGCCGCCGGTAGCGCTCGCGGGCCTTGGCGATCTCGGCCTCGCGGTTCTTGGCCGGAGCGCTCGTCACCAGTTCGCCCAGCAGTCGCATGGAGGCCTCGGCGACGGCCTCCACCGCCCGGTCGAAGGCCTCCGCGTTGGCGCGCGACGGCTTCGTGGAGCCGCTGATCTTTCGGACGTACTGCAGGGCGGCGGCGCGCACCTCGTCCTCGCCCGCGGGCGGGTCGAAGTTGTGGAGCGTGCGGATGTTGCGGCACATCGCGGACCTCGATTCGCGCTGGGGGATCGAGGTGCTGTTCTAACAGGGTGCGCCCCGGGGGCGCACCCTGGGGATGTCGGCCCAGTGTCCTGAGCCGGAAGTCTCGTCTGCTGTTCCCGAGCGAATCTCCCGCGAGGGGAGGACGCAGATCCACCGCAATATCGGGAATATTGCGGTGGTCGAGGACGCTGCCTCGCGATGAGATGCAGCCGGGAACCGCCACGCGGCTTCCGGCTCAGGACACTAGGCCAGGGCCTTCTGGATGGCCTCGAGCACGCGATCGGGCTGGAAGGGCTTGACGATGAAGTCGCGCGCCCCCGCCTGGATCGACTCGATCACCAT
>LNEQ01000245.1 GCA_001464995.1 Actinobacteria bacterium Ga0077541
CGGCCCTTGGGGCCGAGGGTCACCTTGACCGCGTCGGCCAGGGTGTTGACCCCGCGCTCGAGCGCGCGGCGGGCGTCCTCGTCGAACTTGATCAGCTTTGCCATCTTTGGCCCTTCTCCTTGCGTAATCCGGATGTCGGCGAGCGCGGGACGGCGCCCCGGCTACTTCTTCTTGCTGGCGGCCTTCTTCTTGGCCGGCGCGGTGGCGACGCGCGCGAGGATGTCGTGCTCGCTGAGGATGAGGACGTCCTCGCCCTCGAGCTTCACCTCGGTGCCGCCGTACTTCGAGTAGATGACCTCGTCGCCGTCCGACACCTCGAGCGGAAGCCGCTCGCCGTCGACCCAACGACCCTCGCCGACGGCGAGGACGATGCCGCGCTGCGGCTTCTCGGCCGCCGTGTCCGGCAGCACGAGTCCGCTCGCCGTGACCTGCTCCTGCTCCACTGCCTTGACGATCACACGATCGCCCAGAGGCTTGAGATTCATCGGCCCTCCCGGGTTCAAATGGGTGGCACTCCCGCACGCGGCCCGGGCGCGACGCGCCGGAACCTCGGGAACACACGCTTGGCACTCACGGGACCAGAGTGCCAACAGGACGATACCGATCGCCCGCCCCGCCCGCCACTACCGGTGCAGAAGACCCCCCAGCGCCGCCGCGACGCCGTCCTCGCCGGGCCGCACGAACACCCACCACAGGTAGAAGGCGTCGCGCTGGTCGGATGTGATCGCCGCTCCGGGCGCGGGCGCAGCGGGCGGATCCGCCTCGAAGAGCCGGAGCGCGAGCGCGTCGGGGGCGAGCCCCTCCACCCCCCAGTGGGCGAGGGCCGCCGCGACGCCCGCCGGCGGGCTCTCGCCGCCGCCCGCGAACAGGGCCCCGCATCCCGCGCAGGCACCCGGGGCCGGCTCGGCGCCGTCCACGACGGCGACCCCGCAGAGCGGGCAGACCAGCCGGGCCCCCGCCATCGTCAGAGCGCCAGCGGCAGGATCAGCGAGAGCGCGGCCACGATCACGATGCCCGCGGCCGCGAAGGGCACCCCGCGTGCGCCCTGGAGCCGCCACACGGCGATGGCGACCAACGAGCCCGCGATCGCGGTCAGTACGATCAGCGCGACCTGACCGGCCTCGGCGAGGCCCCGGGAGAGCCCGACGCCGGCGAGGACCGCGGTGAGCGTGCAGCCGAGGACGATCGACTCGATGCCGTCGGCCTCGCCACGGCGCAGCCGGAGCGCCTCGTCGCCGAGCCAGAGCCCCACCAGGCCGTTCCAGGCGGCGAGGATGATCGTCGTCTTCGCCCGGACGCCGGAGTCGGTGAACCAGTCGACCGCGAGGTAGGCGCCCACGGCCAGCGCCACGGCCGCCAGGGCGGCGAGGGGCGCCCAGGCGAGCCGGAGCGCGTCGCGCTGGGCGGGGTCGAGCTCCGAGGGCGACGGGATCGCAGTCGGCCCGGCGCGCAGCACGCGGCCCGAGGCGGCGAGGCGGCGGCGCAGCACGAGGGCGCCGGCGAAGACCACCGCGCCGACCGCGGCGCCGGCGGCGAGCGACGGCCAGGCGGCCTCCGAGGGGGTCGCGCCCGCGACGCGCAGGACGTTGTAGACGACGATCCAGCCGACGATGACGCAGCCCGCCAGCCAGGAGAGCAGGCGGGTCGCCGGGGTCGAGGGCCGGTGGTCCACCGTCGTCACGGCCTCACCAGCCGCCCGCCGTCGACAACAAGGGTGTGTCCGGTCACGTAGTCCGCCTCGAGCAGGTAGCGGAGGGCTCCCGCCACGTCATCCGGTGACCCTACCCGCTGGAGCACCGTTTTCCCGGCGGCCCGGCCGGTGGCCGGCGCGCCCGCCCCGTCGGGCATGAGCACCGCGCCGGGGGCGATCGCGTTCACCGTGACGACCGGGGCGAGCTCCTGGGCGAGGCTGCGCGTGAGCATCACCAGACCCGCCTTGGAGGCGCAGTGGGCGGCGAAGCGCGGCCAGGGCTCGAGCCCGGCGACGTCGGCGAGGTTGACGATGCGGCCCAGGCCCGCGGCGATCATGTGCGGCGCGGCCGCCTGCGCGCAGAAGAAGGGGCCCTTCAGGTTGACCGCGAGAGCGCGGTCGAACTCCTCCTCGGTCGTCTCCGCGAACGTGGAGGGCGTGAAGTCGGCGGCCGAGTTGACCAGCACCTCCAAGCCCCCGAGGGCCTCGGCCGCACCGGCGACGACCCGGCGGCACCCGTCGGCTGAGCCCAGCTCTCCGGCCACCACGACCGCGCGCACGCCGGCCTCCCGGCACCGGGCGGCGGTCTCCTCGGCGCCGGCGGCGGAGGAGCGGTGATGCACCGCGACGTCGATGCCCATCCCCGCCAGCTCAAGGCAGAGCGCCCGGCCCACCCGGACCGCCCCTCCGGTGACCAGGGCCCGTCGACCGGAGAGCGCCCTGGTCACCCGAGCCCGAGGAGGGAGGCCATGCGCCGGGTGGCGCGGCCGCGGTGCGAGATGGCCGCCTTCTCGTCCCTGGTCATCTGGGCCATGGAACGGTCGTCGCCCTCGGGCAGGAAGAGCGGGTCGTAGCCGAAGCCGCCGAGGCCGCGCATGGCGGGCGCGATCGTCCCGGAGCAGCTCCCGCTCGCCACGTACATCCGCCCGTCCGCCGCCAGGCCGACGAGCACGCACACGAACGCCGCCGAACGGTCCTCGACGCCCTCCAGCTCCTCGAGGAGTCGGCGGCAGTTATCGGCGAAGGTCGCGTCGGGCCCGGCGTAGCGGGCGCTGAAGACGCCCGGGCGGCCGCCGAGCGCGTGGACCACGAGGCCCGAGTCGTCGGCGAGCACCACCGCGTCGTCGTCCACGTCGTCGCGCAGCGCGGCGGCCTTGATCCAGGCGTTCTGGAGGAGCGTCACGCCGGTCTCCTCGGGATCGAACCCCTCGGGCGCGCCGCTGACGCGCGCACCCGCGAGCAGCGGCTCGAGCTCCTCCACCTTGTGCGGGTTGCCCGTCGCGAGGACGATCCGCACCGCGCCCGGACCGCTCACGCCACGGCGACCGACTGCGCGGCGCGGAGCGCCCGGATGCCCGACTCGGCCAGGTCGAGCAGGGTGTCGAGCTCGCCGCGGGAGAAGGTGCTGCCCTCGGCGGTGGCCTGCACCTCGACCAGTGTGCCCGCGCCGGTCATCACGACGTTCATGTCCGACTCCGCGCGCGAGTCCTCGACGTAGGCGAGGTCGAGCAGCGGGACGCCGTCGACCATCCCGACGCTGACGGCGGCGATCGAGTCGGTCAGGGGCAGCCGCTCGAGGCGGCCGTCGGCGACGAGGACCGCCAGGGCCCGGTGCAGCGCGACGTACGCGCCGCAGATGCTGGCGCAGCGGGTGCCGCCGTCGGCCTGGAGGACGTCGCAGTCGAGCCAGACGGTCCGCTCGCCCAGGGCCTCCATGTCGACCACGGCGCGCAGCGAGCGGCCGATGAGGCGCTGGATCTCGGTGGTGCGGCCGTCGGGCCGGCCCTTGGCGACGTCGCGCGGCTTGCGGTCGCCGGTGGAGGCGGGGAGCATCCCGTACTCGGCCGTCACCCAGCCCTTGCCCCTGCCCCGCATCCAGCCGGGGACGTTCTCGTCGACCGACGCGGTGCAGATGACGCGCGTGCGCCCGACCGAGATCAGGGCGCTGCCGTGGGCCGTCTCGACGAAGTCGGGCACGATCCCGACCGGGCGAAGCGCATCCGGGGTGCGTCCGTCGGCTCTCATCCCGGAGGACCCTAGCGACGCACGAGGACGGCCCGCGCCCCGGGCGGTTACCATCGCACGATGGCCGACGGACCCCAGGAGCTGGCCGCGCTCCTCGCCGGCGCCGAGTACGCCGTGGTGCTGAGCGGCGCGGGCATCTCCACCGAGAGCGGGATCCCCGACTTCCGCTCGGCCGGGGGCGTGTGGGAGGAGTTCGACCCGATGGAGGTCGCCTC
>LNEQ01000246.1 GCA_001464995.1 Actinobacteria bacterium Ga0077541
TCCTCCGGGTCGAAGACGGCGTGCTGCGCGCAGGCGGGCACGATGCGCCCGTCGGCGGGGTGGGCCATGGCGTAGGAGCAGGCCGCCAGGCGCTCCTGCGCGGCCGCGACCTCCGGGTCGGGGCTCACGCGGCCCTGCTCGGTGGCCTCCCATGCGGGGATCACCACCGACGCGTCCATGAAGCTGTGCATGACGAACGTGACGGGCCGCGGGCGGTGGCGCACGGCACCGAGGGGGCCGCCCATGCGCCCGAGAGCCCGCACGCCGGCCCCGGCGCAGCGCGGGACGACGCGGGGGTGCCCGAGGGCCCCCCGCACCAGGCGTGCCGCGAGAAGGCCCGCGGGAGCGCCGAAGTCCATCCCGCCGTAGGCGTTCAGGAAGCTGGTGAGCGCGGCCGCGTCGCGCGGGTCGTCCCCATCGAGCAGCGGCCAGTAGCGCGTGCCTAGGCGGTGCGGTTGCAGCGCGGGTCCCCGTACTGGATCGCGCGGTGGTGCAGGCGCCCTCCGGCGCCCTCCTCGATCCGGCTCCAGACGTCGTCGGGGTCGACGGCCCGGTAGCCCTCGCCCCAGCGCGCGGCGTTGCCGACGTAGGCAGCCGGCTGGAAGCTGAAGAGCCGGAATCCGGCGTCGCGGTTGCGCCGGACGACGCCCGCCACCTCGTCGAGGTTCCCGGGGGTGACGGTCATGTTGTGCGCCAGGAAGCTCGTGATGCCGTGCTCGGCGCGCAGCCGCGCGAACATCGCGCAGAAGCGCGCGCGGAAGGGGTCGAGCTCGGCCTCGCCGCCGGGGCGCTCGGCCCCGCGCCTGCCGCGCATGGTCGAGTCGAAGTGCCCGGCGAAGCTCAGGTGGCGGAAGCGCGGACGCCCGGTGGCCGGATCGAGCGCCAGCGCCTCGAGGTGGGCGTAGTCGAAGTCGCCGTGGGTCATCGACATCGGCTTGCGCCCGGCGTCGAGCATGGCCCGGAGGGCGGCCGCGTGGTCGTCGGGCGACAGGAGGGTCACCTCGCCGCCGATCAGCTGGGCCGGCTGCCCGGGGCCGCGGAGCTCGCGCAGCAGCTCCATCTGGGCCCGCACCTGCCGGATCGTGTGAGCTCCGTCGGTCGGCACCCGGTTGGCGTCGCGCGAGTGGTAGCAGGGCGAGCAGGCGAGATCGCAGCGGGGGAAGACCGCGTTCGTCCCCTCGCATCCGGCGATGCGCCGGCCGAGCATCTGCTCCGGCGTGCGCACTCCGGCGGGCAGCTCGTCCCAGCGGCGGGCGAGCGCCGCCGCCCGCTCGGGCTCCATGGGGCGGGTCGCGCGCTCGATGCTCCTCGCCGCGGCGGCGATCCGCCCGACCAGGCGCGGTCCTGATCGGTGCGGGGTCGTCATCTGGGAGCGCGCCTCCGGATCCTCGGGGGCCGGAGCCGCCCGGCTCCCCCACGCGCCGAGCATGTCAGGGGGCCGCCGGCACGGGCCCGGGGGCGCGTCGCCATGGCGCGCGGGCCCGCCGCGCGAGAGGGTGGGGCGAGCGCTCCGCGCCTCGCCGGCACCGCGCGGAGGGCGGACCCCGCGACGAGGAGGCCTGAGATGAGCAGCGGGACGCCGGTCGTCGTCTTCGACGTCAACGAGACCCTCTCCGACATGGCCCCGATGGCGGGGCGGTTCGCGGAGCTCGGGGCCCCGGGCCATCTGGCCCGCCTGTGGTTCGCCACCGTGCTGCGGGACGGCTTCGCCCTCACCGCCGCGGGCCGGTCGGCGCCGTTCGCGGAGATCGCGGCGGGCGTCCTGCGCGACATGCTCGCCCGGGACGGCGACGTCCGCGACCTCGACGCCGCCGTGGCGCACGTGATGGAGGGGTTCGGCGAGCTGCCGGTGCATCCGGACGTCCCCGGGGGCGTCCGGGCCCTCGCGGAGGCGGGCCATCGGCTGGTGACGCTCTCCAACGGTTCCGCCGCGGTGGCCGAGAGGCTGCTCGCGTCCGCGGGCCTTCGCGAGTGCATCGAGCGGTGCCTCTCGGTGGAGGCCGCCCCGGCCTGGAAGCCCGACCGCCGCGCCTACGCGTACGCCGCGGAGATCTGCGGTGTGGAGCCGGCCGGGATGGTCCTCGTGGCGGTGCACCCCTGGGACATCGACGGCGCCGCGCGGGCCGGGATGCGCACTGCGTGGATCGACAGGGCGGGCGGACCGTATCCGGGCCACTTCGCCCGGCCCGAGATCGTCGTCGGGGGGGTCGGGGAGCTGCCGCTGCGCCTGGCGGCGGCGGATCGGCCCGGGCCCCGGCGGTAGAGTGGCCGCTCACCCGACCGGAGGGTCCACGAAGCCCATGTCGTCGCACATCCACACCAGCCACGAGTCGGTCGCCGGCGGTTTCACCGAGACCGCCTCCGACTACGAGGACGCCGTCCGCTTCAACATCGAGGGCGCGCAGCGGCTCGTGCTCTGCATCCCGCCCGGGCGGTACGAGGACGTGCTCGACGTGGGGTGCGGGACGGGATGGGCGACCCAGGCCGTGATCGACCGCTTCCGCCCGGCCCGCATCACGGGCGTCGACCCCGCACAGGGGATGCTCGACCAGTTCCAGGCGAAGCTCGGCGGCATCGAGGGCGTCGAGATCACGCTCGCCAACGCGGACGTCGAGAGCATGCCGGTCGCCGAGGGCGCGTTCGACCTGGTGATCTGCTCGATGGCCTATCACTGGTTCCCGCGCAAGTGGGAGGCGGCCGCGGCGATGGCCCGGGCGCTGCGGCCGGGCGGCGTGATGGCGATCCTGATGTCCGGGCGCGGCGGCGAGCAGGCCTACCGCGACGTGATCGCCAACGTCGAGCCCATCAACCACCGCTGGCTGGGCGCGTTCGACGGCAACCTGCGCAACCAGTCCGAGATGGAGGACTACCTCGTCCAGGCGGGGATGGAGCCGATCGACATCTGGATGGAGACCCGCGTGCGCCACACCACCGTGGAGGCCTACATGGAGCGCATGCGCGTCGTCGCGGGCCACATGATCGGCGACCAGTCCGAGGCCGACACGGCGGCGTACGTGGCCGCCATCGAGGCGAAGCTGCGCGAGCGGTCCGGCCCGCGCGGCTGGCGCTACGAGTTCGCCAAGCTCTTCGCGATCGCGGTCAAGCCGGCCTGACCCGGATGTCCGGGGCGGCGTAGGGGAGCGGCGCCCCGGCGCTCCTGCGGGCCGCCGGCGCCCGGGCATCGCATCGCCCCGGGGGGCGTGCGGCTCAACTCCCGTGCCCCGGATTCCGATCGCATGTGGGTGGTATCCCAGCCGCGTGCGCCGACGCGTCCTCTGACGGGGGGCGACGGGAACCCGCCTGCATGTCACGGCCGGGCCGGATGAACATGCCCCCGATGCGCAGCGCGCGGCGCCTGCTGCTCCTGGTTCTGACGATCTCGGCCGTGACGGCCGCCGCCCCGGGCGCCTCGGGGGCCGACCCCGACACCACGCCGCCGGTCGTCGTGGTCTCGGGCGCCACGGGCGCCTGGAGCAACGCCGCCTCGGTCACGGTCACCGCCGCCGCCGACGATCCCGGCTCGGGTGTCGCCACGGTGGAGCACCGCACCTCCACCGACGACGGGTCCACCTGGAGCACGCCGGCCGTCGGGGCCTCGGTGGCCGTGACCGACGAGGGCGTGACGCTGGTGCAGTTCCGCGCCACCGACAACGCGAGCAACGTCTCGGCATGGAGCAGCGCCACACCCGGTGCCGGCGGCAGCGTGCGCATCGACCGCACGGCCCCCACCGCGCCCGGCACGCCGCCCGAGCAGGCCGTGGGGGTGCTCGCCTGGTTCGACGCGTCCGACGGCTCGACCGTCACCGAGTCGGGCGGCATCGTCGAGCGCTGGGCCGACCGCAGCGGCAACCTGAACGACGCCACCCAGACCACCCCCGGCAACCGGCCCACGCGCGTCGCCGCCGTCCAGAACGGCCGCGCCGTCGTGCGCTTCGCCTCGGGCGGCGGCCAGTGGCTCAACCTGCCGACCCTGACGCCGGGCGCGATCCTCGTGGCCGGGCGCAAGCAGTCGGCCGGCAACTACAACACGGTCGTTGGCTCCTCGAGCGCGAGCGACTCGTTCCTCGCGTTCGGCACCTCGGGCGGTCTCGGCAACGCGATCGCGCAGAACGGATCGGGAGCGAGGCCGCCTGGCAGGTGCTCGGCGGCGTCGATGACGGCTCGGCCATCACGGCCTACCGCAACGGGGCCGCCGGCACGCCGGCGGCCACCGGCGGGGCGACGTGGACCGTCAACGGCATCGCCGTCAGCCCGACCGCCGGCTTCCGCCTGGCGGGCGACCTCGGCGAGATCGTGCTCTTCGACCGCGTCCCGTCGGCCTCCGACCGGCAGTTGATGGAGGGCTACCTCGCCTGGAAGTGGGGCTCGCAGGCGAGCCTCGCCGGCGGCCACCCCTTCGCCTCGGTCTCCCCGGGGGCGTACGGCGGCTCGTCCTCGTGGAGCACCAGCGGCCCGCTGGTCGTGACCGTCAGCGGCAGCTCGGATGCCCTGGCGGGCGTCGACTCCTACGACCACCGCACGAGCAGCGACGGCGGTGTCACCTGGAGCGCCCCGCAGGCGGGCACGAGCGTCTCGGTCGATGACGAGGGCACCACCTACGCGCAGTTCCGCGCCCACGACGCCGCGGGGAACGTGTCGGCGTGGTCCCCGGCCGCGAACACACCGGCGGCCACCGTCCGCATCGACCGCGTGGCCCCCGCAGTGACGGTGGCCGGCACCGGCGGCGGCTGGTCGAGCGCCGCCTCGGTCACGGTCACGGGCACGGCGACCGACGCCTCCTCCGGGGTGGCCACCACCCAGTACCGCACGTCCACCAACGGGGCGGCCTGGACCTCGGCCACCACCGGCACCTCCGTGGTGGTGAGCGCGGAGGGCGAGACCCTCATCCAGTTCCGCGCCACCGACGTGGCCGGCAACGTCGGAGCGTGGACCACAGCAACCAGCGGCGGCGCCGGCAGCGTCCGGATCGACCGCACCGGGCCCTCGACCGCACCGGCCGTCGCCGGGGCGACGGGCGCCTGGAGCGCCGCCGCCTCGGCCGGACGCCGGGTCGGGCCTGTCGGGCTACGAGTCGCGCCGGTCGACGGACGGCGGCGGCACCTGGTCGGCGGCGGTCCCCGGCGCGTCCGCGGACGTCACCGCCGAGGGTGAGACCCTCCTGCAGTTCCGGGCGGTCGACAACGCCGGCAACGCGGGGCCGTGGAGCACCGCGACGTCCGGCGGCACCGGCTCGGTGCGCCTCGACCGGACCGCCCCCGCGGTGCCGGCCGCCTCGGGCGGGTCGACGAGCTGGGTCAACGCCGGTGCGGACGCGGGCTCCGGAGACGCCGGCTTCGAGTGGGCCGCCAGCACCGACGGCGGGTCGTCGTGGGGCGCCCCGCAGGCCGGTGCGAGCACCGTCATCTCGGCCGAGGGCGAGACCCTCGTCCGCTTCCGCGCCGTGGACGCGGTCGGCAACCTCTCGGCCTGGGCGACGTCGCAGACCGTCCGGCTCGACCGCGGCAACCCCACGGTGTCGGCCTCAGGCGCCACCGGAACCTGGACGAACGCCGCCACGATCACGGTCAGCGCCACGAGCGCCGACGCGGTCTCCGCCGTCGCGGCGACCGACCACCGCACCTCCACCGACAACGGCTCCAGCTGGTCGACGCCGGTGGCCGGCGCGTCCGTGGACGTGAGTGCCGAGGGCGTCACCCTCGTGCAGTTCCGGGCGACCGACTCCGCCGGCAACGCGAGCGCCTGGTCCCCGGCGACCGTCGGGAGCGACGGCAGCGTCCGCATCGACCGGACCGCTCCGGGCGTCTCCCAGAGCGGGGCGGACGGCGTGTGGTCGACCGCGGCCTCCCGGGCGGTCTCGTCGTCCTCCTCTGACGCCGCCTCGGGCGTGGCGGGCACCCAGTACCGCACCTCCGACGACCTCGGCTCCACCTGGGGAACGACCACCGCGGACACGTCCACGACAGTCTCCCGCGAGGGCACCACCCTGGTGCAGTTCCGCTCCACCGACGAGGCGGGCAACACCTCGCCCTGGACGACCGCCTCCGCGGGCGGCCCGGGCTCGGTGCGCCTCGACCGCACCTCCCCGGCGGTGGCGCGTGGACGGCCGCCGCGAGCGTCACGGCGAGCGCCACCGCCACCGACGCCGACTCGGGCACGGCGGGCTACCAGTCGCGCACCTCGGCCGACGGCGGCGCCACCTGGGAGGCCCCGCAGTCCACCGGCTCGGTCACGGTCGCCGGCGAGGGGACGACCCTGGTGCAGTTCCGGGCCACCGACGACGCCGGCAACACCTCCCCGTGGAGCGCGGCGTCGGTGGGGGGTCCCGGATCGATCCGCATCGACCGGACGGTGCCGGTCGTCACGGTGAGCGGCGCCGACGGCTCCTGGACGAACGCCGCCTCGGTCGCCGTGAGCGCGTCAGCCGCGGACTCGGGCGCGGGCGTCGCGGCGCACGAGCACCGCACCTCCACCACCGGGGGCACAACCTGGAGCGCCCCCACGCCGGGCGCGTCGTTGACGCTGACGGCCGAGGGGGAGACCCTCGTGCAGTTCCGCGCCACCGACGGCGCGGGCAACGTCAGCGACTGGACCGCAGCGGCCTCGGGTGGCGCCGGGAGCGTCCGCATCGACCGGGCGCCCCCCGGCTCGCCCCTCATGATCGTCACCCCCGACACGGGCATGGCGGTCAACTCGAGCCGCGGGGCGGTCACCATCGTCACCGCCCCCGCCGTGGGCGACATCCGCTCGGTGCGCGTCGTCATCACGCAGGGGGGCCGCCTGGTGCACGACGGCGCCTTCGGAACGGTGCGCGACGAGGGTCTCGCCGACTCGGCCACCTACACCTACCAGGCCGTCGCCTACGACGCGATCGGCAACGTCTCGCCGGTCAACACCTCGGTCGTCACCACCCCCGACCGCACTCCTCCCAGCCAGCCCGTGGCCCCGGACGCGACCGGCTGGCCGCCGCGCCTGGAGTGGGGCTCTGCCGCAGGCTCCAGCTCCTACCGCGTGCTGCGCGACGGGGTCGATGTGGGTGCCGCGTCGGGCGCGGCCTTCACCGACCCGGGCGCTCGCGACGTCGCGGCGCCGGTGGCGCCCGGGGGCGTGGCCTCCGAGGCGACCGCCGAGGGCGTGCTGCTGCGCTGGATGCCCGTCGCCGACCGGGGCACGCTCTACCGCTACCAGGTGATCGCCACCGACGACGAGGGCAACAGCACGGCGTCCGCCGAGGTGCAGCTGGAGTCGACGGCCGGCGGCGTCGCGTTCGAGGTCGCGCGCAACGGATCCCCGGTCGTCACGACCACCGCAGCGACCGCGTCGGTCGCGCCCTCCGCGGTGGTGAGCGCGCAGGTGCCGCTGCCGCCGGGGGTGCACGAGCTGGCGGTCACCGCCATCGATGCGGCGGGCAACCGCTCCGAGGCGGCGCGGGTGAAGGCCCGGGGTCCCGATCCCGGCCCCACCACGCTCACCGCGCGCGCGTCGACCGCGTTCGCCCGTCCCGGGGAGGAGATCCGCTTCACCGCCAAGGCGCCCGCCGGCGCGCGCGTGCGCTGGACGTTCCCCGACGGCCGCGCCCTCACCGGGCTGCAGGTCAGCCGCACGTTCCGCGCCGGTGCGGTGACGGCCCAGGTCGTCGCCCGCATGCCCGACGGCCTGGAGCTCAGCACCCAGGTGACCGTGATCGTGGATGGCGCCGTCCCCTCGCTGGACGTGAGGATGCTGAGCCGCACGCTGCGCATCGTGCCGAAGGACGCCACCGGCCTCGCCTCGCTCACCGCCCGCATCGGGCGCGGCCCGGCGCGCCCGGTGAAGGGCACGACGCTCCGCATCCCGGAGGGCCGCCATCGTGTCGCGCTGGTCGCGACCGACGCCGCGGGCAACGTGCGCCGAATGACCGTGACGGCGATCGTGGACACGCGCGGGCCGACCGTGAAGGCCCGCGCCAGCACGCGCCCCGGGTCGGCCACGGGCCGCATCGCATGGTCGGTCCGCGACGGGGCCTCGGGCCCGGGCGGCGCCCGCGTGAACGAGGGCCGCCTGCTGGCCCGCAACGGCGCGACGTCGGTCCCGGCCGGTCGGGTGGCCGTGCTGATCGCCACCGACCGCTACGGCAACATCACCCGCCTCACGGCGCCGGTCCCCGCGCCGATCCGCCTGGCCGGCCTGCGGGACCCCGGCCTGCAGGGCAAGAAGGGCGACCGCCTCCTGCCCGGCGGCCCCGCCCTCGTGGGCATGCGCTCGGTGGTCCTCACCGAGGCCCGCGCGCGCCTGGTGTGGGCCGGCGTCCTGCGCGGGGCGCGGGGCTCCGGCCGCTATGACGCGGCGTTCACCAAGGCCGTCACCCGCTTCCAGGCCCAGCGCCGCGTCCGCGAGCCCGCCGGCCGCGGCGTGCTCGGCCCCGTCACCCTGCGGGCGATGGACCGCCTCGCCCTCTGGGGCGGCTGGGGAGCGTCGGCCGGACGGGGGTGACCCGCCCCGGAAGGCGGGCCGGCGCGGTGCCGGGCCGCCGTCCGGGGGAGATCACACCGGGACGCCCGCCCTGCGGAAGCGGAAGTCGTCGGAACGCGCCCGGGTGATGATCCGGCGCCACTGCCACGACCTCAGCAGGGTGCGCACCTCATCCTCGCTCGGCGCGTCGGCGTCGCCGACGATCGTCGGGGAGCCGGCGGTGCGCAGCACGTCCTGCAGCGAGAACCGTCCATCGGGGTGGTCGGCGAGCAGCACGTCGAGGACGTCCTGGCGCTGTTCGATGCTCAGCATGGCCCGGCCTTTCGTCCGTGTGTCCGGGGCCGGGTCCCCGCTGGTGACGAGCCTCCGCCGCCGCGCGCATCCAGGCATCAGTGTCGTCCCCGCCCCCGCTGCGGTCTCTCCGCAGGCGCGCGCCCCGGAGAGGGCCTACGACACCTCGTGGCAGGCGCGGCAGCGCGCCTCGTAGCGCTCGCCCGCACCGATCTCGATCGTCGAGCCGGCCGCCGGGGCGGGCGAGCCGTCGGCCTCGAGGCGCTGGCTGAGCGTCGCCGGCCCACCGCAGCACAGGCACACCGCCTGGAGCTTGTCGATGAACTCGGCTCGCGAGAGCAGCGTCTGGATCACGGGCCACGGCCGACGGCGGTAGTCCATGTCGAGCCCGCTGCAGACCACGCGCACGCCCCGTCCGGCCATGTCGTCGACCACGTCGAGGATGCCGTCCGGGAAGAACTGGATCTCGTCCAGCCCGAGCACCTCGACGTCGAGCTCGCGGATCCACTCCAGGTCGCTCGAGCGGTGGGCGGTCATGCGCCGCCCCGCGTGCGTGACGAGCTCGTCGCCGTCGTGACGCGTGTCGGAGGCGGGGCGGACGAGCTCCACGCGCTGGTTGGCGATGGCCGCGCGCGTCAGCCGGCGCAGGAGCTCCTCCGACTTGCCCGAGAACATCGGGCCGCAGACGACCTCCACCCAACCACCTGTGCGCGGGATGGTCTGCATCATCATGCGCCCCATCCTACGGGCGGCCTCGGCCGCACCCGGCCCGGGGCGTCCTCAGGCGGTCGTGCCGGGCTCGTCCGGGTCGGCGGCCCGATCGTCGCGCCCGCGGCAGGCCCCGGCCCGGCACGGCCGCAGCGTCCGGGCCAGGAGCGCCGCCGCCAGCGCCAGGACGAGCACGCCCGCGACGAACGCGAGGGGGTTCGGGAAGCGACGGAAGCGCACGCGGTCCCCGCGCAGCACGATGACGCCGACCGGCCGGGTCGAGCCGCCACCACCGCCACCCGCTCCCTCGCCGTGGCCGTCGGGGGAGGGCCCACCCCCGCCGCCGAAGCCGAAGCGCGCACGGGCGACCGGGATGACCGTCACCCCGTCACCCGTGACAGGGGCTCCGAAGACGGCGCCCGCGCCGACGCTGTCGCCGATGGAGGCGGCGAGCCGGTCGAGCAGTCCTGCGGGATCGGTCGCGGGGTGGTCGGGCATGGCTCCTCCTGGGTCGGGCGGGACCGGCGCGAGGCGCCCCTGGTCCGGGCGACGCGCGACACCGAGCCTCCCGCACCGCCCAGGCGGCCGAATCAGGTACGGCCCGTCACGGGCTGCGGCCTTCTGCGGACCGCGCCGGGGACCTCAGGAGCGGTCGCGCGAGCGGCCGGTGAGGAACCAGGCCAGGGCGCCGGCGAGAGCGAGGACCGTCAGGAGCAACACGGTGAGCTGGAAGGCGACCAATCTGGTCCTCCGTCGTAGGGGTGCGGGGTCCGCTCGCGCGGACCGCCGGGTGGGAGATGCGCCCCGCTCAATCGAGCACCGGGTCGGGGCGGTCCACCACCGCGGCCTCGCCGGGCATCGCCTCGAGGGCCGCCTGGAGCGACAGCCGCGGCGCCCCCGTCAGGGCGCCGCCATGAGAGGAACGGAAGACCCACCCCTCGGCGTCCCACTCATAACCGAGACCCTCGTAGTGGGCGATGATCTCGTCGAGGCGCGGCATGACGGGCCGTTTACCCGCGACGACCCGCCGTCAATCCCGGCGGCGGCGGCTGGGGATCGGGCCCCGTCCCGTGCGGGGTAGCGGGGCCACCCGGCGGGTACCGGAAGTGCACGCACGTCGCACCCACGACCGCGCCACGACGCGAAGAGGAGAGCCCCATGCAGGTACCTCGCAAGCAGGTCCTCACGTTCCTGGAGAGCCGCGGCAAGGGCGGACAGGCGGCCGCGGCCGGCTCGGGGCTGCCCGAGGTGGTGGACACCGAGCGCGACGCCGAGCTGCTGCGCAGCGTCGGCGCCGACCCGACCGAACTGGCCGCCACCTCCGAGGGCGGGGAGCCGGACCTCTAGCGCCTCCGGGGCCTGCCGGCCTCCGGTCGGACCCTCGTACCGGGTGTCCGATGGGCGGCCGGATGGGAAGGTAGTCCGCGTGGATCCCTTCGCCGCCCTCTCCCCGGCCGAGCGCGCGCTGCTCGTCCCGGCGCCGCTGCGCGACCGCGTGGTGCCGATGGCGGCGACGCTGACCCAGGAGCGCTTCTCGGATCCGGCCTGGATCTTCGAGCGCAAGCTCGACGGCATCCGGTGCATCGCGATCGGCGACGGGGAGGGGGTGCGCCTGCTCTCGCGCAACGCCCTCAGCCTCGATGGCCGGTTCCCGGAGATCGCCGCGGCGCTCGTGGGGGCGGTCGGGGCGTCGTTCGTGCTCGACGGCGAGATCGTCGCCTTCGACGGGTCGCAGACGAGCTTCTCGACCCTGCAGCAGCGGGGCGGGCGGCGGCCCGTGGAGGCGTTCCTCTATCTCTTCGACCTCCTGTACCTCGACGGGCGCGACGCCACCGCGCTCCCGCTGCGGGCGCGCAAGGGGTTGCTGCGCCGCGCCGTCGCGGCCGCGGGACCGATCCGGATCACGCCGCACCGCAACACCGAGGGCGAGGCCCTCTACCGCCGCGCCTGCGCGGCCGGCTGGGAGGGCGTGATCGCCAAGCGGGCCGATTCGCCGTACGTGCACGGACGCTCCCGCGACTGGCTGAAGTTCAAACGCACGGCCGAGCAGGAGATGGTGATCGGCGGCTTCACGGCGCCGAGGGGCAGCCGCACCGATCTCGGCGCCCTGCTGGTCGGGCACATGGAGGACGGCCGGCTGCGCTACGCGGGCAAGGTCGGCACCGGGTTCACGCGGGCGACCCTGGGCGACCTCGCGGGGCGGCTGGCGCCGTTGCGCCGCGGGGATCCGCCCTTCGCCGACGTCCCCCGCTTCCGCGACGCGACCTGGGTGGAGCCGCATCTGGTGGCGCAGATCGGCTTCGCCGAGTGGACGCGCGACGGGCGCCTGCGCCACCCCCGGTTCCTCGGCCTGCGTGACGACAAGGCCCCGGAGGAGGTTGTGCGCGAGTGAGCGAGAGCATCCGTGCCGGCCGCAGGACCATTCCGATCAGCCATCCCGACCGGGTCGTGTTCCCGGAGGCGGGCCTGACCAAGCTCGGCCTGGCGCGCCACTACGCCGACGTCTCCGAGGTCATGGTGCCGCACGTCCGCGGGCGGCCGCTCGCGCTGCAGAGCTTCCCCCGGGGCATCGCGGGTGAGGGCTTCTTCCTGAAGAACGCGCCACGGCACTTCCCGGACTGGATCACGACCGTCGATGTGCCCAAGCGCGAGGGCGGCTCGGTGCGCCACGTGGTGCTCGTCTACCTCGCCGGGCAGAACGTCGTGACGCCGCACGTCTGGACGAGCCGGGCCGACGACCTCGAGCGGCCCGACCGGCTGATCTTCGACCTCGACCCCTCGCGCGACCGCTTCGACGAGGTGCGCGCGGCGGCGCGGCGCCTCGGCGCCCTGCTGCACGGCATCGGACTGGCGCCCTTCGCCATGACCACGGGCTCGCGCGGGCTGCACGTGGTGGTGCCCCTGCGCCGCACGGCCGCCTTCGGCGCGGTGCAGGAGTTCGCCCGCGATGTGGCGGCGGCCCTCGTCGAGGAGGACCCCGACACCCTCACGGTCGCGTTCCACCGGGAGGAGCGGGGGGAGCGCATCTACATCGACGTCAACCGCACGCGCTACGGCCAGCACGCCGTGGCGCCCTACGCCGTGCGGCCGCTCCCGCGGGCGCCGGTCGCCACCCCGCTGCGCTGGGAGGAGCTGGGCGACCCCGCCCTCGACCCGCAGGGCTGGACGATCGCCACGATCGGGGCGCGCCTGGCGGACATCGGCGACCCCTGGCGCGACATCTCACGGCACGCCCGTGCGATCGGCCCGGCGACGCGCGCCCTGCGGGGCCGGGGCTGAAGTACGGCCCCGCACGGGGCACGAACTCGGCGTGAGGCCGGCTCAGGCTCAGACCCCGGGCGCCGCGGCGATCCGGCCGTCGTCCACGGCGGCCGCCAGCGCGGCGTGGTCGCCCGCGTTGCGGGCTGCGTAGGCCTCGGCGAACGCCGCGATGGCGCGGTCGAAGACCCTCCCCTTGCCCATGTAGGCGGCGATGGCCACGCGGTCGCCGGAGCGGGCGTGCGCCCGGGCCAGCGTCCACCCGCAGAGCTCCGCGTACAGGCGCAGGCCCTCCGGCCGCAGCCGCTCCACCTCCACGGACCCCTTCCAGTCCCGGAACTGGCGGACGTAGAAGTCGCGCTCGCGTCCGTCCGGGCCGGCCTGGCGGATCCAGCCGAGGAAGACGTCGCCCGCCGCCTGCATCAGGCGCTGCCCGGCCACCACGCGGTGGCCACCGTTGCGGTACTCGCTCCGCCCGAGGTGGCGCTCGAGCACGGAGGGCGGTGCCTCCTTGACCTGCAGGAAGAGGGGATCGTGCTGGTCGCGGCCCACCAGCAGGGCGATCCAGGCGCCCGTGCCCACGCTGCCGACGCCCACGACCCGCCGGGCCAGGTCGACCATGCGGTAGCTCTCGACCAGGCGGCGCCGGTCGGTGGCCAGGGTGCGCCGGTACTCGCGCAGCAGGCCGCGGGCCCAGCGCTGGAAGTCCTCCGCAGCCATCGGCCCGAGTAGATCGGCGACGGGCGTCGTGAGGGGCGGGTCGGCCACGATCCGCCGCTCGCCGTCGACCTCCCGCGTGAAGCGCCGCATGGCGCTCGCGCTGTCACGCGTGCGCGCCTTGGCCATCCACCGCTCGGCGTGGCGGGCCATCCTCCGCTCGGCCGCCGAGGAGCCGGCATCGGGGCGGTGCCCCGTCAGCAGTTGCTCGACGTCGGGGCTCGCGTAGAACACCCCGAGGTTCCCCATGCTCGCGAACTCGGTCATGGCGGTGCGGTAGCGCTCCACCCCGGCGAGGACGGCGGCCTCGCGCTCGGCCGCGCCGAACCCGCTCTCACGCCCGGCCACGACGAAGCTCGCCGCCAGCCGCTTGAGATCCCACTCGAACGGCCCGGGCAGGGTCTCGTCGAAGTCGTTGATGTCGAACACCAGGCGACGTTCGGGGGTGCCGAACACGCCGAAGTTCGACAGGTGCGCGTCGCCGCAGAGCTGGACGCGCAGCCCGGAGGAGGGCGTGCGGGCGAGGTCCTCCGCCATCACGGCCGCGGCGCCGCGGAAGAAGCTGAAGGGGGAGGCCAGCATCCTCCCGTACCGGATCGGAATCAGCTCGGCGATGCGGTTGGCGGCCTGCTCCTCGAGGACGTCGACCGGGTCGGGTCGCCCGGTCGCCGAGGGGAGCTCCGCATGGAGACTGCGCGGCGTCTGCTGTCGCGCCGCCCTTCCGCGGCTCACGCGCTCCTCGGGCGACGGATGCGCCATGCGGGAGGCCGGCCCGCGTCCGGCTCGGCGTGTGGTCATGGGCGTCCTCTCCTCGGGTGATCGCAACGGTCTGCGGCGATCCCCTGCCCGACCGTCGCGATGGGGGTGCGTGGGCGCGAGGCACGCTGGGGGCAGCCTACGGCCCGGGGCCGGCCGGCGGGCGCAGCACCGTGCTCCGGCCCCTCAGGGAGCGGGGCGCGCGTCCGTGTCGGGAGGCGGGTCGCGACGTGCGTCGATGTCCTGCTGCACGCGGCCGTCCTCCACGGCGGCGGCGATCGTGCCGGCCAGCGCGGCGATGCCGAGCGGCACGACGACCGCCGGGCGCCAGTCGTCCGCGAGGACGGCCAGGCCGATCCCCGGCACGAGTCCCGCGACCGCGGCCGCGGGCAGCACCCTCGTGAGGCGCCGGGTGAGCCGGCTGCCGCCGGTCGGATCGTCCGACGGTGTCGTGCGGGGAGGTGGGGCGCCCATCAGTCGCTCACGGGTGCGCCGCGCGTCGCGGGGAGGTGATGCCCGGATCCTCGCGGCGGGCATCGCGCGGCGTTCTCGCGGAACCGAGGGGCGCCCGGGTGGACGGTGAGATCCCGGGGCGGCCGATGACGTGTGTCGGGCACGTCGGGAGGGGTAGTGAAGGGTCATGGAGTTCCGCACCCGTGCCGCCGCAGACGACCCGCGCGCGAGTGGTCGCAGGACCGATCGCGTCGGCATGGTGGCTGTCGTGACGGTGGCGATCCCGGCCGGCACGATGGTCTGGGGGGCCGTGACCGCGGGGGAGGGTGGAGGCCGCCGCCGATGGGCTGGTCTGATCACCTGTCGGGCCCTCACGAAAACCTCACCAGGTGTGAAGGGGCTCACCCACCCGGTGCCCGTCGGGCTCATGACCACCTATGGGTGAGAGGGTGCGCATCCGTATGACCGTCCTCGCCGTCCTCGTTCTCGCCGTCCCGTCGTCCGCGTCGGCGCGCGAAGCCCTGGCGCCCGGCCTCGTGCACGAACGGCTGGTCCGCCCGGGCCCCGTGATCGTCCACGTGCTGCGCCTCGACCGCTATCCGGCCCGCCGCGCGGCGCCCGACGGCGCGCTCTTCCGCGTGGACGCGGTCGCTGCGGGGCCGCTGGCGTCCGGGCGCGAGCGCCTGTCGTCCATCGTCGCCTCGCGCTCCGGCGCGGGCGCGGTGGCCGGGATCAACGGCGACTACTTCAGCTGGGCGGGCGTGCCGACCGGGCTGCTGCTCGACGAGACGGGGCTCGTCCGCGACCCCGCGGGGTTCCGCTCATCGGCCGTCCTGGGCGCGGACGGCGCCCTCCACGTCGCGCAGCTCGGTCTCGCCGGCACCGCCGTGGAGATCGCGCCCGACGGCCGCGCCGTGGGCATCGCCGCCGCCATCACCGCCGTCAACCGCCTGCCGCGGCAGGGGGGCGGCGAGACGATCCTCTACACGCCCCGCTTCGGGGCCGCGAGCCCGCCATCGCCCGGAGTGGGATCGCTGGTCCTGGCGCCGCTGGATCCCGCGGCCCCGCTCATCGGGCCGGTCGGCGCGCGCGTGCTCGCGGTCGGCGGCCAGGGCGGCGTGTCGCTCGCGGGACGGCTCGTGCTGAGCCTCGGCGGCGGGCGCGCCGCGCGTCTGGCGGCGACCCTCGCCCCCGGTGACGTCGTCCGCCTGGACCTCGGAGTGCCGGGCCTGCCGGCCGACGCCGCGACGGGCATCGGCGGAGGACCCGCGCTCGTCGTGGACGGGCGGCCGGTCGCCGCGCGGGAGGGGTTCACGCAGGCCCAGGTCACGGGGCGCACCGCACGCAGCGCCGTCGGCCAGACGGCCGACGGCACCCTTCTGATGGTCAGCGTCGAGGACGGCCGCTCGGGCCCGAGCCGTGGGGTGACCACCGCGGAACTCGCGCGGCTGATGGCGGACCTCGGCGCGCGCACCGCGATGGGCCTCGACAGCGGCGGCAGCGCGGGGATCTCCGTTCGCGGCACGACGCCGGCGACCGTCGGGCCGGCCGGCGAGCGGGCGATCGCCACCGCTCTCGTCGTCAGCTACCGGGGCGTGCAGCTGCCGCCGCTCGGGCGGGTCTCGCCGAACGGGGACGGCGTCGATGAGCGTCTCGGGCCGGTCTACCGGCTCACCGGGCGCTCCGCCGTGCGGGGCGACCTGCTGGGCCCCCGGGGGCGCAGGGTCGCGCGGCTGGGGGCGGGGTGGCGGGACGCCGGTGCCCACCGGCTGGCGGTGCCCGTCCGCGGGCTGCGCGACGGCCGCTACCGGGTGCGGGTCGTCGCCCGGGGCGAGGGCGACCGCCGGGCGTCGCGGATGATCAGGAGCGTGGTGGTCGACAGGACGCTCGGCCACCTGCGGGCGGGCGGCCGGCCCGGCGCGATGGCCGTCTCGTTCCGCCTCTCGCGACCGGCGCGGGTGAGCGTGCGCGTCCGGGTGGCGGGCGGATGGAGGACGGCGGTGAGCGGGCGGCGGCTGGGCCCGGGGGCGCGCGGCGTGCGTGTCGCGGCCCCTCCGGGACGTCGCGCGGTGCAGGTGGTGGCACGATCGTCGATGGGCACCTCCGTGCGGGAGGCGCCGGTGCGGGTGAGGGCGCGATGAGGCGGGCGCTGATCATGGCCGCCGCTGCGGCGGGCCTGTTCGCGGCGGCCCCGGCGGCCGGCGCGGCCGTCCTCGGCGTCCAGGACGACCGCCTGACGAGCGGGCCGGTGGAGGCCGTCCCGGACGCGACGGGCGCGAAGATCACGCGCATCGACGTCCTGTGGTCGCTGGTCGCCCCGACGCGCCCGCAGCGGCCCGCCGACCCCGACGATCCCGCCTACCGCTGGGAGCGGACCGACGCGACCCTGCGGGCGATCGCCGACCTCGGCGTCACCCCGATCGTCGCCGCGTACAGCGCCCCCGCGTGGGCGGCCGGCGGTCGCGGCATCCCCCCGGGGACCGAGGTGAACCCGAACGCGCCCTCCCCGGCCCTGTACGCGTCCTTCATGCGGGCGCTCGCGCAGCGCTACTCGGGCGCGCACCGCCCGCCCGGGGCGGCCGGGCCGCTGCCGCGCGTCCGGCACTTCGAGATCTGGAACGAGCCGAACCTGGCCGCCTTCCTCTCGCCCCAGGTCGCCGGCGGCAGGCGGGTCGCCGTGACGCGCTACGTCGACATGCTCCGCCGGGCCCACCGCGAGGTGAAGGCGGTGAGCCCCCGCGCGATCGTCATCGCGGGCGCCGGAGGCCCGCGCAGCTCCACCGACGCACGCGGCACGGGTGCCCTGGCCTGGGCGCAGACGCTCGCGCGCAGCGGCGCACCCTTCGACGCCTACTCCCAGCACATCTACCCGGCCGCCGCGCCCCTGCAGCCCACCGCGGCCTTCCCGGCATGGGCCACGCTGCCCCAGCTCTTCGCGGCCCTCGACGCCGTGCCACGGAGGCGGGGGCTGCCGGTCTACCTGACGGAGATCGGCTACACCACCGCCCGCACGCAGTTCCGCGACGTCCGCGTGACCCAGGCTCAACAGGCGCGGTACCTGCGGCAGATCGTCTCCCTCCCGGCCGTGCGCTCGGGCCGGGTCCGCGCCCTGATCTGGTTCAACCTCCAGGACAACCCCAACTGGCCCGCCGGGCTCCGCGACCTGCGGGGGCGCACGAAGCCGTCCCACGCCGCCTTCGTCGCGCGCGCCCGGGCCTCCCGGCTGACGCCCGACCTGCGCGTCGAGCCGCCCGTCACGCTGAGCCGCGGTCAGCTGCTGATCAACCAGCGCATCTCGCAGGCCGCCGTCCGCCGCCTGAACGCCGTGGCCGCACGGCTGGACGCGGGCCTGACGCGCGACGACCTGCGGCCGGGCGGCATCGGCCCCACCGCCTTCGCGGCGGGCGTCCAGGTGGCCGTGGGGCCCTCGGGGCCCGCCGCGCCCCCTCCGCCCCGGACGCAGGCCGCCGAGGCCCCTCCCGCCCCGGCCCGCCGCGCCGGGGCCGCCGCACGGGTGCGCCTCAGCGCCGCCCAGCTGCTCATCAACCAGCGCATCTCCCAGGCGGCGGTCCGGCGAGCGAACGGCCTGGAGGCCCGCCGCCGCTCCGGGCTCACCGGCGGCGACCTGCGTCCCGGTGCGATCGACGCGAGCCGCCTCGTGGGGGGCATCGGGATCGCCTCCGCGACGGCGCCCGCCGTCGCGCCCGCGCCGACGGCCACCGTGGTCGCCGCCGCCCGTCGCGGCGATGCGCGGGACGTGGCTCTGAGCGCCGCCCAGCTGAGCATCAACCAGCGGATCGCCCAGGCCGGCGTGCGCCGGGCCAACGCCCTGGCGGGCGATCTCGCCGCCGGGCTGGTGGGTGACGACTTCCGCCCCGGCTCGATCTCGGCCCTCAGCCTGGCGCCCGGGCTCGTGTCGCCGCCCGGCGGCTGACGCCCGCGCGCGGCCGGCACGGCGGGCTACGGAGGCCGGTTCCGCGATCTCCCCGATAGCGCGCGGTCCGCGCCGCGCTTCACTGTCCCCATGGCGGCGACCTCCCATGGCGATCGGCGGCGTCCCGCGCTCCTCGCCCGCATCTCGGCGATCCTCGTGACCGGCGGCGCGCTCGGCATGCTCGGGGGCCTCGCAGGCCCCGGCTGGCTCTTCGTCGGCGGCCTCGGCGCCGCCGGCCTCGGCGCCGTCCTGCTGAAGTTCGGCGAGCCCGCCGACTGGTGGCCGGGCCTGCTGATCCGGGGGTCCTGACCGCCGCCGGCCCTCGCGGGCGTGCGACACTGCCACGCCCCGCGAGCGAGTGAAGGACGACGGCCACGAACCCGGCAGACGACAGAACCAGCTTCTCCGACCTCGGCCTCGGCCCCGAGTTGCTGGGCGCGCTCGCCGTGCTCGGCTACGAGGAGCCGACCCCGATCCAGGCGCAGACCATCCCGCCGCTGCTGGAGGGCAGGGACCTGCTGGGGGAGGCGGCCACCGGCACGGGCAAGACCGCCGCGTTCGCCCTGCCGCTGCTGCAGCGGATCTCGGGTGAGGGTGAGCGCGGGGTGCCGCGGGCGCTCGTGCTGGTGCCCACGCGCGAGCTGGCGATGCAGGTCTCCGAGGCGATCCACCGCTACGGACGCGGCCTCGGAGCGCGGGTGGTGCCGGTGTTCGGCGGCCAGCCGATCGGCCGTCAGCTGCGCGCCCTCGAGCAGGGCGCCGACGTCGTCGTCGCGACGCCGGGCCGCGCGCTCGACCACCTCTCGCGCGGGACCCTGCACCTGGAGCGCCTCGCGGTTGTGGTGCTCGACGAGGCCGACGAGATGCTGGACATGGGCTTCGCCGAGGACATCGACACGATCCTCGCCGGCACCCCCGACGAGGCCCAGACCGTCCTCTTCTCCGCGACGATGCCCGCGCGCATCGGCGCGATCGCGCGCCGCCACCTCACCGACCCCGTGCGGATCCGCATCGCCCGCGAGCAGGCCGCCGCCGGCGAGGCGCCGCTGGTGCGCCAGAGCGCCTACGTCCTCGCCCGGGCCCACAAGCCGGCCGCGCTCGCGCGCGTGCTCGACGTGGAGTCGCCGGCCGCCGCCATCGTCTTCTGCCGCACCCGGATCGAGGTCGATCAGCTCGCCGACACCCTCAACGGGCGCGGCTACAGCGCGGAGGCGCTGCACGGCGGGATGACCCAGGAGCAGCGCGACCGGGTGATGGGGCGCCTGCGGGCCGGGACCTCGGACCTCCTGATCGCGACCGACGTCGCCGCGCGCGGGCTCGACATCGACCAGCTCACCCACGTCGTCAACTACGACGTGCCCTCGGCCCCCGAGTCGTACGTCCACCGCATCGGGCGCGTCGGCCGCGCCGGCCGCGAGGGCGTGGCCATCACGCTCGCCGAGCCGCGCGAGCACCGGATGCTGAAGAACATCGAGCGCCTCACGGGGCAGAGGATCCAGATCCTGAAGGTGCCGACGGTCGCCGACCTGCGGGCGCGGCGCCTCGAGATGGTGCAGGCCACGGTGCGCGAGGCGATCCTGCAGGACGGAGACCTCGACGGCTTCCGCGTGGTGGTCGAGACGCTGACCGACGAGTTCGACGTGATGGAGGTGGCGCTCGCCGCGATGAAGGTGGCGCATTCGGCCCTGGGCGGCGCCGCCGAGGACGACGAGCAGGACATCCCGGAAGCCGCCCCGCGCGACGACCGCCCCTCGCGCGACCGGGGCGACGCGACGGGCCGGGGCAAGCCGCGACCGCGCGAGCGCAGGGGAGGGGGCGAGACGACGCGGCTGTTCATCGGCGCGGGCCGCAGCTCGGGCGTGCGGCCGGCCGACCTGGTCGGAGCGGTGGCGGGCGAGACCCGACTCACCGGCCGCGACGTCGGGGCGATCGAGATCTTCGACCGCTTCTCGCTGGTCGAGGTGCCCGCCGCCGCCGCCGACGAGGTGATCGCCGCCCTCAAGGCCACCACGATCAAGGGCAAGAAGGCCCGGGTGAAGCGGGAGGGGTGAGCGGCGTGCGTCGATGGTCCGTGGGCGTGCTGATGGCGACGGCCGTGGCGGCGGGCGCCGGGTGCGGGGGCGCGCAGGAGGAACCCCCGGCGCTGCCCGAGCAGACCGGCGTCGTGCGCGAGTTCCGCGTCGCGTACACGGCAGGGGACGCGACGCGCCAGATCCGGTACTGGATGCTGGAGGAGGAGGGGGGCGGCAGGCGGGCGCGGGTGCGCTGGGAGGCCGGCGACGTCCCCGAGACGAGCTCGCGCCTCGCGCCGTCCGGCGGGCGGCTCGAGACGACGTCCCAGATGCTCTTCAGGTCCGCCGATGAGCCGGAGGGGGTGATCGTCGCCTCGGGCCCCGACCCCGTGCCCCTGTCGATCGCCGGAACCGCCTTCAGCTTCGAGTTCCATCGTGAGCTCGTGCGGGTCGGCGAGGCCCTGGAGGTCGAGGGCTCGGAGGCGGGCGGCTGCTCCGACTACGCGGCGCCCCTCGTGACCCACGCGACCGGGATCCTGGACTCCGTCGCCGCCCGGGAGCAGGCGACGGTCTCGACGACCGACGGTTCGCCGTCGGCCGTGACGATCCGGCTGTGCGGTGCGCAGCGTGAGCTGCGACGCGTGTCGGCGCCCGCCTTCCGCATCACGATGGACCAGGCGGGGACCTCCTCGCAGCCCGCCCAGGAGTGGGACCTGACCCTCGTGCGCCGGCGGCCGGCCACCGAGCGCCTCGTCGCGGAGACCTTCGACCTGACCCGCGCGTACCCCGAGGCGCGGGTCGATCCCCGGCCGGGAGGCGTCGGGCCCCCACCCTGACGGCCGGACGGGGCGCCGTCAGTCGGGCGAGGCCTCGTCGAGCAGGCGCCGCGCGGCCTCCTCGGCGCCCCGCCGGGCCTCGAGCGCGGCGTGCAGCGAGGCGTCGGCCGCGCCGAGCGCAGAGCGGGCGGCCTTCGCCTCCCGGGTACGGGCGGCCAGGTCGCGTTTCACGCCGGCGAGCTCCTCCTGCAGGCGGTCGCGCTCGGCGGTGAGGCGCAGCACGTCGGCCTCGGCGGCGCCGGCGCCCCGGCGTGCCGCGTCGCGTCCGGCGGTGGCGGTCTCCTCCGCGGCCCGCGCGGCGTCGAGCGCCTCGGTCGCGGCCTGCAGGGCCACGGCCTGCGCGGCCTCGCGCTCGCGCCGTGCCGTCTCGTCGGCCGAGCGCGCCGCGCGCCGCGCGCGGGCGTCGGCGATCTCGTCCACCGGGGCCGGCGACGACGGAGGGGGCGGAGCGGGGGAGGCGGGCGCGGGGCCGAAGGAGAACGGACCGCCCTGGTCGTCGGGGCCCGGGTCCTCCACCAGACACCCCCGGCGCAGGTCGTCGGCCCGGGCGGGCGACCGGGCGGCGAAGCGCAGCGCGGCGTGCACCGGCGGTCCGCCCGGGAAGGCGCCGACCGCCTCGGCTTCGGCCTGCTCGGCCTCGCGCAGCGCGGCGGCGTCGGCCGTGCCCGCGACCATCCGGCGCTGGACCGAGGCGAGGAGATCCTCGGCGGCGATCAGCGCCTCCAGCCGCGGCGCGTCGTCGCGGGCGAGACGGTTCAGCTCGGCCGCCAGCCGGCTCGGGCGGCGAAGCGCGCGCACGGCGTCGGCCTCGGACCGCAGCCCCTCGGCGCGGAGCTCCTTCACCAGGCCGTCGCGCGCCTTGGTGAACATCGCCGGCGGGCCGGCGTAGAGGGCGTCGATGCGGCCGTCGAGGTCCTCCATCAGGCCAGGTCGGGCTCGGCCGGGTGGTTCTCGTCGCGCGCGGCATCGACGTGCGCGAAACCCTCGGGGCCGGCCGCGACGGGCTCGCCGCAGCGGCGGCACGGCGGCGTGCCGAGGGCCGCCCAGTCGGGCACCGGCCGGTGGTCGGAGTCGAGGTCGCACGAGGCGACCAGGCGCGCCTTGTGGATCAGGCTCCCGGCCGTCCTGCCGCGGACGAGCCGCTCACCGCACTCCGCGCACCTCAACCGGGCGAGCACCTCCGCCGGCATCCCGCCCATGGACCCACCTCCGCTCGACCACGCATTGTGATCCCGACGCTATCGCGCCCCGTGCCGGCGGGTCCGTGGTCGCCCTCGGCCCCGGAACGCGACCCGGACCGCGTGCGGAGGGTCTCGGTACCGTGAACGGGCCAGCGCCAACCTCGGCGACATCGCGGCGGCCTCGCAGCAGGTGGCCGCGGCCTCCGACGAGACCGGGCGCTCCTCCCTCGAGGTCGCCCGCCTGGCCGAGGCCGTAAAGGGCATCGCCGACGGGCTGGAGGAGCGGGAGGCCTCCGCCTGAGGACCGTCTCCGGCCCGCCCGCTCTCAACTACCGCAGCCGGCTGCCGATCCACCTGCTGACGACGACCGCTCGTGCCGATGACACCCGCCCCGAGGACGCCATGATCACCACGGTCACGATCGACCTCGACGCGCCCGGCGCCCGGGAGGCCTGAGATGGCGACGAGCGCATCGACCGGCCCGGCGGAACTGGTGGGCCGCACGTGGCCGGAGGCCGTCGCGACGGACGCCACGGCCGCGGCCTACGCGCAGGCCCTGTCCGGGCTCGACCCGGGCGTCGTGGCGGAGGTGATCGCCTCGCTGGGCGCGAAGGGCAGGAGCGCGCCGCCGCCGGACATCCTCGCCACGGTCGTCGCCTCCCGTCAGGAGATCTCCGCGACGCTGGCGCCCGCCGCGGTCTCCGCGGCGTCCGGCGGGACGCGGGCGCGGCCCCTCGCGGCGGCCCTCGTGGCCGGGGGCTGCCTCGGGCTCGCCGCGCTCGCGACGCGGGCCGACTGGATGCGGATCGCCGAGGACGGCCGGCGGATCGACGTCGCCGGCGTGGACATGGGGGGCGGTCCGGTCGTGGCCTCCGCCGGGCCGCTGGCGCTCCTCGCCGCCGCCCTCGGCGCGTTCTGGCTCTGGCGCCGGCGCCCTGCGGCGCAGTCGCGTCTGTTCCTGGCCCTGCTGGCGGCGATCGCCGTGGCGGCGGTCGCGGGAGCCATGACGGGCGTCATGCGGGTGAGCGAGGTGCGGAACCGTCTGGTCTTCGACGTCGGCGCGGGGGAGGGCGGGGTCGTCCTCGCGGGCGCGCGGAGCCTCGTCACCGTCTCCACGGGCCCCGCGGCCTGGGCCGCCCTGGCGCTGTCGCTCGCCGCCGTCGCCGCGGCCACCTACGGCCTGATCGCCCACCGGGGCGCCTGACGCGCCGCCCGGGCCCGCGCGCGCCACGGGGGGGCGGGCGCCCCGGGGATCGGTGACGAACGGCCGTGCCGCCGGGGCGGTACGGTGGGTCGGCCGGCAGACACGCGCCCGCCTCCGGCGTGCGCAGCATCCCGCCCGAGGAGGCGACATGTCCGTTCACATGACCCCTGACGAGATCGCGACGCTGCTGGAGGTGGAGGCCCACGTCATCGAGCACGCCGCCGACGAGACCGGCGTGCCCGTCTACCAGGGGCGCATCGACCGCGTGCTCCTCACCGAGGCGCTGGTCGCCGCCGACCACCACCTCGCGCCGGTCGCCCGCGAGCGGCTGGTCAAGGCAGGGGAGATCTCCCCGGCCTGAGCGGGGCTCAGATCCGCCCGACCGCCCGCGGCGCGTGCTCGGCGCGCTCGCGGATGCCCAGCAGCATGCGGCGGTCCATGGTCGAGCCGATCGGCTCCAGGAGGGCCGGGCCGTACGCGAGCCGGGTCCTCAGGTCGTCGGAGGTCGCGCAGCGGTAGCGGCTGATCACCCGGGTGAGGCCCGGCGCGGTCTCCTCCACGAGGAACAGCCAGCTGCCGGCCACCCAGGGGCGCCCGGCCGAGCGCGCCTCCTCGTCCGGCGCGCCGTAGGCGACCAGGTGCCGGCCGGGTTCCATCGACACGACCCGCAGCGGCGGCACCGCCGGATGCAGCACGAGGTCGTCCCCCTCGCACAGCTCCCACTCGGGGTGGACCCGTTCGGCGTCGCGCAGGGCGCACCCGGCCAGGTTCTCGAGCCACGAGTAGCTGTAGAAGCCGCCGCGGTCCGCGCCGATCTGGGCGACCCAGGGCCAGACCCGCCGCGCCGGGGCGGCCACCTCGACGGCGTGCGTCCAGCCCCACCGCGGCTCCGGGACGAGGTCGTCGCCGGGGTGGTGGCGCTCCACCACCTCCCGTCCGGCGCCCCAGTGGCCCCGGTGGGCGCGCTGCATGGGCGTCAGCATCGACACGCCCATGCGCCCGGCGCCGCCGAGGCCGGCCAGGACGTCGCGCCAGTCGTTGCGCCGCAGGCGCTGCTCGGCGCGGGCGGCGAGGTTGCGCAACTGCGCGGTCTGCATCAGGTGGTGGACCGGCTTGACCCAGCCGGCGCGCAGGCGGGAGGAAGCCGGGGACGCCACCCGTGCCCGCACGTGGAGGCGGGTGGCGCCGCCATCGAGCGGCTCGAGGGCGAACGCCCACGTCGCGTGCCAGTGGCGCCCGGGTCGCGCGGCGTGGAAGGGGCGCTGATGCCCGGCGTCGGCGTCCCAGAGGCCGCCCAGCACGAGAGCCCTGCCCTCCTCGATGGCGAGGACCTCGAAGCCCGTGTCGCCGCTCGGCGTGGCGGGCAGCAGGTCGCCGACCGCGAGCGCCGCCAGGTCCGGGTGCAGCTCGCGCGCGCTCCGGGCCCCCCCGTTGTCGACGATGTCGATCGAGTACCAGCCCGCCCGGCCGCGCCCCATCTGGACCAGCCACGGCCAGACCCGCTCCGGGGGGGCGGCGATCGTCACCGCGTGGGTCATCTGGTCGGCGGCGTCCGGCAGCAGGTCGTCTCCGGGCAGGGCCCGCTCGCGGGCGCCGAGCTCCTTCTCGAGCGCGCTGAGGAGCGTGCGCCGGACCAGGCGGGAGCCGGGGCCGATGAGCCGGAAGTAGCGGCGGAAGCGCCGCCACGCGTCGGCGTCGGTCGCCGCGACGCGCACCTCCACGCTGATGACCGAGCCGCCGCCGAGGCCCGGCGCGACCCGCAGGGCCCAGGCCACCTTCGCCTGTCCGGGGCCGTCGTAGGCGGCGAAGGCACGGGCGTCCGGGACGTACACGAAGGGGATGGACCGCCTCCAGACGGCGCCCACCGCGCCGGCGACCACCTCGCGGGGAGGGTCGTCGACCAGGATCCCGAAGCCGGGCTGCCCGGGCGTGGAGACCAGGTCGTCGATGCGCAGGCGCACGTCGGAGGCCTCGCCCCGCAGGCGGTCCGGCAGGGTGCGCAGCGCGAAGAGGGCGCGGATGAGCGCCGATCCGCCGAGATCCCCGTGCCGTACGCGCTCCCAGGCGGCGTCGGGGGCGACATCGACCTCCACGGCGTCGATCTCCACCAGTCCGGGGTCGGGCAGCAGCCGGTCGAGGGCGGTCACGGAGTCCCTCCTTCGGTCGTGGTGGCGGCGGGCGCGGCGCCGGCCGGGTCCTCGACCGAGGGCGGAGAGCCGCCATCGCGCGGGCCGCGGGCGCCGAGCACGATCATGACCGTGCCGGCGATCAGCATCACTCCGCCGGCCACGAGCAGGCCGACGGCGATCGGCAGCAGCACGTCGACGCGGATGCCGAGTCCCACGTCGGCGACCACGCCGCGGGCCGCGGCGGCATCCATGACCACGAGCGTCCAGCGCCCGCCGCGCACGTCCCACTCGAGCGTCTGCACGGTTGCGCCCGTGCCGCGCGCGACCCAGAAGGCCTGGCCGGCCGGGGGCGCGGGCGTGCGCCTGCCGGTCACCAGCGCGTACTCGACGCGGAACGGATCGAGCTCGACCTCGCGTACCTCGCTGCGCGCCACGCCGGCCAGGTAGGCCTCGACCTCCGCCCGCGGGCCGATGCCCACGAAGAGGGGGCCGCGCCCGGCCGGCGCCGCCGCCGTGACGCGGACGCGCGCGAGGTCGCCGAGATCACCTGCCCACCCGGCGTCGTCCGGGGCGGCGCCCAGATCGACCTCGGCCGAGGTGATCGCGTAACCCGGGGTCCGGAAGGTCTCGGGGTCGCTCGAGTAGTAGCCGTCGTCGTCGCGCAGCGTCGAGTGGGCCCACAGCAGGCCGCCGCCGCCCACGGCCAGCCCGAGCCCCATCAGGGCGAGCAGGCAGCCGACGACCAGCAGGACGATCCGCCCTCCGCTCATGGTCCCCGAACGCGGCGTGTGAGTGGTCATGCCATCAGGCTAGACCTCCGCCCCCGGGCCCCGTCAACGGCCGCGGCCCGGTGCGACGGTGCGGGTTCACCACAGGCCGTCGCCGCCGCGCCCCCGATGGCGCGGGCGAGCGCGATGGGGGAGCATCGTGTCGCACCGCCGCCCCGACGACGGAGGATCCCGTGCCCGCGCCGTATCGATCGATCGCCTGCTGCATCTCGGCCGACCCCGCATCGGATGACGTCATCGCCGAGGCGTCCGCCCTGCGGGAGGCCTCGCCGGGCGACCTGCACCTGGTGACCGTGGTCGGCCCGGCGCACACCTCGCTCGCGGGGCCGTTCTCCTACTACTCGGATCCCCCCGGGGTGCTCGAGGACCGTGCCGCCGAGTGGCTCGCGGAGCGCGTGACGCGTACGCCCGGGGCGATCCCCGTGGTGCTCGACGGCTTCCCGCCGAGAGCCGTCTGCCGGTGGGCCGCCGAGAACGGGATCGACCTCATCGTGGCCGCGGCGCACCGGGGGTTCGTCGAGCGCACGCTCCTCGGGGGATTCGCGGCCTACGTCGCCTACCACGCCCCCTGCCCGGTGCTGCTGGTGCGCCCGCCCGTCGCCGAGGAGGGCGCCGGCTCCGGCTGACGGCCGTGTACGCCGCTCCGCGAGCGGTGCGGCGTACTACCGAGTCCGTGCTCAGAGCGCGCCCCGATGTCGCCGCGCGTGGGCGGGGCGAGTGTCGGAGGGGACACGTCAGAGGAGGCGGAGATGCCCACCCGGGGGGCCCGGCCCACACGCGGCCTGCGCGCGGTGAACGTGCGCGATGCCATGACAACGCCCATCGTCACCTGCATGCCGGACGTCCCGATCGAGGAGGTCGCGGAGCTGATGGCGCACAACCGGATCCACAGCGTCGTCGTGCTGCAGCCGCCGGCGGCCGACGCCGCGCCGGCGCACCGTCGCTGGGGCGTCCTGTCGGATCTCGACCTGGTCACCGCGGTGCCCTGGGGCGCCGGGCTGCCGGCGTGCGAGGCGGGCTCGGTGGCGGCCTCCCCGCAGGTCGTGATCCGCTCCGACGAGACGCTCGCCGCCGCGGCCCGGCTGATGGCCGAGTACCGGACGGCCCACCTGCTCGTGACCGAGGAGGGCGCCGACGAGCCGGTCGGCATCCTGTCGGCCCTCGACGTGGCGCGCGCTCTGGCCGCCGGCGCCGAGGGGCACGAGCCGGCTCCGCCCTCGACGCGGGCGGCGGTGAGCCCGGGGGACCGGCTCGTGATCGCCCCCCACCGGCAGGGCGAGCGGCCGCGCGACGCCGAGGTGCTCGAGGCACGCGGTGCCGGCGGAGGGCCGCCCTATCTCGTGCGCTGGGAGGACACCGGCCGTGTCTCGCTCCACTACCCGGGCTCCGACTCGGCCGTCGAGCACATCACCGCGGAATGAGAGGAGCGATGACGATGTCGGATGCCGGACTGGTCGTCCGGACCGGGCGCTGCACGGAGTGCGGCGCGAGGCCCGAGACACCCGAGGGGGCGGCGACGGCGGACGTCGCCGAGCCGATCACCCACTGCGAGTGGTGCGGCGCCGAGTACCCCGTGCCCCCGGATCGATGACGGCGCTGCGGGGAAACCGCGTCGGCCGTGCGGGCGGGCGCCGATGCCGGCCCCACCCGGCGGCGCGACGATCGGCGTGTCGACAGCAGGAGGGGGTGTGGAGATGATCGTTCTGATGGGCCTCTACCCGACGGGTGGCATCGCTCACGTCATGCGCTTGTTCGGCAGGGCTCCGCGGGAGGCGTCGCGATGACCGCCCCCGCCCCGACCGCCCTGGAGGTCTCCGAGATGCGCGCGCTGGTCGTCGGACGCGAGGTGCCCGCCGTGGCACAGCGCCTGGCGGACATCGCGGACCGCATCGCGGCCGGCGGGTCGCTCGACGAGGACGATCGCGCCCTCGTCACCCGCCTCCGGCACGAGTACGGCCACGAGCTGGCCGAGCTCGTCGATCCCGAGGGCTGAGCCTGAATCCGGCGGAGATCGTGGATGCGGGGCGTGAGAGCCCCGCGTCAGGGGGGATTCGGCGTCGCACCGCCAGGGTGACCCCTGCGGTCGCGCCTCGCGCATCCGCGCCGCGAGATCGCCGGATTCAGGCTGAGGGCAGGCCCTCCCGGGATCGGCAGACCCGGCGCCGGTGCTGCGGACGCACCGGCACCGGGTCCCCGCCCGCGCCTCGCGCGTCGGCCTTCCGATCCACTCCGGGCCGGGCTCAGCCCCCGCGGCGGCCCGACGACGACTCGCAGCGGATCTCCGACACCGGGATGAGCCGCACCGCGCCAGGGGCGACGGTGTTCGACTCGCGCACCACGACGGCCCACCAGGCCTCCGCGCCGCGGTGGACGGCATAGATCGCGTCGCCGCGCACGCGGACGTGCCGCTCCTCCTCCCATGCCTCCGCCGTGACCGCGATGTGGGGAAGGGGGAGCAGGGCCGGGGGGAGCGCGTCCTCCAGGGCCCGGCGGCCGCGCTCGGCGGCGAGGTCGACTGCGGTCGGGATGTCCACGTCATGCCTCCTCGGTGGGGGCGGCCCGCGCCCCGGGGTGGGCGAGGAACCAGTCTCGGGCGACGGCGGCCACCGTGTCGAGGGCCCCGGGCTCCGGGAACAGGTGCGTGGCGCCGGGGACGACGTGCAGGTGGCGCGGCCCGCCGAGCTGCCCGAGCGCGCGCTGGTTGATCTCGAGCACCGCCGTATCCGCCCCTCCCACCACCAGCAGGGTGGGCGCGCGGACCTCGGCGAGCAGCTCGGGCACCAGATCCGGCCGCCCTCCCCGGCAGACCACCGAGTCGACGCGCTCCGGGTGCAGCGCCGCCAGGGCGAGCGCGGCCGCCGCGCCGGTCGAGGCGCCGAACAGCCCGAGGCCGCCCCCGCCGGCGTGCCGGCGCGACCAGTCGACGACGTCGGCGAGCCGGTCCACCAGGAGGGCCACGTCGAAGCGCAGGCGGCGCGTGACCACGTCCTCCGCCGCCTCGGCTGCATCCAGCAGGTCGACGAGGACCGTCGAGAGGCCGCCCTCGCGCAGCAGCCGGGCGACGTGGCGGTTGCGGGGGCTGAGGCGGCCGCTGCCCGAGCCGTGCGCGAAGACGACGGTCCCGGCCGCCCCGGGCACGGTGACGAGGTCGCCCACCAGGCGGACGCCGCCGGAGGGGATCAGTACGCCGGTGGCCGTGAGCCCCGCGGTCACCGGCGGTCCGGCGCCCGGGAGGCGCGCAGGTGGGCCGCCACGGACGCCTCGGGCACCTGGCCGAAGTCGCGGTACCAGGCGCCGACCGATCCGAAGTCGTCGGTCTCGAGCGGGCAGACCACCGCGTCGGCGTCGCCCCGGAGCGCCTCCGCGGACGGCGCGGCCGCGACCGGCACGCCCACCACGACGCGCGCCGCGCCCTGCGCGCGGGCCCAGCGGACCGCGGCTTCCATGCTCGCGCCCGTCGCGAGTCCGTCGTCCACCAGGACGCAGGTCGCGCCGGCGAGCTCCACGCGCGGGTGCCCGGCGCGCAGGCGCGCCTCGAGCGCCGCCGCCTGCCGCCTCGCGGCGGCGATCGCCGGCGCCGTGGGTCGCGCGATCCGCAGGTCCGGGAGGGGGGAGAGGGAGACCGGGCCGTCCGCCGTCACCGCGCCGAGCGCGAGCTCGGGCTGCAGGGGGTGGCCGACCTTGCGCACGACCACGACGTCGAGGGGGGCGCCGAGGGCCGCGGCGACCTCCGCCGCCACGGGCACGCCGCCCCGCGCCAGCCCCACCACCACGGTGGCCGGCCCCCGTTCGGCCCCGAGCAGCGCCGCCAGAGCGCGTCCGGCCTCCCGGCGGTCGGTGTAGCGGGTCGGTGCCCAGCGGCTCATCGAGCGCATCCCCCGTCGCGCGGCGTCCACCGGGTCGTACCAGGGCCGCCCGGGCGCGCCATCGGGGGAATCCACGAGCCCGGTGTCCCCGGGCCCGCTCACATGGCCACGCCGCCGTTGACCGACAGCACCTGCCCGGTGATGAAGGCGGCCGACGGCGCGGCGAGGAAGGCCACGGCCTCGGCGACCTCCTCCGGGAGCCCCATGCGGCGCATCGGGGTCGCCCGCACGGCGCCCTCGACGATGCGGGCGCCGACCGGGTCCTCGCGCAGGCGCTCCTCGAAGGGGGTCCGGGTGACCGACGGGGAGACGCAGTTCACGCGGATCCCGTCGCGCGCCACCTCCCGGGCGAGCGACTTCGAGAAGGCGACGACGGCCGCCTTGGCCCCGGCGTAGACCGCCTCGCCCCAACCGCCCACCCGGGCGGTGTCCGAGCTGATGGAGACGATCGACCCGCCGTCGGGCGCCGCCCGCAGGCCGGGCAGCGCCGCCCGGCAGCCGGCCAGCACGCCGGTGTAGTTGACCGCGATGATCTCGGCCCATCGTGCGGGGTCGGTGTCGGCGAACAGCCCGGGCCGGTCCCAGCCCGCGCCGTTCACCCACACGTCCATCCGCCCGTGGCGCTCCAGCACGGCCGCGGCGACCCGCTCGGCCGCCTCGGGGTCGGTGACGTCGTGTTCCAGGGCCTCCGCCGCGGGGCCGAGGGCCGCGGCGACCGCATCGCGGGCCGGGTCGCGGTCGGTCAGCACCACGCGGGCCCCGCGGGCGCACAGCAGCGTGGCGACGGCGCGGCCGATGCCGCCGGCGCCGCCGGTGACGACCGCCACGCGGCCGTCCAGGCGCGTCGCGTCGGTCATGAGCGCGGCTCGGTGGAGAACGCCTGGAACGTCCCCTGAGCGCACGCGACCATCCCGCCGTCGGCGTCGCGGGCCTCGGCGGACGCCACGACCAGGCGCCGGCCCTGGTGGAGCACGCGGCCGACCCCGATCAGCTCCCCGGGCATCGCGGGCGCGACGAAGTTCATCTTCATCTCCACCGTGGCGCAGCCCTGGCCCGCGCCCAGCCGGGCGAGGATGGCGAGGCCCATCGCGGCGTCCAGCAGGCCGGCGACGACGCCCCCGTGCGCGGTGCCGTACGCCTGGAGGTGGTCGTCGGTCACCGCGATCTCGAGCTGCGCCGAGTCGGGGTCGGCGTGGGTCACCCGCATCCCCACCAGGCCGTAGTAGCCGCAGGAGTTCCAGGTCTCCAGCAGGTCGGGATCGGGTGTCATGCGCTCTCCTCGGTGACGTGGGCGGCGGACGGCGGCAGCGCCGCGGCGACCAGCCGGGCGATCTCGGCGCGATCGGGCTTGCCCGACGCGAGCGCCGGGAGCTCGTCGACGGCGACGATGGCGCGGGGGATCTCGTGGGCCGCCAGCCGCTCGGTGCATCCGGCGCGCAGGCGCTCGGCGATCCCCGCGGCAGCGCCCGACCGGGTGGTCACCGCGGCGCCGAGGCGGGTCAGGCCCCGGTCGTCCTCGACGCCGAGCACGATGGCGTGGGTCACCTCGGGGTCGCGCAGGAGCTCGCCCTGCACGCGCGACGGGGTCACCCACGAGCCGCCCACCTTCACGGCCTCGCCGATCCGCCCGAGGAAGGTGTGGCTGCCGTCGGGCTCGCGCCGCACGAGGTCACCCGTCCGCAGCCAGCCGTCGTCGAGGGCCCGCGCTGTCGCGGCCGGGTCGCCGAGGTAGCCGGCCATCACCGAGGCGCCCCTGACCAGGAGCTCGCCGCGGCCGTCGGGCGACTCGTTCACCGGCACGATGCGGAGGCCGAACCCGGCGACCGGCCAGCCGACCGTGCCCGGCCGGGGGCCGCCGGGCCGGTCCGAGAGGTAGAGGTTGGTGGCCTCCGACGAGCCGAGGCCGTTGACCAGCCGCAGGCCGAGGTGCTCGCGCACCTCGTGCCACACGCGCGAGGGCAGGTGCTCGCCCGCCGAGACGGCGAGGCGCACGCCGGCGAGCGACTCGGCGGGGATGCGGTCCTCGGCCGCGTGGCGGGCGACGCGGGCCCACCAGGTGGGGACACCGAAGACGACGTTCACGCCGCCGGTCCGCACCGCGTGCACGAGCGCCTCCGGAGAGCGGTCCATCCCGTCCACCCACGCGCAGGCCCCCGCGCCGAGCGGGAAGTAGCACGAGTTGCCGAAGCCGTAGCTGGTGGCGAGCGCCGCGACCGACCACGTGACGTCGCCGGGGCGGAGCCGCAGCACGTGGTCGCCGTAGGTGCGCAGGCAGGCGCGGATGTCGCCGTGGCGGTGGATGGCCCACTTGGGCGGGCCCGTCGAGCCCGACGTGAGCAGCAGGTAGCACGGGTCGTCGTCACGGGAGGCGACCGGGCCCGGATCGGCGAGCCCCGCTGCGGCGGCCTCGAGCGCGTCGGCCGCGACGCCCTCGGCGCCCGCCGCGCCCTTCCCGGAGTCGGAGATCACAAGCCGCGGCTCCGCGCGGGCGACGGCGTCGGCGAGGCGCGCCGGCGCGGTCAGGGGGCTGACGAGTGCGCACACGGCACCCGCCCGCGCCGCCCCGAGCGTCAGGGCGAGCCACCGGGGGCCGTCGGTGACGGTGATCGCGACCCTGTCGCCGCGACGCACGCCCGCGTCGGCGAGCGCGGCGGCGGCGCCGCCGGCCCGGCCGGCCAGCTCCGCCAGCGACCACTCGACGTCCGAGGACCGAACCGCGACCGTGTCGGCGTGCGCGGGCAGGCGGCTGTCGAGGAGCAGGGAGGAGATGTTCACGGGTGTCCGCCCGCGCCTGCCGCGCGGGTGCGGCGTCGCCTCGGTGCCGGTCGGCGGATGTGGGTCTCCTCTCGGTCGCGCGCGCAGGGGCCGCCGCTCCGGCGAAGGGTCGGTCCCCGCCGGGGCGGCGACATCGGGGGTCGCCCCGGCGGGTCTGCGGCATTGCCGCAGCGCTCCGCCGCTAGCCTGGAATCGGTGAGAGACGACCTCTGGACCCTCGTGCGCTTCCTCCACGTCCTCGGCGCCAGCGCCTGGGTGGGGGGCATGATCGCCATCGGCGCCGTCGCGGTCCCGGCGGCCCGCGCCGCGGGCGACCGGGACGCCGGGCGCCGGGTGATGACCGCGGCCGGCCGGAGGTTCGGAGTCCTCGGCCTCGCGGCCTGGGTGGTCATCCTCGTGACGGGGTTCGGCCTGCTCGACCACCGCGGCCTCTCGATCGCCGACCTCGGCGACTCCGAGTACGGCAGGAGGATCCTCATCAAGATCCTCCTGCTCCTGGCGATGGGCGTCGTGACCGTGCTCCACGCCCTCTGGCAGGGACCGCGCGCGCGTCGCCTGGAGGAAGCGGGAGACCTCGAGGGCGCCCGCCGCTGGCGGGTCGTCGGAGCCGTGTTCGACGGCTTCCTCCTGCTCGCAGCACTGGCGACGCTCTGGCTGGCGGTGTCGCTGGTCCCCTGAGGTCCCGCTCGCGCTGCTCTCGGCGTGGCGCCGGGCTCGTGGACGGCGGCGCGCCGTCCGGGGCGCCGCGGCGCGAGGGCACGGCGGACCCCGTGCGGCACCGTCCCGGCAGCGCCCCGGCTACGGTGGTCCCCCCCGTACCCGAGGATGAGGACCCGGAGTGAGACGACGTCGCGCGGCCGCCGCCGCGGCCATCGCCTGCATCACCGCCGTCGTCGCCGGTTGCGGAGCAGGGGAGGGCGACGCGACCGCGACGGCGCCCGCCGCGGCCGCAGGCTCCGCGCACGCCGGTCACGGGGCGGCAACCGGCTTCGAGGGCGGCACGATCTCCCCGGTCCGGCAGGCGCCGCCGCTGCGCCTCGACGACATCGACGGCCGGCCGGTCGACATCGCCGGCATGCGGGGCGACCCGGTGCTCGTGACCTTCGTCTATGCGCACTGCCCGGACGTCTGCCCGCTGATCATGTCCAGCCTCCGGCAGGTGCGCGAGGAGGGCGGCGAAGCGGGGAGGAGGATGAGGGTGATCGCCGTGTCGGTCGACCCGGAGGGCGACAGCCCTTCGGTGGTGCGGCGGTTCCTGCGCGCCCATCGGGTCGGCGGCTTCGTCGACTACGTCGTCGGCAGCCGTGCGGAGCTGGAGCCGGTCTGGGACGACTGGCAGGTCGCGCAGGCCGTCCCCCGGGACGACCCGGCGCTGATCGAGCACACCTCGCTGATCTACGGGGTCAACGCCGCGGGCGAGCTCGCGACGGCGTATCCGGTGGGCTTCGCGCCCGAGGCGGTCTCGCGCGACCTCGCGCTGCTCGCGACGCCGTAGCATCAGGGGCGTGCGCGTCTGCTCCTGTCACCCGGTCCGCCTCGCCCTGATCGCCGTCGCCGGGCTCGCTGTCCAGGCTGCCACCGCGTTCGCGGCGGCCGGCGGGGGGAGCGGGGGCTTCGGCGGGGGCGGTGGCGGGGGCGGTGGCGGCGGCAGCGGCGGCTTCGGCGGCGGATCGGGCGGGAGCGGGGAGGGCGGCAGCATCGGCCTCATCCCCACGATCGCCATCTTCGGGGGCGTCGCCGCGGTGATCGTCTTCAGCGTCGCCCAGCAGAAGCGCAACGCCACCTGGAGCCGGGCCTACGCGAGCACGCGCGACCGGCTGACCGCCGCGCGGCGGCGCGCCCGCACGCAGGAGGTCGAGGGCACCGCGGTGATCGCCGCCGCCGACGACCCCGCCTTCGCCGCCGACCGCGTGCGGCGGGAGGCGGCCGATCTGTTCGCGGCGATCCAGGCGGCCTGGGACCGCGACGACCGCGACGCCCTCGCGACGATGGTCGGGCCCGACCTGATGACCGAGTGGCGCCTGCGCCTGGAGGACTTCGCGCGCAAGGGATGGCGCAACCACGTCACGGTGCGCTCCAGCGAGATCGAGTACGTGGGCATCACCAACCGGGCCGGGGATCCGGAGGACCGCGTCGTGGTCCGGGTCTCCGCGCTCCTCGACGATCTCGTGATCGACCGCTCCGGCGAGCGGATCCACCACGACGGCAACACGTCCGGCGAGACCCACCTGCGCGAGTACTGGACCCTCGGCAAGCGCGACGGGCGCTGGACGCTCCTGTCGATCGAGCAGGATGAGGAGGGCGCCCACCAGCTCGAGGCGCCGCTCGAGGCCGACCCGGCCGAGGACGCCCGTCTCACCGACCGGGTCCGCGTGGAGGCGGCGGTCGCCGATGCCCTCCCCGCGGGGGTGCACCCCTCCGAGGTCGACGACGACGACGCCCGCAGCGCGGAGGCCAAGGCGCGCGACCTCGCCGTCGCGGACGCCCGCTTCGACCCCGACATCATCGAGGCGGCCGTCCGGCGCGCGGTGGCCGCGTGGGCGGAGGCCGTCGACGGCGACGACGCCGCCTTCGCCCACCTGGCGCACCCCGGCCTCCTGCAGGAGCTTCTCCATCCGCCCTCCCCCGGACGGAGCCTGCGGCTGGTGCTGCGCGCTCCCGAGGTCACCTCGGTCGTCCTGACGGCCCTCGACACCGACGCGACGCCGGCGACGGCCACGGTGCGCATGGGCCTGAGGGGCGTGCGCTACGTCGAGGATCGCAACACGCTCGACACGGTCGCCGGGTCCAAGGACCGGGCGACGCGCTTCGACGGCACGTGGACGCTGGCTCTCGACGGACCCCCCGACGCCCCGTGGAGGGTCAGCGCCGTGCGCGACGACCCTCCTCCGGCCGCGGCCTGAGGGCGGGCGTGCGCGCGGTGCTGATCGATGCGCCGGGCGTGCTGCGCACGGCGGAGATCCCGGATCCCGAGCCCGGACCCGGGCAGGTGCTGGTGCGCGTCCACGCGTGCGGGGTGTGCCGCACCGATCTGCACCTGCTCGACGGGGAGGTGGGGATCCCCCGCCCGCCGGTCGTGCCCGGCCATCAGATCGTCGGCACGGTGCTGGCCGCCGGGCCCGCGGCCGGCGATCACGATGCCCCCCCGCCGGGCGCCCGCGTCGGCATCCCCTGGCTCGGCTGGACCTGCGGCTCCTGCCGCTTCTGCCGGGAGGGGCGGGAGAACCTCTGCGACCGGGCGCGCTTCACGGGGCGCGACATCGACGGCGGCTTCGCCGAGCTCGCCGTCGCCGACGCCCGGTTCTGCTTCCCTCTGCCCGAGGGCTACTCGGATCTGCAGGTCGCGCCGCTGCTCTGCGCCGGCCTGATCGGCCACCGGGCGCTCCGCATGACCGGCGACGCCGTGCGCCTGGGCCTCTACGGCTTCGGCGCCGCGGCGCACGTGATCGCGCAGGTGGCGGCGTTCGAGGGGCGGCGGGTGTTCGCCTTCAGCCGCCCCGGTGACGAGGCGGCGCAGGAGCTGGCCCGCCGCCTCGGCGCCGAATGGGCCGGCGGCTCCGACCGGCCGGCGCCGGAGGAGCTCGACGCCGCGATCATCTTCGCCCCGGCGGGCGAGCTCGTGCCCCTCGCGCTGCGCGCCGTCGGCCGGGGAGGCGTCGTCGTCTGCGCCGGCATCCACATGTCCGACATCCCGGGCTTCCCCTACGCGGACCTCTGGGGCGAGCGCACCATCCGCTCGGTCGCGAACCTCACCCGCGCCGATGCGCGCGAGTTCCTCGCGCTCGCGCCGCGCGTGCCGGTGCGCACCGAGACCCACCCGTACCCCCTCGCCGAGGCGGGGAGGGCGCTCGACGACCTGCGCGCGGGGCGATTCACCGGCGCGGCCGTGCTGCTGCCCTGACCCGCGGGGCCTAGTGTCCTGATTCAGAAGTTGGCGAGCAGTTCCCGAGCGAATCTCCCGCGAGGCAAGGACGCAGATCAGCCCCGATATCGGGAATACCGGGGCTGCCGAGGACGCCGCCTCGCGATGAGACCCCGGCCGGCCGGGGGCCGGCAAAGCCGGGAAGAGCCACCGAACTTCCGAATCGGGACACTAGGGCGGGGTGGGGGAGCCGGTCCCGGCGACCGCGAGCGGCAGCTCGGGCACCAGCAGCGGCTCGGTCACCACACTGCCGCGGCGGAAGACCAGGCGCGGGCCGAGCCAGGCGAGCGCGAGGGCGCCCAACGCGAGCGAGCAGGCGAGCGCCGTCGCCTGGATCGCGACGCTGAACGCCAGTGCCGTGCCCGTGGGGACGCCGAACGCCAGCACGAGGGCCGGGATCAGGAGCAGCTCGCGAGTGCCGGCCCCGCCCGGGGCGGCGGGGACGATCCCGGCCAGCACGGTCACCGCGAAGGCGAGGGCGGCGGCCTGGGGCGGCGCGCCGACGGCCGCCAGGAGGGCGGCGAGGCTGAGGATGCGGAGGATCAGGGCGATCGCACCGAGGATCGCGGCCGAGCGGGCCGCCCCGGTGTCGCGCAGCACGCCGGCGCCCTCGCCGAGGCGGGCGGCGACGCCCCGCAGGCGTGCGGGAAGCAGGCGCACGATCCGCGCGGCCGCGCCCATCCGCCACGCCACCGCGACGGCGGCGATCGCGGCCATCGCGCCGACGGCCGTCCAGCGCATGTGACCGGCCGGCCCGGGCAGCGGGGAGGCGACGGCGATCGTCAGGACGGCCGCGCTGGCCAGCACGGCGTCGATCGCCTTGTAGCCGGCGATGCTGCCGGTGATGCGCCAGCCGCCCGCCTCGGCGCCCACCGGGTGGCGGCGCACGAGCCCCACCCGGACGGCCTCGCCGAGGCTCGCGGGCAGCAGCTCGCAGGACGCGCGGGAGATCCAGTGCAGGCCGAGCGTCGTGGGCAGCGGGATGCCGCGCACGCCGCCGGCCTCATGACACACGGCCCACATCACGCCGGAGATGGTCTGGGCCAGCGCGTAGAGCAGGATCCCGAGGACGAGCATCTGCGGATCGGCCCCTCCGAGGGCTGCGATCGCCGACGCCGTATCGACCTGCGTCAGGCCCACGAGGGCCACGGCGGCAAGCATGAGGCCCAGGAGCGCGGCCACGACGGAGCGCGGGCCGCGGCGTCGTCGGGCGGCGACGGCGCTGAGGGGGGTGGGTGCGGTCAGGAGCGAGGTGGGCGTCTGCCCGCCAACGACGGTACCACCCGGGCCGACGGACGTCCCCGGAACCGGGCCGATCTCGCCCGCGGTGTTGCGGTCGGCGACACATGGGTAAACGATCAGTGGATGAAGGACACCGGCCGCCGACGGATCGCACCCCTTCGCGGCGTCCGCGTGCCCCCGCCCGACGCCCCCCTCGTGGGCTGGCGTCCCCTGATGGTGCAGGTGGTGCTGTTCGTCGGCGCCGCGATCTCGTACTTCGCGGTGCGCGACCTCACCGAGGGATCCCGGGCCGCCGCCGACGCCAACGCCGACCGCATCGTCTCGCTGCAGCGCAGGCTCGGGATCGACCTGGAGACCACCCTCCAGGGGCTGATCATCGATCACGACCTCCTGATCGACCTGGCCAACTGGATCTACATCTACGGTCACTGGCCACTTATCGGCATCACCCTGGTCATGCTGTTCCTCCGCGCCCCCGCCGAATACCGGATCTTGAGGAACGCCATGTTCATCTCGGGCGGGATCGGGCTCGTCATCTTCGCCATGTACCCGGTGGCGCCCCCGCGATTCGGCGCGCTGGAGGTCTTCGACACGGTCACCAACCGCTCCGACTCGTACCGCACGCTGCAGCCGCCGGGGCTCATCAACCGGTACGCCGCGATGCCGAGCCTGCACTTCGGCTGGAACCTGCTCGTGGGCATCGTGGTCTGGAGGGTCACCTCGAGCCGCCTGCTGAAGGCGGCGGCCGTGGTCGTGCCCGTCGCCATGGCCTTCGCGGTGGTGGTGACCGGCAACCACTACGTGGCGGACGTCGTCGCGGGCGGCGCCCTCGCGCTGGTGGGGCTCGCGTGTGCGCTGCTGATCGCCTCGGCGCCCGCGACCGCGCGCTCGGACCGGGTGGGGACCTGAGCGCGCCCGCCCCCCTCGTCATCGCCCACCGGGCCGGGAACTCGGCGCAGGCGCTCGCCGCGCTCGTGCCGGGCGTGGACGTCGTGGAGGCCGACGTGCACCTGTTCCATGGCCGCCTGGAGGTGCGCCACGCCAAGAGCCTCTGGCCGCTGCCCGTGCTCTGGGAGCGGTGGTACCTGCTCGGGCGCGGAGCGTCGCGCCCCCCGCTGTCGGAGCTGCTTCCGCTGATCCCGCCGGGCGTCCGGCTGATGCTCGACCTGAAGGGCCCCGATCCGCGCCTGCCGGGCGCCGTCGCCGCGGCGACGGCCGGGTTCGCGGCCGAGCGCGGGCTGATCGTCTCCGGGCGCGTCTGGCGCACGATCGACCGCATGCGCGCCGTCGACCACGTGCGCACGCTCCACTCGGTGGGGAGCCCGCGCGAGCTGCGCGCGCTACTGCGCCGCCGCCGCGGCAGCATCGAGGGCGTCTCGATCCACCAGGGGCTGCTCACGCCGGGGGTCGTCGCCGCCCTCCGCGAGCGGGTCGACTGGGTCTGGAGCTGGCCGGTGGACGACCCGGGGACGGCCGCGCTCCTCGGAGCGTGGGGCGTCACGGGCATGATCAGCGATGCGCCGGAGCGCCTGATCGCCTGAGGACCGGTCCTCGCGCCGCGGGTGCCCCGCGCGGGCACCGGCGCGCCGCCTGGCTACGATGACGCTCGTGGAGGAACGCGACCGGCACGCCGTCATCGATCCGGCCGACCTCGAGGTGTGCCTGCGGGTGCTGGCGCGGGCCGACGCCCTGCCGGCCGACGATCCGGCGGCCATCGCCATCCGCCGTGCGACCGCGGGGCTGTACAAGGCCGTGCGCAAGCGCCGCCGGGTGGAGGCGCGCGAGGCCGTCCTCGCCGCCGACAACGCGGTCGATGCGGCGACGGCGACCGCCGCCCCCGGGCGGATCGACGACGAGACCCAGGGGCTGCCCCTGACGCCGCGCGCGGTGGGCGACTCGGCCGGCACGTTGCTGCGCGCCCGGGCCTGCTACGTCTGCAAGGTGCGCTACACGCGCGTCGACGCCTTCTACCACCAGCTCTGTCCCGACTGTGCAGCGCTCAACCACCAGCGGCGCACGGCGCGCACCGACCTCACCGGGCGCACGGCGCTGCTCACCGGGGGCCGGGCCAAGATCGGGATGTACATCGCGCTCAAGCTGCTGCGCGACGGCGCCCACACCACCATCACCACGCGATTCCCCCGCGACGCGGCCCGTCGCTTCGGGGCGATGCCCGACAGCGCCGACTGGATGCACCGGCTGCGCATCGTCGGCATCGACCTGCGCAACCCGGCGGCGGTCGTGGCGCTCGCCGACGCGGTCGCCGGGCGCGGCCCGCTCGACATCCTGATCAACAACGCCGCGCAGACGGTGCGTCGTTCCCCGGAGGCCTATGCGCTGCTCGCCTCTGCCGAGGCGGCCGAGCTGCCCGAGGGACCACTGCCCGAGATGCTGGTCCTCGGCCCCTCGGGCGCGGATCTGCCGGCCGCGCTCCCCGGGCGGGCGGGGGAGCACTGGACCCCGACCCCGGCCGCCCTTGCCTCGCTGGCGCTCACCGCCGGGTCGGCCTCGTTCGAGCGGATCGCCGAGAACCGGGCGATCGACGCCGGCGGCCTCGTCCCCGACCTGCACCCGGTCAACAGCTGGATCCAGACGGTCGACGAGGTGGACCCGGTGGAGATGCTGGAGGTGCAGCTCTGCAACATGACCGCGCCGTTCATCCTGGTCGGCCGGCTGAGGCCGGCGATGGCCGCCTCGCCGGCCCGGCGCACCTACGTCGTGAACGTCAGCGCGATGGAGGGCCAGTTCAGCCGCGGCTACAAGGGCCCCGGGCACCCGCACACCAACATGGCCAAGGCGGCGCTCAACATGCTCACGCGCACGAGCGCGGGTGAGATGCTCGGCGACGGCATCCTCATGACCGCGGTGGACACGGGCTGGATCACCGACGAGCGCCCGCATCCCACGCGGATGCGGCTGGCCGAGGAGGGCTTCCACGCCCCTCTCGACCTGGTGGACGGGGCGGCGCGCGTCTACGACCCGATCGTGCGCGGCGAGGCCGGCGAGGACGTCCACGGCTGCTTCCTCAAGGACTACCGGCCCTCGCCGTGGTGAGTCCCGCCGGCTCAGGTCCGCCGCGGCGCGGCCGAGTGGGACGTGGATGCGGCGAGGAGCACAATGGCCGGAAGGCACGTCCGCTCGAGGCGATCGAGATCGCATGCCCGACCTGCGGCCTGATCGCCGAGCTCTACCGCCCCCGCGGGACGCGCCGGCCGAAGCTCTGCTCCTGCCCGAGCCCCGAGCGGGTCAAGCCCTCGACCCGGCCGCGCGTCTGCGAGACCTGCACCACGGTTCTCAACCGCTACAACCGCGGCACGCAGTGCGGCGCGTGCCGCAAAGCGCAGGACGAGGGCCGACCCCTACCCTTGTAGGCGTGGACGGCCCCGACTACCTGCGCGCGACGACGTCGCCCGCGAGACCGAGCTGGAGCGCGCGCCGCTGCTGTCGGCCCGCACCGGGACGACGGTCCTGCTCAAGCGCGAGGACAACCAGCCGGCCTTCTCGTTCAAGCTGCGCGGCGCCTACAACCGCATGGCGCGGCTCTCCGCCGACGAGCGTGAGCGCGGCGTGGTGGCGGCCTCGGCCGGCAACCACGCCCAGGGCGTGGCGCTCTCGGCGGCCCGTCTCGGGTGCCGCGCCGTGATCGTCATGCCGGTGACGACGCCGCAGGTGAAGGTGGACGCGGTGCGCGCGCTCGGCGGGGCGCAGGTGGAGGTGGTGCTCCACGGCGACTCGTACTCCGACGCCCAGGCCCGGGCCGACGCGCTGGCCGCCGAGCGCGGGCTGGTGTTCGTGCACCCCTTCGACGACCCCGACGTCATCGCGGGCCAGGGGACCGTGGCGATGGAGATCCTGCGGCAGCGCCCGGGGCCGATCGACGCGATCTTCGTGGCCGTCGGCGGCGGCGGCCTGATCTCGGGCGTCGCCTCCTACGTCAAGGCGCTGCGCCCGGAGATCCGGGTGATCGGCGTCCAGACCGTCGACTCCGATGCGATGGCGCGCTCGATCGAGAGCGGCGAGCGGGTGGTGCTCGACGACGTCGGCCTCTTCTCCGACGGCACCGCGGTGCGGCAGGTCGGGGTCGAGACCTTCCGGATCTGCCGGGAGCTGGTCGACGAGATGGTGCGCGTCGACGCGGACGCCGTCTGCGCGGCCATCAAGGATGTCTTCCAGGACACGCGCAGCATCCTCGAGCCGGCCGGCGCGCTGGCCGTCGCCGGGCTCAAGCAGTGGGTGGCGTCGACCGGGCACCGGGACGGGTGCCTCGTGGCGGTCGCCTGCGGCGCGAACATGAACTTCGACCGCCTGCGCTTCGTCGCCGAACGGGCGGAGATCGGCGAGTCGCGCGAGGCCGTGTTCGCGGTCACCGTGCCCGAGGAGCGCGGCTCGTTCCTGCGCTTCTGCGCCACCCTCGACGGCCACGGCATCACCGAGTTCAACTACCGGATCGCCGACGGGGAGCAGGCGCACCTGTTCGTCGGCGTGCAGATCGGCGGGCGCGAGGACGCGGCGCGGATCGCCGGGGCGCTGCGCGACGGCGGCTTCCCCACGCTCGATCTCACCGATGACGAGCTCGCCAAGCAGCACCTGCGCCACATGATCGGCGGGCGCTCCCGCCGTGCCCGCGACGAGCTGCTGTACCGCTTCGAGTTCCCGGAGCGGCCCGGCGCCCTGCTGCGCTTCCTGTCGGCCATGAGCCCCAACTGGAACATCTCGCTCTTCCACTACCGCAACGAGGGCGCCGACTTCGGCCGGATCCTGGTCGGGATCCAGGTCCCCGCAGCGGAGATGGAGGAGTTCCGGCGCTTCCTGTCGACGCTGGGCTACCCGCACCGCGACGAGAGCTCCAACCCGGCGTACCGCCTCTTCCTCGGCGGCGCCTGAGGCCGGAAGTGCGTGCCGTTGGTCTCATGGACCGCATCCTGCTTGTCTGACTCATGCATCTCAGTGGCATGCCGATCTGGGGTGCGGGCCCGGCGGCACCGCCGGGGAGGCGATGACGGGAGTTGAGAGATGACGTCGTACCAGGTGAACGTGAGACGGCGGGGCGTGTCCCCGCTCGGTCTGACGGTGGTCGTGGCCGCGCGCTCGCGCGACGAGGCGGCGGGCATCGCGACCGCGCTGGCCGAGAACCAGCGGGGCGGGATGTTCGAGCCGGGGCGGGTGCGCTCGCTCGGGCGGGTCGAGGCGGGCACCGCGGTGGACGCCTGATGTCCGGATCGGCCTGACCGGCGCCCCCTCGAGGGGGCGCCGGCCGGGGAGGGGCCTCCGTCACGGGCGTCGAGGCCGCCGCGCGAGGGGATGAGCGCGGGAGGATGTGGGAGTACCCTGGACCCCGCCGGACCGGGGCGGGCGACCGATCCGGTGCGACGCGACATGTCGAGCCAGCGGGGAGGATCAGTGGCCGGGACGCCGGAGCAGTACGGGTACGAGCGCAGCACGTGGGACGCGGCCACCGGAGCGCGAGAGGACTCCCGCGCCATCTTCGGCAAGGTGATGTTCCTCGTGGCGATCACGGCCGGCTTCGCCGCGATGGGGGCCTACATCGGCCGTGATCTGTCGGGCGGGTGGGCCCTGGTCTGCTGGATCGCCGCCCTCGGCCTGACGATCGCCATGAGCTTCGGCCGCAAGCGCGAGGCCGCGACCGGCATGCAGATGGGCCTGCTGTTCGG
>LNEQ01000247.1 GCA_001464995.1 Actinobacteria bacterium Ga0077541
GGGGGAGGGTGACGTCGCCCACATCGCGCTGTCGATCTTCCTCGACGCCTTCAACGTCTTCCTGTTCATGCTGCGCCTGCTGGGCGGGTCGCGCAGCTAGCCACCGTCGACGACGACGGCGCCGGACGGGGGTGACCCGTCCGGCGCCGTCGGCGTGGATCAGACGGTGAAGCGGGACACCAGCTGGCTGAGGTCCTGAGCCGCGGCGGCGAGCTCGGCGGCGGATGCCGAGATCTCCTCGCTTGCGGCCGAGGTCTCCTCCGTGGAGGCCGAGACCTCCTCGGCGGCGGCGGCGTTCTCCTGGCTCACCGACGCCGTCGTGGTCACCCCGTCCTGCACCTCCTGGGTACCGGCCTCCAGCTCCTCGGCCGCCGCGGCGACCGAGCTGACCTGCGTGGACAGCCGCACCACGAGCTCGCGGATCGTCTCGAAGGCCTCGCCGGCGGCGTTGACCCGCTCGGCACCGGTGCCGACCTCCGCCCGCCCGGCGGCCATCGCCACCACCGCGCGCTCGGTCTCGCTCTGGATCTCGCCGATCAGGCCGGCGATCGAGCCCGCCTGCTGCTGGGTCGATTCGGCGAGCTTTCGGACCTCCTCGGCCACGACGGCGAAGCCACGGCCCTGCTCGCCGGCCCGGGCCGCCTCGATGGCCGCGTTGAGGGCCAGCAGGTTCGTCTGGGCGGCGATGTCGCCGATGGTGGAGACGATGTCGCCGATCGCCTGGCTCTTGGTGCCGAGCGCCTCGACGACCTCGGCCGCGTCGGCCACCTTCTCCTCGATCGAGGTCATGGCCTCGGTGGCCGCCCCGACCGTCTCGGCGCCCGCGAGGGCCGCCCGGTCGGCGTCGCTGGCCACGCCGGCGGCGGCCTGCCCGCCCTGGGCGACCTGCTCGATGCCCCGGGCCATCTCCTCGACGGCGCGCGTGACGCGCTGGGTGGCCTCGGCCTGGTCGCTCGCCCCGCGGGCGACCTCCTCGACCGTCGAGGCGATCTGACCGATCGCGACGCCGGTCTGCTCGGAGGCGCGGGCCATCTCCTCGGCGGTGTTGGCCTGACTCTTGGCGGCGTCCACGACGCGGCCGACGATCTCGCGCAGCGAGTTGGTCATCGCGTCGAACGAGCGCGAGACCACGCCGATCTCGTCCTTGGAGGTCGAGCCGAGGTGGACGGTGAGGTCGCCCTCGGCGGCCGTCGCGGTCGCCTCCTCGAGGCGGCGCAGCGGACGGACGATCGAGCGCGTGATGATGAATGCCACGCCGACCGCGAGCAGTAGCGCGACGATCGACACGCCGACCAGCAGCGTCTGGGCCAGGGACGAGATGGCGTGCCCTTCGGCGATCGCGGCGTCGGACTCGACCTTGATCTCGGCCACGAGGTCGTCGCTGGCCTCGCTCATCACCTTGTAGGACTCCGTCGCGGTGCCGAAGAGCAGGGCGTTGCCCGCCTTCATGCCCTCGGGGGTCTGCCGGCGATAGGCGGTCACGATCTCCTTGTCCGTCGCCATGTAGGACGCGAAGGCCGCCTCGAAGCGGTCGACTTCCGCGGCCATCTTCGGGGTGAGGTGGTCCTCCCGCAGGTGGGCGAGGTCCTCCTCGACCCCCTTGGCGTCCTTCAGGAACGCCTGGCGGCTCGCTCCGGTGTCCTCGGTCGCGTCCGGCACGCCGTTGGCGGCCTCGAGGGCGTAGCCGAACTGCTGGCCGTGGAGGTCGGCCGAGTGGTACTTGAGTAGCAGTGCGTCACGAGTCGTGATCAGGTCCGCATCGACCCTCTCGGAGGAGGACGCCTGGCCGCGGGCGCTCCAGATTCCGACGGCGGCGATGAGCAGGAGCAGGAGCGCGATCGCTCCGAACCCTCCACCCAGGCGGCGTCCGATTTTCAGATTGGACAACCAGGACATCCGTACCTCTCCTCTGTGATGTAAGTGGCGGACCGTTCGCGGGGTCCGGGGCACCGTGCGGCGCGCCGGACCGGTAGACGGGGGGCCGAGACCTCTTCTCGACTGTCGGCCGCAGGAAAGGGCGACCTGAGCGATGCGGCCGCGCGACCCATCGGCGTCCTGCTGACGGCGTTCGCGCGACGACGGCCCGATCGGTTGGGTCGTCCTCGCTCGGGCCGCGGCAGCGCCTCGCCGGCCCTCTCTCAGCGACCGGCGTCCCGAGTCGTCTGACTCCACCGCTGACCCCGTTCGACTACACCGGGGGGTTGCTCGATCCTCACGCATTCGGGAGCGTCCTGGACTGATCCGATGCCCGTCGACTGCGAGTGGGTTGGCGCCGCGACGTGAGAAGCGCCGTGGCAGAGACGGCGGGGCACGGCCACGGTTAGCCCGTCAGGCGTCGAGCGGGTCGCCACCGCCTGCCTGGGCAACCTCGGGCGACGGCGCTGGGCGTCGGAGCGCCAGTAGTCGTTGGCGGCGGCGATGGTCTGGAAGAAGACTCCGATCACCTGTGAGGCCGCGATCAGCTGCGCGGTGTCGTGCTCGTACGCCTTGCGCAGCGCCATGACCGCATCGGCATCAGGCTGGGTGGCGGTGACCCCTCGGCGGGCGAGGGCGATCGCGAGGTCGAACCCCGTCTGGGGGGTCACGGTGACAAGCGTCCCCAACCACAGCTCGGTCTCGAGGGCGGGATCGGACACTTCGGCTCCTTGGCGGACGGCGGATGGGAGTACCTCCAGGCCTTACGGCAGCGCTGATGGTGAATCCACGGGCCCAAGCCAGGCAGCGGAAGCACCGGCCCCGGAGTGCGCCCGCCCGCCGCCCTCACCGAGGGCCGGCCTGCGCCAGCTGGCCCGCGCCGGGTCGACCGTCCCCGGGGCTCAAGATGCCCCCGGGGGAGTCCGAGTGGAAGGGGGGCCAGTAGAGACTCCTGCCGCACGACGCCTAGGCCCAGAGAGAACGAGAGAGGACTTCCTGATGGGTTCACAGACCGTTACCCACGAGGGCCAGCCCGAGGCCGCGACTCGACTCTCCCCGGACGAGCGCAAGACGCTCCTCCGGATCGACGCACACACGCTCGAGACCCTGCGCGAGGCGGGGCCGCTGCTGGAGGAGAACGCGGACCGGATCGTCACGGAGTTCTACGATCGCGTGCAGAGCGTTCCGTCCCTCCAGCGGATCGTGGAGAGCAACTCCACCCTCGACCGCCTGGCGAGCACCCTGCGCCGATACCTGCTCGACTTCACCACGACACGGCTCGACCAGGCCCACGTCGACAGCCGCCTCAAGATCGCGGCGGTCCACGAGCGCATCGGCCTGCCGATCGACGCATATCAGGCCCAGCTGTCGGCGATCCGCCAGGTCTGGGGAGAGGTGATCGCGGAGCAGTCGGTCGCCAAGAAGTGGACCGCCAAGCACAGCTCCTCGCTGACCGCCGCCCTCGACAAGGTCCTGACCTTCGACGAGAACACCGTGTCGGTCTACTTCACCGACGCCCTGGCCGAGGCGCTCGCCGGCGTTCGCGAGCAGCAGACCGCCCAGCGCCTCACCCAGAACGAGCTCAACGACTTCGCGACTCAGCTCGCCGCGGCCGCGGAGCAGTCATCGGCCTCGGTCGAGGAGATGAGTGCCACCGCCGAGACCGTGGCGACGGATGTCGGGGGGGCCGCGGAGCAGGCTGAGAAGGCGCGTGCCGCCACCGGCCAGGGCGTCGCGGCTCTCGAGGTCGCCGAGGGTTCCGTGGGTCGCGTGCGCGTCGTCACGGAGGAGCTCGCCGTCGCTGCCGTCGCCCTCGAGGGGAGCTCGGCGAAGATCGGCGAGGTGTCGGGCGTTCTCAAGCAGACCGCCGACCAGATCAACCTGCTGGCCCTGAACGCGGCGATCGAGGCCGCCCGCGCCGGCGACGCAGGCCGTGGCTTCGCGGTCGTCGCCGACGAGGTGCGCAAGCTCGCCGAGATGACGCAGCAGCGCCTCCTCGAGTCGAACATCGCCGTGAGCGAGATGGAGCACAGCATCGGCGCCGTGCGCGCCGCCGGCGATAGCGCCGCCGCTGAGATGGGGCAGCTCATCAGCGCCACGGATGAGGTCAAGGCGCAGTTCGGCAACGTGACGTCGGCTGTGGAGTCGACGGGGTCCAGCCTCTCCTCGATCGCGGCCGCGTCGCAGCAGGTGGCCGCCGCGGCGGGCGAGACCGGCCGCAGCTCGACGGAGGTCGCCCGGTTGGCGGAGGAGGTCAAGCGAGTGGCGGAGACTCTCTAGGAGGTGTCCGTCGCGCTAGGACGCAATGGAGCCGCCTTGCGCACATATGGCGACGCGTCCTGGTGGCGATGGGATTGGCTCCACCCCGCTCGGCCCGCCGCACATCCCTCGAACTGGCGGGCGGCCCGGAGCGCTGTCGGGCCTCTCGGGAAGCCGGACAGTTCTGTCCGACCCGCGCCGGGGCGGTTGCCCTCGTCCATACGTCTCGAAGGAGAGAACAATGACCACTACTGAGATCGACCCCGTGCGCGGTGACGATGCCGCCTCCGGCGCATCGCGCCAGCTCGTGTGCTTCACGTTCGCCTCCCAGGACTTCGCTGTGCCGATTGCTCGGGTGCAGGAGATCATCCAATACACGCCACCACGCCCCATGCCCGGCAGCGCTCCGGACGTCGAGGGGATCATCAACCTCCGCGACCGGATCATTCCGGTGATCAACCTCCGAGCGCGCCTGGGCGTGCCAGGCGAGCGCGCCGAGGACTCGAGAATCGTGATCGTCGACCTGGGCGAGCGTGCCGTCGGAGTCGAGGTCGACTCCGTGCGCGAAGTGCTGAGCGTGCAGGAGGTCGACTGTGAGCCGGCGTCGCAGGGGGCCGGGGCGGGCTCAGAGGCGATCGACGCCGTGGCCAAGCTGGAGGGCAGGCTCCTCGTGATCCTCGACCTCGATCGGCTGTTGGGCGCTTCCGAAGCGTGGTAGAAGCGCCCGGTCGCCGTAGGATCTGCAGGGGCGTCGCCCGGTCGCTCTCTCCCGCCATCAGGGCGCACCAGTCTTGCCTCGATCTACCAGCCGAGTTCCGCAGGAAGGCTCGCGGAGCCTACTGCACACCGACAGGCGAGCCCCCGGGTCGCAAGGGATCGCACCCAGCGGTCCCCGAGTACCTGGGCGTCCACCCGATCATCGACTGCAACCGAATCGCTGTGTCAGGGACACCAGCGCCACCTGTTGTCGAGGCCGATGGTCGCTGACGGGTCCGTGAGCGGCGTTACCGTCCAGACCCGGCACGGCCGTGATCCACGTCGTAGCTGACCGCCCGCGACCATCGAGAAGGCGCCGGCCTTGTTTATCCACCCCCCTCGCCAACTCCTGTACCTTTCCGCCGTGCAAACCGGGGCTTCGCTAGCAGGAGCGGGTTGTCAGGGACGAGGCAAGGAGTGCGCCGGGCGGCCTCTTGAGCCACCACCCGTCCCCTTGAGCGGTAGCCGAGGCATCGCGTGACCGGGAGACCCGCCTCACTCCTTCAGGAGCTGGGCCCCGAGAACGCCGGGCGGGTCCTCGCGCTCGCCGACGCCGCGCTCGTCCTCCTGGATGCGGATCTACGCGTCATCGAGGCCAACGAGCGGGCAGAGCTCATGCTCGGCACGAGCGCTGCCGTCCTGCGTGGGCAGCCGGTCTGTCCCACCCTCGTGACGCCGGATGTCTGCAAGCAGTTGGAGGACGCGCGCCGAGACGGCGTCGAGGTGACGTTCGAGGCCCCCTGCCTCCTGGGCGCCGACCACGACGCCTGGTGCCAGGTCCGGTGCATCCCCCTCGCCGGCGGCGTGGCGCTCATCGTGCGCGACCTCACGGCGGTCCGCCGGAGCGAGGAGCTGCACCGCTCGGTGATCCAGACCGCGGCCGACGGCATCATCGTGATCGACGAGCGCGGGCTGATCGCGTCGGCCAACGCCGCCACCGAGAGGCTCTTCGGCTACCGCGCGGATGAGCTGGTGGGTGCCAACGTCTCCCTCCTGATGCCCGAGCCCTATCACTCCGAGCACGACGCCTACATGGCGCGCTACCTGGCCGGCGGCGAGGCACGGATCATCGGCAGGGGTCGCGAGGTGCTGGGGCGCACCAAGGAGGGGACCAGCTTCCCCCTCCACCTGGCGGTCGGCGAGATGGAGGTCGGCGGCCGGCGCATGTTCACGGGGATCGTCAGCGACCTCACCGAGCGCAAGCAGGTCGAGGAGGAACTGCGCCGGATCGAGCTGCGCAACCAGATGATGGCCGAGCAGGCGGCGCTGCGGCGGGTGGCGACCACGGTGGCCCGAGAGTCCGACCCGACGAAGGTCTTCGACCTCGTCGCCGAGGAGGTCGCCCGACACCTCGGCGTGGCCGTCGGCGTGGTCTGCCGCTTCGACGGGGATCACGGGGTCATCGTCGGCCTCTGGTCCTCCGGGCCGCCGGTCGAGGCTCTGGTGCTGCCCCTGACGGGAGGCGGGGCGCTCGCCCAGGTCGCCAGGAGCGGGGCCCCGGCACGCGTGGATGACTACGCATCCCTCGGCGACGACGTCATCGCCCCCTTCGTGGCGAACCGCTTCCGTGTCAGCGTGGCCGCCCCGGTCTTCTCCCCCGCAGGGTTGTGGGGTGCGCTGCTGGCCTCGAGCGTCGACGAAGGGCCCTTGCCGCCCGACGTCGAGCAGCAGCTCGCGGACTTCGCGGAGCTGGTGACGATGGCGGTGACCAACGCCGCCGATCGCGCACGCCTGGTCGATCTCGCGGCCACCGACCCGCTCACCGGCCTGGCGAACCACCGCGCGTTCCATGAGCGACTGACCGGCGAGGCCGGCCGGGCCGAGCGCCACCAGCGCCCCCTCGCACTCGTGATGCTCGACATCGACCGGTTCAAGCAGGTCAACGACACCTTCGGCCACGACATCGGCGACACGGTCCTGTGCGAGGTCGCCCGGCGCCTTCGCGCCCAGACCCGCGAGGGCGAGCTGATCGCGCGCATCGGCGGGGAGGAGTTCGCCTGGATCCTCCCCGACACGGACATCGCAGGCGCACATGAAGCGGCCGAGCGCGCCCGCCGCGCGGTCTTCGAGCCGCCGTTTCCCTCGGTGGGAACGGTCACCATCTCGGCTGGGGTCTGCGACCTCGCCCGCGCAGGCGATACGCGGCAACTCCTGCTGTTCGCCGACGGGGCGCTCTACTGGGCCAAGCGTCAGGGGCGCAACCTGGTGTGCGACTACGAGTCCGGGACACCCGCCTCGCTCTCCTCGGGCGATCACGTCGCACGCCTCGAGCGATCCCAGGCGCTCGTCGCCGTGCGCGCGCTGGCCCGCGCGGTCGATGCCAAGGATCTGAGCACCCGTCTGCACTCCAGCCGCGTCGCCGACCTGGCGGTGCGGCTGGCGACAGCACGCGGCTGGACTCCCGATCAGATCGCCCACCTGCACGAAGCGGGGCTGCTTCACGATGTCGGCAAGATCGGCATCCCCGACGCGCTCCTGTTCAAGCCGGGTCGGCTCACGCCCGACGAATACGAGATCGTCAAGCAGCACGTCGATCTGGGCGTGCGCATCATCAACGGCAGCGTGAGCGCGGAGCAGTCGGCGTGGGTGCGTCACCACCACGAGCGCTTTGACGGCCTGGGCTACCCGGACGGACTGGCCGGAGCGGACATCCCGGAGGGCGCGCGTATCGTGGCGCTCGCCGACGCCTACGACGTGATGACCTCCGAGCGCCCCTACAAGAAGGGGGCGCTCACCCCCTCGCAGGCCCTGGAGGAGTGCCGCCGCCAGAGTGGGCTCCAGTTCTGCCCCGAGATCGTGGAGGCGCTGCAGCGGCTATCCGAAGCCGGGGCGCTCGGCGACGATTCCGACTGCTGATATGCAGGGCTGGGCTGCCGAGGCGCGTGCCAGGTGTACCCGCTCGCGCAGATCGTCCGAGCCGCCCCTGACAGCCAGCGGCTCCATACGTTACGCGACGAGTTGGACCACCTCATCGCCGGCCCTAACGGCGGGTCGGCAACCTTCTCTCGACGGGTCTCACAGCGCTCAAGGCGCGCGCGGAGCATGCCCCCGGCGCTCAGAGAGTTGGGCGCGTATGGCGTGGGAGGCGGTCGTGCCCTGGCAGCCAGGGCGTGGTGTGGTTTCGACCCGTCGGTGGGTGACGCTGCATCGGGACATGAACGGGTGGGTGAGGGCCCTCACGAGGATCCCGCCGCACGCTACTAACGCACCGTGCGCCATTTCGGCGCCTCCCATAAGGTCGATCGGCGCAACGGCCTCCCGACCGCGAGGGATCCCGACGATGCAGGATCGTGCCGGCCTTCGTATGCTCCCGCCGGGCGCGGCCAGGGGTGCCGGTGCGCTGCCCAGGGGCTTCGCGGAGACCTTCCGAGTTCTTCGTGGATGCTCGCTCGCGGGGCCGGCGAAACCGCACTGGGAATCGCGGCCGATTCGGCTCGAGCCTGCGCGCCATCAGGAGCTACGGTCGCGGGCGTCCCAGACGGCCCGAGCCCTTCCGGGGGGGCTGACTGCGTTCTCGACAGCGGCCTGCCGGCGGACGCCATGACGGAGCAGGGGCCCGCAGAGTTGCGCGCCCGCGCGGAGCGGGTTCGGTCGGGTATCGACGCGGCGCTCGACATCGTCAACGACCTCTCCTCGCACGCGCCCGACGCCGAGGCGGCCCGCGCACTGCAGAACGACGCCTTCAGGCTCGTTGAGGCCTTCCGCGAGACGGCGGAGCTGCTCTGCACGGCCGCTGACCTGCTTGAGTCGGCAACTCGATCCGGATCCGAGCAGTGACCTGGAATCCCGCGACTCGGAAGGCCCTCGGGTCAGAACGGATCGACGGGCCGACTCCCCTCCCGCCGCCATTCGAGTCTTCCGGTCCGGCCGGCGTCCCGACATCCTGCCGCGGTCAAGGAGCCAAATGAAGAAGCCGCAGCCCCTAACGCCGACTCTTCATCTGAGGGAGAAGGAAGACCTTGAGTTCGCCGTCCATCAGGCGGTCAGGGCGGCACGCGCGCGCGGCGAGAGCGATCTGGTAGAGCGCCTGTCGGCGCTCTACCAGAAGCTCCGAGCCTTGACCGCCATCGGCTAGTGGAGCGTCCACCAACGTTGCTGGTGTTCTGGCCGCGAAAATCCCGCGGGGCAAGGACGCAGGGAGATCGCATAGCTGGGGCTATGCGTTCGACCGAGGACGCAGCATCCGCGATGATTTGCAGCGAGCCAGAACCCGGCGAAGGTGGGTTGACGCTCCACTAGATGAGTGATTCCACGCGCTCAGGCCACGTAGGCCACGAGCGAGCGGCTCGGTCGCCCGAGCTGGTGGTTGAGCCAGACGCATGCCGCCAGGCAGAGAAAGCGCTGGGCGACACGCTCGCGCAGGCCGGCAAGGGTGCGGGCGCCGTGGCGCTCGAGGGTGAGCAGGTCCTTGCAGGTGAAGAAGATCGACTCGATGCGCTGGCGGATCGGGGC
>LNEQ01000248.1 GCA_001464995.1 Actinobacteria bacterium Ga0077541
GACTCGATCAGCGGATCGATCCACCCGGGGCGGACCTCGGTGTCGCTGTTGAGGAACACGACGACCGGTGCCGAGGCCGCCGCCGCGCCCTGATTGCAGCCCGCCGCGAAGCCCGTGTTGACCGGGTTGCGCAGCACGACGGCGCGGTCCTCCCAGTCGCGCAGCAAGGTGGTCATGCGCGACTCCGTGGAGGCGTTGTCGACCAGGATCAGCTCGAGGTCGTCCAGCCCGTCGGCCTCGAGGGAGGCCAGGCAGGTCGACAGGAGCCCGGCCATCTCGTAGATCGGGATGACGATGGACGCGCGCGGCATGTGCGCACCATCGGCCGCCGGCGCGATTACCTGAGCGGGGCGGACCCGCTCACCGGCGCGCGCGGCATGGGCGCGGGGTCGAGGCGCACCAGGCCGGCGGCCTCGAAGCGGGCGATGTGCGCCCGGATCGCGTCCTCGGGCAGCCCGGCCGCATCGGCGATGTCGGCCACGGTCATGGTGCCGTCCATCCACCGCAGCAGGCTGTCGGACATCCGGCCCCAGCGGTCGGCGTCGGGTCCGAGGTCCTGCACGATCGCCGGGTCGGGGCGCTCCACGTAGAGGCCGGTCTCGGGCGCCGACAGGCACACGAGGCCGTCGAAGGTCCTGCGCACGAACGGCTCCGACTCGAGGCCCTCGATCAGGCGGGCGAGTACCGCGTGGGCCTCGTCCACCATCGCGGCGTCGAGGGTCTCGGGCCGGTCGGCGTCGCTGTGGTACTGCGGGAACGGGTCGAACTGGTCGATGCACCGCGTCAGCTCGACGAAGGGCACCTCGACGCCGGGGCCCTCCCAGACCGTCTCGTCGTTGCCCGCGCCCTCGCGCCACCCGACCCGGACGTGCTCGGTGCCACGCATGGCCCGCGCCACGGCGCGGTCGATCGGCTGGCCGCCGCGAAAGGTGGCGGTGGCCTTGAGTGGCGCCCGCACTCCGGTCATCTCGACGAAGAGGCCGGCGACCATGCCCTCGATCTCCTGTCGGGAGGTGCGCGAGAGCAGGAAGACGGTGCCGAGGTGCTCGGGGCCGAGCACGAGGCGGTACGAGTAGCGGGTGCGCCGGCCGGCGAGCGCCTGGAAGACGCGCACGAGGGTGGCGACGCCGACCATGCCGTCGTTGGCCTGGCCGGGATGGCAGGTGTGCGCGTTCAGCACGATCGTCTCGGGCCACTGCCCGGCGTGGTCGGCGACGCCGACGATCATCTCGCCGGGGGTGGTGCGGGTGTCGATGCGGACCCGGTACCGCCCCGGGGCGAGCGTCTCCACCAGCCGGTGCGGCAGGCAGAGCGCCCAGTCGGCGTCCCAGGGGCGGTACTGCCAGCGGCAGTGGAAGACGGTCAGGTCGGGGCGGTCGGGGTCGCTCACCAGGTGAGGCCGCAGCGCCTCGAGGTCCATCTCCTCGTCCACGGAGCGAGAGAGCGCGGCGACCGCCAGCGGGTTGCCGTCCCACTCCCAGACGACGGCGCCGTCGCGCTCGAGCGACGCGCCCGCGATCTCCCACGACGGCGGCACGCGCCAGCCGTTGTGCGCGGCGCCGCTCGCGAAGCGGTGCAGCGTCAGACCCTGGGGGATCGCCGTGGCGAGGTGGGCGAACAGGGCCTCGTTGGCCGGCGCCGTGACGCCCGACGGGAAGGCGCAGAGCTCGCCCGTGAGGGCGAGGATCGCGTCGGCGTCGGCGCTCACGCGCGGACCGCCCTCAGGTCGGCGAGGGCCTCGGGCCAGAGGAATCGGCGTCTCACCTCGGCAGCATCGGCCGGCCCGGTCCCGCTGATGAGCGACCGGCGCGACATCTCGTCGGCGATGTCCGCCTCCGGGTCGCGCCCGTCGGTGCGCCAGCTCCACGCCCGGGCGTCGTCATCGCGCAGGCGCGCGAGGGCCGCCGCGGGATCCGGCGGGCCCGACAGGGCCATGCCGGCGGCCTCCATCTCGGGGCCGCAGACCAGCTCCACCAGGGCGAGGGCGCCCGGGTCGAGCGTCGTGCGCCAGCGCTCCGACAGCTCCGGGTGGGCGCCGGGCGCCACCGCGCCGTGGCTGGTGTTGGCGGCGAACGGCGCCCCGTCGGCGCCGCGGGCGCGACCGGGCTCGAGCAGTCCGCAGTCCTCCTCCACCCCGAGGAAGGCGCAGAGCGCGGCGAGCGCGGGGTCGGGGTCGGCGACCAGCGCCTCGAAGCCGACGACGTGGATCCGGTCGCCGAGGCCCTCCCCGCGAAGGCGCGCGACGATCGCCTCCTGCGCGCGCCACGCCCGCGCGACCGACAGGGGGTGACCGGCCTGGGCGGGGTCGCCGACGCCGAGGTTCGACGCGGCCACCGCGCGCGGGTCGCGGCGCACCAGCACGAAGCGGGCGGCCGGCCAGCCGCGCGCCATGGCCGGGATCAGCGGCGCGGCCCAGACCTCCTTGGTGCCGACCCACGATCCGGTGGCCGCCCCGCGGACGCGGGCGATGCCCGCGAGGGCCGACTCCCAGAGCTCGCGCGCCGTCGCCCCCCGCAGGGTCGCGAGCACCGGCGCCAGATCGGGCGCCTCGTGCGCGGCGCGGGCGGAGAGGGCCTCGCCCGGCGGAGCCTGCGCAGCGACACCGAGGTCGCCCCTCCAGACGGCGTCGAGCACGGCGCGGTCGCGCTCGGAGGCGTAGCCGTCGAGGAAGGGGGTGCCCGCGGGCAGGTCGATGCCAGCGGCGGCGGCCAGCGCGTCGCGGGTGGCGCGCACCAGCGGCAGCAGCGGATCGACCGCCACCTCGACCCGCGGATGTGCGCTGAGCGCCCGGGCGACCAGCGTCGTGCCCGAGCGCGCCGGGCCGGTCACGATCAGCGGAGGGTGCCCCACGCTCAGCGCGGGACCGCCGCCACCACGAGGTCGTCGACGGCGAGGGCGGCATCGAGGTCGGCCTGGAGGCCGAGGATCGGCTCGGCGAGCTCCTCCATCGCCGGGGCCCCGAGGCGCACGGCGAGCTGTGAGAGCAGCTCGTAGGCGTCCATGCCGAAGTACCAGGCCGCCACGGGCTTCAGGCCCGCCCGCCAGAGCAGCGTGGCGAGCGAGGCGTCGCTGAACGCGTTCAGGTGGCTCGCGGGCTCCAGGTGACGGAAGACCTCCTCGGGCATCTCGCGTTGCACGGCGCTCGAGATCGCGTCGAGGCGCGGCACCTCCACCACCAGCAGCCCCGTGTCCGCGGTGAGCCAGCGGGCGGCCGCGCGCAGCAGCTCGAAGGGGTCGGGCGCGTACTCGAGCACCCCCCAGAGGGTCACCAGGTCGGCCGAGCCGGGCTCGGGCTGCATCGTCAGCGCGTCGCCCTGGCGCAGGGCCACGCCGAGCGCCTCGCGCGCGAAGCGCACGGCCGGGCCGCTCACCTCGATGCCCTCGGCGTCCAGGCCACCGCGGCGCGCGCCGAGCACGAAGTGCCCGCCGCCTGCGCCGATGTCGAGGGCCGTCCGGGGCTCGCGGCCGCGCTCGGCCACGTGGACCCCGCCGGCCCAGTCGAGCTTCGGCATCACGACCTGGGCCAGTCGCGCGTCGACGACGGCCGGGTCGGTGTAGGCGCCGGCGAGCCCCTCGTCGTCGGAGTGGTGGCGCGCCAGCGCGGCGCGGTCGGGGCGGCGCCGGACGTAGCCGTGGCCGCAGCCCGGGCAGCGGTGGTAGGCGACGCCGTTGATCACCGCTGCCTCGGGCGCCCCCTCGGCCGGCGCACCGCAACAGGGGCACTCGCGCAGGGGCTCCGCCTCGTCGTCGCCGTAGAGGGCCGCCGCGTCGGCGCGGGCACGTTCGGCCTCGGCCCGGTGCCCCTCCGGGTCGAGCCCCTTCAGGGCGACCACGTCGAACGGCTTGCCGATCCGCACGCGCACCGGCAGCTCCACCGCGGGCCCGCCGTCCTCGCTCACCTCCCACACCTCGTCGCGCTCGCCGCCGGGCGCGGGGCTCAGCGGAAGCCGCCGCCTCCAGGAGAGGCTCACGGCGCCACCGCCAGGAAGGCGGCGATCGTCCACTTGCCCGAGGGCTCGTGCAGCCGCTCCATCCGCACCGGCGACAGCCCGGCGCGCGCGGCGGCCATGGCGAGCGACGCCGGGCTGAAGACGTGCAGGTGCTCGATGAAGAACTCCTCCCGCCCCGGGCCCTCGGCGGCGGCGGCCGGGGCGTCGGGCACCTCGCAGTACACGAGCCCGCCGGGGGCGAGGTGCCCCGCCGCGCGGGCGAGCATCGCCACGGGGTCGGCGACGTGCTCGATCACCTTGTTCAGCGACACCAGGTCGAAGTGGCCGAGGTCCCCGGCCTCGAGGAAGTCGGCCGCCACCGCCGCCACGCCCACCGTCTCGCGGGCGTGCGCGGCGGCCGCCGGGTCGGGGTCGAGGGCGGTGCAGGTCCAGCCCTCCGCGGCCAGCCCGTGGAGGAACACGCAGAGCCCCGATCCGACGTCGAGGGCGGTGCCGCTGCCTCCCGCGAAGCCCACGACCCGGCGCACCCGGCCGGCGTTGTCCGAGCGCTCCGGGGGCAGCGAGGTGATGCGCGCGAAGGCCGACGCGATGCCCCCGTCGCGGTAGGTGTCGTCCATGTAGCCGCCCGCGTAGAGGGCGGCCGGGTCGAAACCGGGGTCGCTGGTGTGGTGGTCGCAGGCGGCGCAGCGACGGACCGTACGCCGGTAGGGGCGCCCCTCGAGCGCACGGAAGCGCGTCTCGCCCTCGGGAGCGGCCTCGTAGGTCCAGGCGTCCTCCATGTGGGCGCCCGTGCAGGGGCAGCCGAGCGGGCCCGCGCTCATGCGTCCAGCCATTCGACGGTGAGGCCCTGCTCGTCGCGGTAGGCGGCGAACTCCTCCTCGTGCCCGCGCTCGACCAGCAGCACGAAGCGCTGGCCGTCGGGGTTGGTCGCCAGGCACGCGCGCAGGCCGAAGGAGGGCAGGCGGCGGTCGACCGAGGGGGTGGCGTAGAAACCCCACGACTTGCGGGCCACGTCGTACTCGCCGCCGGAGGGAGTGGTGAGCGTCACCTGCTCGTCCGGCTCGAGGGCGAGGCGCCCGGTGTCGCTCATCTCCACCTCGGCCAGGCGGCCCGCGCGGAAGCGCCGTGGCGGATCGACGGGATCGAACCTCATGACCAGCTCCAGTCCGGGATCAGGAAGTCGTCGATCACCCAGACGCGCCGATCGCGGAAGCCGTCGGCGGCCTCCTCCACGGCGACGCGGCCGAGTCCGGTGAACGCGCCGAAGCGCTCCAGGTCGGCGTGCGGGGTCTCGTCGCCGCGCGCGCGGATGGCCGCCACGGCCTCCTCGCGCGTCATCCGCCCGTTGCGGATCTCCAGCGACAGGTTGTCGAAGGTGCGGGTGAAGCCGAACTTGTGCCACTTGAGCCAGTGGTGCACCGAGATCATGTCGTCGTCGATGTCGGCGTAGTCGTAGGCGCCGGTGCGCGGGCCGTCGGGGTCGGGGCGGAACCCCCTCGCGGTCGCGGCCGCCAGCACGGTCTCCGGATCCCAGGGGAAGAAGTGGCCGAGGAAGACCGCCCGGCAGCCGGCCGCCTCGAGCTCGGCGTCGGAGGGCGCGCGGTGGGCGATCAGATCGCGCTCGGTGAGGCCCTCGGCGCCGACCCAGTCGCGCCAGGTGGTCCCCCCGGTGACGCCGAAGCGCGCCAGCCAGGCGGCGTCGAGCGCCTGCCCCACCCCGACGCCGTCGCTGCTGCCGTACTCGACGGCCGAGTTCTCGCCCCAGACCACCAGCGGGATGCGGAAGCGCACGGCGATGGTGAGGGGGATGGCGAAGAGCGCCATGTGCATCGGGATCGCCGGGTCGCCGCGGCGCAGGAAGGCGGCCCGGGCGAACGCCGCCTCCACGCGCGGCGACACCGAGTAGTCGATGTGGTCGACGCCGAGGGAGATCAGGTTGCGCAGGTTCCGCTCGCCGATCCCGGTGCGGCCCGGAGGGCGCCAGGTGACGCAGAGCGGCCGCAGCCCGGAGTCGAGGCAGGTGGCCACCTGCCAGGTCGAGTCCTTGCCGCCGCTGACGGGCACCAGGCAGTCGTAGCCGCCGTCCGCGCCCCCCCGCGCCCACTCCACCAGACGACCCCAGTCCGCGGCGCGGGCGTCCCAGTCCACGTCGGGGCGCGCCTCGTGGGCGCGGCAGGCCGTGCAGACGCCCTCGGCGTCGAGCGCGAGGTTCGGCCGCGTGTCGGGGAGGACGCAGCGACTGCACCACCTCACTGGAGCCTCCCGGATCGGCGTCGGCGCGATCGTAAGATACGAAGCCGCGGTGTCGAATACACGACGGTGCTGATGATCGTCGACATCGGGCTGTCCAACATCGGCTCGGTCCGCCAGGCCTTGAGCAGGGTGGGTGCCGGGAGCATGACGGCGCGGTCGGCCGGAGAGCTGGAGGGCGCGAGCGCGGTGATCCTGCCGGGCGTCGGGGCCTTCGGCGACGGCATGGCCGCCCTGCGAGAGCAGGGACTGGTGGAGCCGCTGCGCGCCCACGCCGCCGCGGGGCGCCCGCTGCTCGGCATCTGCCTGGGCATGCAGCTGCTGGCCGACGCGAGCGAGGAGCACGGGAGCCACGACGGGCTCGGCATCGTGCCCGGCCGCGTCGTGCGCCTGGCCCCGGCCGATTCCGCATTGCCCGTGCCGAACATCGGCTGGTGCGACATCGCCGATGTCTCAGACGTCGCCGACGTCGGAGACGTCTCGACCGCCTCCGAGGACGACACCGCCTACTACTTCGCCCACGGCTACCACCTGATCCCCGACGACCCGGCCGACGTGGCCGGTGTCTTCGACTACGGCGGACCTGTGACGGCGATCGTGCGCCGCGGATCGGTGACCGGCGTCCAGTTCCATCCCGAGAAGAGCCAGGACGCGGGCCTGGAGATGCTGGAGCGCTTCGTCGCATCGGCGGTGCCGGCGTGAGCGCCGTGCGCCCGCGCCTGGTTCCGGTGCTGCTGCTCAAGCACGGCCTGCTGGTGCGCAGCCAGTGGTTCCGGATCCACCAGGTGATCGGCAACCCGGTCGCGACGGCCGAGCGCTACTCGCACTGGAACGTCGACGAGCTGGTGCTTCTCGACATCAGCGACCACGACCACCACGACCTGCGCCGCGACGACCTCGAGCTCCGCATGGCCGGCACCACCGCCCTGGACGTCCTGCGCGCGGTCGCCCCCGCCTGCGCCATGCCGCTCACCTTCGGCGGCCGCATCCGCACCCTGGAGGACATGCGCCTGCGCCTCGAGGCCGGCGCCGACAAGTGCGTGATCACGACCGGCGCCCTCGACGACCCCGACCTGATCGGCGCCGCCGCCGGGCGCTTCGGCGCGCAGTTCGTCGTGGTCGGCATCGACGCCGAGCGCGCGGCCGACGGCACGCTGGAGGTCCTCGCCGACGGCGGATCGCGGCGCACCGGCCTGCACCCGGCCGAGTGGGCCGCCGAGGCCGAGCGGCGCGGGGCCGGGGAGATCCTGCTGCAGTCGGTCGACCGCGACGGCACCGGCTCGGGTTACGACCTCGACCTGGTGCGCACGGTGTCGGAGGCCGTCACCATCCCGGTCGTGGCCTGCGGCGGAGTGGGTCGCTACGAGCACCTGGCCCCCGCCATCGCGGCGGGCGCCGCCGCGGCCGCCGCCGCCAACCTGTTCCACTTCTTCGAGCTCAGCTACCCCAACGCCAAGCGGGAGATGATCGGCGCGGGAGTGCCGGTGCGCCCCGTGTCGCTGGGCAGCCGCTTCTTCCCGCGCGAGCGGGAGATCGACACCGGCGAGCGCGACCGCCGCATCGCCGCGCGCGCCGCGGCCGCCGCGGCCCCCCTTCCGCGCGACACGCCGCGGCCCCCCGAGCCGATGCGCTGGTGCGCGCGGTGCGTCTACCCGGTCATCAGCGCGGTCCCCCTGGAGCTCGACGAGCACGGCGTCTGCAGCGGCTGCCGCGTACACGACGCGCGCATGGAGATCCCGGCCTCCGAGTGGGCCCGTCGCCGCGAGCTGCTCGTGGAGCTGCTCGAGCGCGCGCGCAGCCGCGACGGCAGCCGCCACGACTGCGTGATCCCGGTGAGCGGCGGCAAGGACTCGTGGTTCCAAGCGCACACGATCGTCGAGCTCGGCTTCAACCCGCTGCTGGTGACCTACAACGGCAACAACTGGACCCCCGCGGGCTGGCGCAACGTGCACCGCATGAAGGAGGTCTTCGGCCTCGACCACGTGATGATCTCGCCGTCGGTGCGGACGCTCACCGCCCTGAACCGCCTCGGCATGAGCGTGATGGGCGACATGAACTGGCACGCCCACGTCGGCATCACCACGGCCCCGGTGCAGGAGGCCGTGCGGCGCGGCATCCCCCTGGTGATCTGGGGCGAGCACGGTTACCTCGACCTCGGCGGCCAGTTCTCGTTCGACGACTTCCCCGAGATGAGCTACCGCGACCGCTACGAGCACTTCGCGCGTGGCTACGAGTGGAACTACTTCGTGGGACTCGAGGGTCTGCGGGCAGGCGATATGACGGCGTACCGCTACCCTTCCGACGCCGCCATGCACGCGATCGACCTGCGCGGCATCTACCTCGGAAACTTCGTCCCGTGGGACGCCAACGAGCACGTCCACGAGATGATCGACCGCTACGGATTCGAGGTCTCCGACGAGCCCTTCGACCGCACCTATCGCCGCTTCTCGAACCTCGACGACATGCACGAGAACGGCGTGCACGACTACATGAAGTTCATCAAGTTCGGCTACGGCCGCGCGACCGACCACGCCTGCAAGGACATCCGGGCGGGCGCCATCAGCCGCGACGAGGGCATCGCGCTGGTGCTCCGGCACGACCACGTCAAGCCGCGCGACCTGGCCCGCTGGCTGACCTACACCGGCACCACCGAGGAGTGGTTCGACCGCGTGGCCGACACCTTCCGCGACCCGCGCGTCTGGCATCGCGAGGCCGGCGAGTGGGTGCGCGACGTGATCGGCGCGCCGGCGGTCGCCGCGTGAGCAGCCAGCCGCCGCTGTCGGAGTCGGAGCTCTGCCCGCCGTCGCTGCTGGCCGCCCAGGAGGCGGCCTACGCGCGCGACTGCACCCGCCTGCGCGAGCGGGCCCACCTCGCCCCCGCGGCGTGTCCGGCCTGCGGGCGCGACGAGCCCGGCCCAGGGTTCTCCAAGGACGGCTTCGACTGGGCGGCGTGCCCGGGCTGCGCGACGCTCTACATGACCCCGCGGCCCTCTCCGGACGACCTCGCCGAGCACTACGCGGGCTCCGAGGCCTACCGGCTCTGGGCCGAGGAGATCTTCCCCGCGTCCGAGGACGCCCGCCGCGAGAAGGTGCAGCGCCCGCGCCTCGTGCGGCTGCTCGAGCTCTGCGCCGAGCACGGCGTCCGCCCCGGCACCCTGGTCGAGATCGGCCCGGGCTTCGGCACCTTCTCGGCCCTGGCGCGGGAGGGCTTCGATCGCGTGATCGCGGTGGAGCCGACGCCCGGCCTCGCGGCCGCGTGCCGCGAGCGGGGCGTCGAGACGGTCGAGATGGGCGTCGAGCAGGCCGCCGCGCAATTGCCGCCTGCCGACGTGGTGGCGGGCTTCGAGGTGATCGAGCACCTCCACGACCCGGCGGGCGTCGTGGCCGCGTGCCGCGACCTCCTGCGCCCCGGCGGCCTGCTGCTGCTGACCTGCCCCAACGCGGAGGGGTTCGACATCGCGACGCTCGGCGCCGCGTCGCTGGCGGTCGATCCCGAGCATCTCAACCTCTTCTCCCCCGCCGGCCTCGCGGGGCTGGTGGAGCGGGCGGGCCTGGAGGTGCTGGAGGTCGCCACGCCCGGGCGCCTCGACGCCGAGTTCGTGCGCGAGGCCGCCCTGCGCGGCGACCTCGACCTGTCGGGTCAACCGCTGCTGCGGCGGGTGCTGATCGACGAGTGGGAGCGCCTCGGCGAGCCCTTCCAGCGCTTCCTCGCCGACGCGGGGCTCTCCTCGCACATGTGGCTGGTGGCCCGCCGTGGCCGATGAGCGCCGGGCGGCCGAGGACGCCGTGCGCCGCTGCTACTCGACCTGGAGCACCACCTACCACGACGAGTACTACGGAGAGGCGGCCGCCCACCCCCCGGTGCACCGCGACCTGTTGCTGCGGCTCCTGGCCGAGGCGGGAGCGCGCGACGTGCTCGATGCCGGCTGCGGGCCGGCGTCGTTCCTGCGCCATCTCGACGGCACCGGCATCCGCCCGTACGGCTTCGACCTGACGCCCGAGATGGTGACCGAGGCGCGCCGCGTGCTGGGAGACGACCGGGCCGTCTGGGAGGGGAGCGTCCTCGACCCGGAGGCCTTCCATCCGCCCGGCGAGCCCGGGCGCCGCTTCGACGCCGCCGTGTGCGCGGGTGTGCTGCCGCACATCCCGGCGGACGGCGACGCCGCGGTGCTCGCCTCCCTGGCCGGGTCCGTGAGGTCCGGCGGGCTGGTCGCGGCGACCGCGCGCAACGAGCTGTTCGGCCTCTTCACGCTCAACCGCTACTCGCGCGACCTCTTCCACGAACTGATCGACGTGGATGGCCTGCGCGCCGAGGCCCTGCCCGAGGAGCGCGAGGGCCTGGAGCGCGGCCTCGCCGCGATGGACGATCGCTTCCGCACCGACCTGCCCCCGCTGCGCACCGGCGAGGACGGGGCGCCCGGTTACGACGAGGTGCTCTCGCGGGCCCACAACCCGCTCGCGCTGCGCGACGCCGCCGAGGCGGCAGGCCTGCGCGACGTGCGCCTGCTGTTCCTCCACTTCCACCGCCTGCCGCCGCTCGCGGGCGACGCCGTGCCCGCCCTCCAGCGCCGGGCGAGCCTCGCGATGGACGCGGACCCGTCCGACCCGCGCGGCCTGGTGATGGCGTCGTCGGTGGTCGTCACCGGCACCGCCCCGTGATCCGCGACGACGGCTGGGACTCCCACGCGGTGTGGGAGCACAGCGCGGCCGTGCGCGAGCTCTACGCCGCCCGCGCCCGGGGGGAGGCGCCGGAGATGACCTGCGCCGCCCAGGCCGCCGAGCTGCTCGCCCCACGGGTGCGAGCGGGCGAGACGGTGCTGGACGCCGGCTGCGGCAGCGGCCATCTCTGGCACTCGCTCCGCTCGCGCGGCATCCCGGCCGAGTACCTCGGCATCGACGCCTCGGCGACGTTCATCAGCATCGGCCGCGCGCACCTGCCTGCCCACGGCCTGCCGGCCGATCGCCTGCGCGTGCTCCGCATCGAGGACCTGGCCGGCGAGGCCGACCACGTCGTGTGCATGAACGTGCTCTCCAACCTCGACAACGTGCACCGGCCCCTCGAGCGCCTGCTCGAGACGGCCCGCCGCACGCTGGTGCTCCGGGAGAGCCTCGGCGAGGGCGCGCGGCACTCCTGGGTGGTCGACGAGCACCTCGATGGTGGCGCGCGGCTCAAGGTCCACGTCAATCGGTACGACCTGGACGAGGTGACCGACCTCATCGCCTCCCACGGGTTCACCCCGCGCACGGTCGTCGACCGCCGCACCGGCGGCGAGCCCGAGATGGTGATCGGTCACCCTCATTGGTGGACCTTCGTGGTGGCGGAGCGATGACGACCCTCGGCCCCGGCTACCGCGAGTACGTCTCCGACGGCGAGTTCGCCGCCGGCTACACCGACTACCAGCAGCGCTACGCCGCCGAGCCGCGCGAGAGCGACCGCGTGCTGATCGGCCACGTCGCCACCGCCCTCGCCGGACGCCCGGCGGGCTCCCCCGCCCCCCGGGTGCTCGACATCGGCTGCTCCACGGGCAACCTGCTGCGCCACCTGGCGCGGGCCCTGCCGGACGCCGAGCTCTGGGGCGGCGAGCTGATGCCCGAGGCCCTCGACGCCTGCCACGCCGCGCCCGACCTCGCGCAGATGACCTTCACCGAGATGGACCTGCTCGACATCGGGCACCCGGGCGCCTTCGACGTGATCGTGATCAACGCCGTGCTCTACCTGCTCGGCGACGAGGACCTGGCGCGGGCCCTCGCCTCGGTGGCCGGCGCGCTCGCGCCCGGCGGCAGCCTGGTCGCCTTCGACCTGTTCCACCCCTTCGACCAGCACCTGACGATCCGGGAGGCGTCGGCGACGCATCCCGACGGCCTGGTGCTGCACTTCCGGCCCTACGCCCTGCTCGGCGACGCCTGCGCGGCCGCGGGGCTCGAGCCGCCGGCGATCCACCCCTTCGCGATCCCGATCGACCTGCCGCGCCCCGCGCGCGACGACGAGATCATCAGCTACACCGTGCCCACGGCGGCCGGCGAGCGCATCCTGTTCCGCGGCGCCCTGGCGCAGCCCTGGTGCCACGTGGTGGCGAGCCGCCCGGGGTGATCGCCCTCGACGGCGAGACGGGCGCGCTCGGCCCGGGCGCCGTGCGCGCGCAGGGGCTGGTCGTCGCACTCGACGGCCGCATCTTCAACCGCGACGAGTTGCCCGCCGCGGCGAGCGACGCCGAGTGCGTGGCCGCGCTCTGGCGCGCCCACGGCCCGGCCGGCGCCCTCGCGCGACTCAACGCCGACATCGCCGTGGCGGTATGGGATCCGGCGACGCGCGAGCTCTGGCTGGGTCGCGACCGCTTCGGCCTGCGACCGCTCTACCACGCAGTCACCGCGAAGGGCCATGCCTTCGCCTCCCGCCCGCGGCCCCTGCTCGCCCGGCCCGGCGTCGGGCGCGAGGTCGACCCGGGGATCCTCTCCCGGCTCGCGGCCTCGCACTACCGCACCTTCGACGACGCGCCCGACCGCTCGCCCTACCGCGACGTCGCGCAGGTCCCCGCGGCGCACGTGGTGCGGATCGCCGGGGGCGACGTGCGGGCCGAGCGCTACTGGAGCCCCTCTCCCGCCGAGCCCGAGGGCACGCCCGCCGAGCTCGCCGAGCGCCTGCGCGAGCTGCTGATGGACGCCGTCGAGCGCCGCGTGCGCCTGGCGCCGGACCCGGCGTTCACCCTGTCGGGCGGCATGGACTCCTCCTCGGTGATCGCCTGCGCGGCACGCGCCCTCGGCGGCCCCCAGCCGGCGTTCTCGACGGTCTACCGCGACCCCACCTACGACGAGCGCGACGAGATCGCCGACATGCTCGGCGAGCGTGCCGACCCGTGGCACCCGGTGGAGCTCGACGACGCGCCCGACGTGGTCGGGATCGTCGCGAAGATGGTGGCCGAGCAGGACGAGCCGGTCGCCACCGCCACGTGGCTCTCTCACCGCCTACTGGCCGACCGCTGCCGCGAGCTCGGCTTCGGCAGCCTGCTCGGCGGGCTCGGCGGCGACGAGCTGAACGCCGGCGAGTACGAGTACTTCCCCGCGCTCTTCGCCGACCTCCGGGCGGCCGGCCGCGAGACCGAGCTCTCCGCCGAGATCGCCGCCTGGGCCGCCCACCACGACCACCCGGTCCACCGCAAGGACCGCGCCGTGGCCGAGGCGATGATGGACCGCCTGATCGACCCCTCGGAGCCCGGCCGCATCCTGCCCGACCGCGCCCGAATCGAGCGCTACGCCGCCGCGCTCGGCCCCGCGATGCCGGCCCTCGCCGACTTCTCGCCGACGATGGAGCACCCCTTCGGCTCGGCGCTGTCGAACCGCGCCTGGCAGGACCTGACGCGCGAGACCCTGCCCTGCTGCCTGCGCGCCGAGAGCCGCACGATGGCGGCGGTCGGCATGGAGCGCTTCCACCCCTTCCTCGACCACCGCCTGGTGGAGCTGATGCTGCCGCTGCGCGGCGACCTGAAGATCCGGGCCGGCACCACCAAGCAGCTCCTGCGCGAGGCCATGCGGGGCGTGCTGCCCGAGGCGACGCGCACCCGCGTCGCCAAGACCGGCTGGAACGCGCCGGCCCACCGCTGGTTCACCGGCGCCGGGCGCGAGGCCCTGATGGACCTGGTGCGCTCGCGGCCCTTCCGCGAGCGCGGCGTGTACGACCCGGCCGAGGTGGAGCGGCTCGCCGCCGAGCACGAGGCGATCGTGCTGTCGGGCGAGCCTCGCGACAACCACATGATGTTCCTCTGGCAGGTGCTCAACGTGGAGCTCTGGCTCCGCGACCTGGAGGGCGCGGGCACGTGAGCGCCGCGCCCGATCACCCCACACACGACACGGCGCCCGCCCCGGCCGCCATGAGGAGGTTCCCGATGGAGCTCATGCCCTTCGAGAGTCACAGCATCGAGTTCCCGGACGGGACGCGCACGATGCCGGGCGAGCCCCTGCTGCGCGACAGCGCCCTCTGCCGCGCGTCGCTGCGCTCGCTCGCCACGTTCTGCCCCATCGAGGACCCGGCGAACCCGCCGCGCGTCATCGACCTCGGCTGCCGCGAGGGCGGCTTCGCGCTCGAGTTCGCCCGCGCGGGATACGAGGTGCTCGGCCTGGAGGCGCGCGAGTCGAACGTCGCCCGCTGCCGCCTGGTGCAGGACTCCCACGACCTGCCGAACCTCTCGTTCGTGGTCGACGACGCCCGCTTCGTGGGCTCGTACGGCCGGTTCGACGCCGCCTTCTGCTGCGGCCTGCTCTACCACCTCGACCGGCCGGTCGAGCACGTCATGGCGCTCGGCGCCATCACCGACCGGCTGCTGATCCTCAACACCCACTACGCCGACTTCCCGCCGAGCCCCTACTTCGCGCTGTCGGAGATGACCGAGCACGAGGGCGTGCTCGGCAAGTGGTACGTCGATCTGCCGCCGGGCGTCAGCCTGGAGGAGATGGAGGCATCGCGCGGCGCCTCCTGGGGCAACGAGCACTCGTTCTGGGTGGAGCGCCGCCACCTGCTGGAGACGATCCGCCGGGCCGGCTTCGACATGGTCCTCGAGCAGCACGACTTCCTCGACGACATCCCGGGCGAGGCGCCGTCGTGGTGGGACGAGCAGCAGCGCAGTCAGTTCCTCGGCGTGCGCACGGCCGCGGTGGTCGCCGCCGCCTGATCCGGGTTGAGGGCAACGTGCACGCCCTGCCTGTCAACAGGCCGACTCAGTCCGCCTTCCGCCGTTCGCTGTTATCGCATCGGCGAGCGCGGTCTTCGCGAGCGCGTGGATCTCCTCGTGGGTGAAGGCGCCCTCGACCGAGACGCTGACCGGAATCTCGACGCCTCTGAGGCAGGCGTCGAGACGCTGCAATCTGTCGATGTCGGCGAACTGGCGGTCTGCCTCGGCCCGGGTGATCTCTCCGCGTTGAAGTTGCCCCACGGGCACGGTGACCGGCGTGCCGTCGGCGCGCCTGAGGATCCCGCCGTCGAGGGTCGAGACGAGGACCCGATCGGGCATGCGGTCGAGTGCTTCGCTTCGATCGGAGGCCACCCCGGATGGCAACGTAGGGCCGGGTGAATGCGCGGAACCGTGATCACCCGATGCCACGGTCACGCCGAGTGGCGCGACGAAGACGATCGCCCCGCTCGCGGCAAGGCGCAGAGCCCACCTCCCTCTGCCGTTGCGCGACGGTGGTGCCTGTTCATGCGGATCCATGCGCCCCTCACTCGTTCTCGATGTCCATCCGCCCGAGGCGCGACTACCGCTGAGGTTCACGGGCGAGATACCTCACCCCCTGGTGATCACACGGCGCCGGCCCGCTCCGACGAGGGTGATCCGGAGGCCACCGTCGGGCCCGGTGACGCTCAGGAAGTTGCCGGCGACGGCGATCTTCCGGCCGTCGGATGTCTCGGCGCTGACCCATCCGTCGGCCACGAGGGCCGAGTGGGTCGTCGTTCCGTCAGGGTTGGCCGCAGTGATGAGGATCGCCCCATCCACCGCCAAGTTGGACAACGACGCACAGGTGGTGGAGGAACCGATCCGGCCCTCGCTGACGATGCACACCGACTCATCGGATGCGGGGATGACGAAGAAGCGTGCGCCCGCCCGCTCGAGGGCCAGCCGCGCGCCATCGAGGTCGGCCCCGAACTGGGCGAACTGCGGGAAAGCCACCGGGTCGCGCCAGATCTCCGGGACCGCGTCCGCGGGAGTGATCGGACGGCTCAGGAGGGAGACGGTCGTCGGCAGGAGCGCCGGGGCGGCGGTGACCGCGATGGTGCCGGCCGATCGCCAGGCGCCTTCCTTCTCCTGGACCTGGGCCACGCGCGCCGGCGCGCCCGGGCAGTCCGCGCCGGCAGCATCGCTCATGCCGAGCAGGACCTGACAGCGAGGAAGCACCGGGGCGGGGATGCTGGAGGGGGACGCGTCGGGGAAGCGCCGGACCAGGCCGGTGCCGAGGTCGTAGCCGACCGGGGCGGCGGGATCGAGGGCCACCTGGCCGCCCGCGACGCGCACCACCTTGCCGGCGGGCAGGGGATCCACGAGTGTCGCCCCGTCAGGCAGAACCTCGCCCGCCTGGCGCGCCTCGTAGTACGCGACGACCGCGTCGCGGTAGCTGACCCCGACCGGAAACGCGATCGCCGGCCGGACGGGCAGCTCGGCGAAGAGTGGCGGCCGGCGCGATTCGGCGCCCCCGGGGAGGATGTCGGTGCCCGGCAGCACGAAGGCACTCGGCCCGCGTCCGGCGGCCGGCAGATCGTCCTCGGTCCACCGAACGGCCCCGTAGGCGACACCGGCGATCACCGTCGCCCCGACGAGGCCGATCGCGAGGAGCCGCCGAGCCTGGCGGGGCCGCCTCACGGGCCGCGGCTCGGCGATCGGGCGAGCCGCCCCGTCCGGGTCGGCGAGAATCGCCTCGAGCAGCGCCTCGACGCGACCACCCGCTGCCGGGGTGACCGGTGAAGCCACGGGGTTCGCGAGCCCCAGGCGGGTGAGGACCTGGTCGTCGGCGACGGTCACGGTCGCGCCTCCTTGGGGCTGGTGGTGGGATGCGGTGCCGGCTCCGGCGCCTCGTCGAGGAGCGTTTCCAGGCGCGAACGCGCGCGGCGCAATCGCCGCGAGAAGGCGGGCTCGGAGATGCTGAGGACCGCAGCCGCGTCGCGGTATCCGAGCTCCTCCCAGGCGACGAGCATGAGCGCCTCCCGGTCGTCGTCCTCGAGAGCGATCAGGGCGCTCGCAAGCCGGCTCTCGACGGGCGTGAACGGAGCCAGGTGATCCGCGAGTGCGCCCGCGGGCCCTGTGCGGTCATGAGCCAGGGCGTCGAGCAGGGCGGCACGGCGGCCGTCGCCTCGGCGTTGATTCGACAGCACCCGCCGCGCGACCCCGTACAGCCAGGGAAGGGGCTCGGCCGGAAGCTCGTCGCGCCGTCTCCACGCGATGAGAAACGTCTCAGCTGCGACCTCCTCGGCACTCTCTGCGCTCGCAGCGCGTCGCCGGACGTATGCGAGGACCTGCCCGAGCCGGGCGCGGTAGATCTGTTCGAACTGGGTCTCGTCCACGGTGTGATGACTCCCTGACGTCGCCGTCCCAAGGGAAGGACCACCCGGTATGTGTCCGGCAGCGGACGGATCCGTCGCCGGGCGAGACTATTGGCACACCCGGACTCGTCCACGTCGCATCTGACGAGGCGATGGGGGCGGAGTGGAGCTGAAGCCCCTCAGCCGCCGATCGCGGCGGTGAGGGCCACCGGGTCGAGCGGGTCGCCGACGAAGCGGGCGCGCCACTGCGCGACGCCCGCCTCGTCGGCGTTCGCGGCCTC
>LNEQ01000249.1 GCA_001464995.1 Actinobacteria bacterium Ga0077541
CTCGAACGCGGGCAGGCCGTCGATGCTGCGGGCGTTCTTCGTGGCGCGGTAGGCGCTGAGGCCCTCCGGCCCGCGGTTGGTCGCCCACCGCACGAGCTGGTCGCGCTCGCTCGCGAACTCCATCCGCGGCACCGCGAAGCCGCACGAATCGGCGATCCGGGTGACGTCGACGCGCACGACCGACCGGGCCCCCGGGATGTCGGCGAAGTGCGCCGCGAGCGCCGCGAAGCGCGGGTCGTCGAGCGTCACCGCCTCGCCCCGCCCGTGCAGGCGCACGATCCGCGGCGGTCCGTCGAAGGCGCAGAACATCAGGCAGATGCGCCCGTTGTCGCGCAGGTGCGCGACGGTCTCGGCCGCGCTCCCGGTGAGGTCGAGGTAGGCCACCTCGTGCGGGCCGAGCACGGCGAACGATCCGTCGAGCCCCTTGGGCGAGACGTTGACCATGCCGTCCACCGAGGTCGGGGCGCTCGCGACGAAGAAGAGCCGCTGCGCGCGCAGGAAGCCCGCGAGGGCGTCGTCGATCTCCTGGAGCACCTTCCCCATCGGGCGAGGATAGACGTAGGCTGCCCGCCATGGAGATCCGCTCGCGCGACGCCGCCATCCCCTTCACCACCGACGACGGCAGCACGATCCGGTCGCTGCTCGACCTCTCGAACGCCCCGGTGGCCAACCACAGCCTGGCCGAGGCGACCATCGAGGCGGGCGAGGCGACCGTCCGCCACCACCACCGGGTGAGCGAGGAGATCTACTACCTCGTCGAGGGCACCGGGACGATGGAGCTGGACGGCGAGACCACGACGGTCGCGGCCGGCGACGCCGTCCTGATCCCGCCGGGCGCCTGGCACCAGATCACCGCCTCGGCCGACGGCCCGGTGCGTCTCCTGTGCACCTGCTCGCCCCCCTGGGCGTCGGACGACACCTACTTCTCCTAGGGACGAGTGACCGGCCCGATGCGGGCTAGGATCCACGAGTACGTCCACCCGCCGGAGGAGCCCGAGTGCCCGACCGCCTGATCCGTCTGGGGCACAGCCCGGACCCCGATGACGCCTTCATGTTCCACGCCCTCGCCGACGAGCTGATCCCGACGGACGGCTTCCGGTTCGAGCACGTGCTGCGCGACATCGAGACGCTCAACGACTGGGCCAAGGAGGGGCGCCTCGAGGTGACGGCGGTGTCGATCCACGCCTACGCCTACCTCTCCGACACGTACCGGCTGCTGCCGCACGGCGCCTCGATGGGCGAGCAGTACGGCCCGATGGTCGTCGTGAGAGACGAGGCGAGGATCGAGCCCGCCGAGCTGCCGAACCTGAGGGTGGCGATCCCCGGCGTGCTGACGAGCGCCTTCCTCGAGCTCCAGCTCGCCGTCGGCCGCATCGCCGACCCGGTGATCGTGCCGTTCGACAGGATCCTCGACGTCGTCGAGGCGGGAGAGGTGGACGCGGGCCTGGTGATCCACGAGGGCCAGCTCACCTACCAGACCCAGGGCCTGCGCTCGATCATCGACCTCGGCGAGTGGTGGCACGAGCTGACCGGCGGCCTGCCGCTGCCGCTCGGCGGCAACGCGGTGCGACGCGATCTGGACGAGGGCGACACGATGCCCCGCCTGTCGCGCATCCTGCGCGACTCGATCGCGTACGGCCTCGAGCACCGCCAGGCGGCGCTCGCCTACGCCGAGGGCTTCGGCCGCGGCCTCGACCGCGGGCTGGCCGACCGCTTCGTGGGCATGTACGTCAACGACCGCACCCTCGACTACGGCGACGACGGCAAGGCCGCCGTGGCCGAGCTGCTGCGCCGCGGGCACGAGGCGGGGCTGATCGACCGCGCGCCGGTCGTGGACTTCGTCGAGGATTGACGCGCGACTGGCAGGCGGAGATCGACGCCTGGACGGAGCGCTTCCGCTCCGTCCCGGACCCGCCCGAGCCGTTCGCGACCGCGCTGCGCGACGGCTGGACCGAGGAGGCGCGGGCGGCGCTCGCAGCCGGGGCCGAGGAGTACGCCGCCCGCCACGCGGCGTGGATCGGCCAGATCGGCGGCGCGGGCGAGGACCTGGTGCGGCTCGACTGCAGGAACGGCTCGTGCGGGGTGTGCGTGAAGTACTGCGGGAGCGCCTACACCCTCACCGGTGAGACCGAGGGGCTCCCTCCCCCGCCCCCGCTGCCGATCTGCCCCGCCTGCCGGCACACGCTCAACCTGCTGACGCCCTTCTTCATGCAGAGCCTCGGCGTGGACCTCGACGATCTGATCGCGGAGTCGCAGCCCTTCGTCGACTGACCGCGCCGGGTCACTCCACGTGCACGGCGTGCGCGGCGGCCGGCGGCACGTCGACCACGCGCTCCCCGCCGACGCGCACGGAGATCGGGCCGCCGAAGGGCGAGTGCCCCAGCACCTCGACGCGGACGTCCGGCACCAGCCCGCGCTCGGCGAGGAACCGCAGCAGGGCGTCGTCGCGGTCGTCGACCCGCCCGACCACCGCGGCCGCGCCCTCGGCCAGCTCGGAGAGCCGCCGCGAGGGGGTGACGGCCACCTTCCCGGTGCTCGTCGGTATCGGGTGGCCGTGCGGATCGCGCTCGGGGTGCCCGAGGGCCTCGGCGATGCGGTCGGCGAGCGCGCCCGAGACGTGGTGCTCGAGCACCTCGGCCTCGCGGTGGACCTCGTCCCACGACATCCCGAGGCGTGTGGCGAGGTAGGTCTCGAGGAGCCGGTGGTGGCGGATCACCTCGAGGGCGGCCGTGCGGCCGGCCTCGGTCAGCTCCACGCCCTGGCGCTTCACCTGCACCGCGTAGCCGAGGGTGTCGAGCTTCTTGAGCATGTTGCTGGCCGACGCGGTGGTGACCGCGAGGGCCTCCGCCACCTGGGAGGTCGTCACCGGCCCCTGGACCTCGGCCATCTCGTCCAGCTGATAGATCGCCTTCAGGTAGTCCTGAACGGCGGGGCTCGGCCGATCCACTGACTCACTCCTCGCCGGGTCGCGCCCGATCGTACCTCGCGAGGGCACGGCGGGGGATTGAGGCCGCGCAGAGCGGGCATCACCGAGACATCTTGCATCCGTTCTTAGCGCCCCATAACAAACGGGTGCCAGAGTCCCCGCAATGGCAACCGCCCTCTCAGAGCTCCGCCAGGACGGCCTTCGGGGCTCCGGCATCCGAGGCGGTGGTCGTATCGACCTGACCCGCATGGATCTGTTCGCCGGGCTGCCCGAGCGGGACCTGACGCTCCTCGACAGCCGCCTGCCCCTGGTGCGGTGGCCGCGCGGCGCGTCGATGCCCGAGCCGCTCAGCCGGCCGGACCACCTCTTCGTGGTGCGCGACGGCCGCCTGGCCCTCTTCGAGAGCACCGCCCCGGGTCACGAGATCATGATCTCGCTGCTCGATGCCGGCGCGATCTACTCGACCCTCGGCTCGGCGCCCGCCTCGAGCGTGTCGGCGCTCGAGGACTCGGCCGTCTCGCCCCTGTCGGGCCGCGCGGTGGAGGGCCTCATCGCCCGCTACCCGCGCCTCGGGCGCAACCTGGCCGAGCTGCTTTCGGATCGTGTGGCCATGCTGCGCGAGACCGTCGCCCTGGTCAGCGAGATGCGCGTCGAGGACCGGCTGCGCGCGCGCCTGCACCAGCTCGCCGACCGCTTCGGCGTGGCGACGCGCGCGGGCATCGAACTGCGGCTCGAGCTGACCCACGCGCAATGGGCATCATTGGTCGGTGCCTCCCGCGAAGCCGTCACAACCGCCTTCAGCAAGCTCCGGGCCAGCGGCTCGGTCGAGATGGAGGGTCGCTCCATCACCATTCCCTGGGAGGTCGTGCGCGCGCGCGAGGAGGCTCTCAGCCTCGCCGCCGCCCAGAACCTCTAGGGGGGCGCGTGCGGGGCTCGTCCTCGCGCTGCTCCTGCCGGCGCCCGCCGTGGGCGCCGTGCCCGAGGTCCACGACGCCGTCCTCGGCCGCTCGGCCGAGGGACGGCAGATCCACGTCACCCGGATCGGCGACCCCACCGCGGCGGTCCGCGTGCTGGTGGTCGGATCGATCCACGGCAACGAGCCGGCCGGCACGGCGGTGGTGGCCGAGCTGCGCCGGCGGCCGGGGAGCCTGCCCGCCGACACGGCGCTGTGGCTGATCCGCGACCTCAACCCCGACGGGGCGGCCGCCGGCACCCGCCAGAACGCGCGCGGGGTCGATCTCAACCGCAACTTCCCCCACGGCTGGGTGGCCCAGGGATCGCCGGGCGACACCTTCCACTCCGGGGCGCGACCGCTCTCGGAGCCCGAGTCGCGCCTCGCGGCGCGATTCACGGCGCGGCTGAGGCCGGCCGTGACCATCTGGTACCACCAGGCCCTGCGCCTGGTGGATCTCGGCACCGTCGCCGACCGGCGCATCCCCTGGCGCTACGCCCGCGCGTCGGGCCTTCCGGCCGCGCGCCTCGGCTACCTGCCCGGCGTCGCGACGCGCTGGCAGAACCGCGTGTCCGCGCGCGGGGGGAGCGCCTTCGTGGTGGAGCTGCCGGCCGGGCCGCTCGACCGCACGTCCGTCCGCCGCCACGCGGGCGCCGTGCGGGCCGCCGCGCTGCAGGCGCGCGCCGGCCGATCCCCTGGTCCGGACCGCACGTCCGCGCGTACTGTGAGGTGATGGCGATCCCACTCCCCCGCCGCTCCGGCGCCGCCCTCGCCCTGGCGGCCTGCAGCCTCGCGCTGGCCGGCTGCGGGGGCTCGGAGCCGGAGGGCACGGGCGCGGCCGCCGCCCCGGCCGCCGGGGTCGCCACGACGCCCGCGGCCGACCGGGGCCCGAGCCTGCTGCGCGGCCGGATCGAGATGATCGACGGCTCCACCCTCCCGCTCGGGCGGCTGCGGGGCCGCGTGGTGCTCGCGGTCAACACCGCCAGCCGCTGCGGCTACACGCCGCAGTTCGAGGCGCTCGAGGCGCTGCACGAGAGCCGGGCCGGGGACGGCCTCGCCGTGATCGGCTTCCCCAGCAACGACTTCCGCCAGGAGCTGACGGCCGACGGGGAGATCGCCGACTTCTGCCGGCTCAACTACGGGGTGAGCTTCCCCATGGCCGCGAGCTCGCGCGTGACCGGGCAGGGCGCCAACCCGCTGTTCGCCGCGATCGCGGCGCGCCCGGGGCCGGCGGGGGAACCGCCGGACTGGAACTTCGGGAAGTACCTGCTGGACCGCTCGGGACGGCTGGTGGCGCGGTTCCCGTCGTCCGTCGAGCCGGACGATCCCGCGCTGCTGTCGGCGGTCGACGCGCTCCTCACGGAGGAGCGGGACCTCTGAGGACCGGCCGCCGCGTGCCGGCGGCCGGTCCCCGGGGCTCGAGCTAGCGGCGGATCCAGGTCGCGGCGACGGCGCCGTTGGCGGCGACGAGCATGGCGAGAGCGGCACCGGCCACGTAGAGGGCGGTGAGGTTGCGACGCATGTGGTGTAACCTTTCGACGGAGGGGGACAGTCCGGTGTGAGGCCCGGCTTGCCCCCTCTATCGGTGTCCGGGATCGGTTCCTTACGGATGCGGACGCGTATGTACTGGCGCTTTCACCGCTCCGGATGACGACACGGCTCACACAGGCGCTCGGTGTGCGCCACCCGATCGTGCTCGCGGGCATGGCGGGCGGGCCGACCACGCCCGAGCTGGTCGCGGCCGTCTCCGACGCCGGGGGCCTCGGTACGTTCGGCCTCACGGGGATGAGCCTCGACGCCGTGCGCGAGGCCGTCGGGCGGGCGTGCGCGCTGACCTCCGCGCCGGTCGCGATCAACGTCCTGGTGGCCCCCGCGACTCCGCCCGATCCGTCCGCCCCCGACCCCCGCGCCGTGCTCGCCCCGTTGCGGGCGGAGCTCGGCATGCCCGAGGCCCCGTCCGCGCCGCCGCCGGCGGCCACGCCGCAGGAACTGGTGGCGGCGGGCCTCGAGGCCGGTGCGCGCGTCGTCAGCGTGGGCCTCGGCGACCCGGGGGTGGTGGCGCACCTCGCGCGCGGGGCCGGGGCGCCGCTGATGGCGATGGCCTCATCGGTGGAGGACGCGGTCCGGGCGGTGGACTCCGGCGCCGACGTGATCGTCGCCCAGGGCTCGGAGGCCGGCGGCCACCGCTCGACCTTCCATGTGCCCGAGGACGGGGTCGTGCCCCTGGTGGGGACGTTCGCGCTGGTGCCGCAGGTCGTGGCGGCGCTGGACGTCCCGGTGGTCGCGGCCGGGGCGGTGATGAACGGCCGGGGGCTGGCGGCCGCGCTGGCGCTCGGGGCCGACGGGGTCCAGATGGGCACCCGCTTCCTGGTCGCGACCGAGAGCGGCGCGCCCGAGGGCTACCGCCGCCGGGTGCGCACCGCGCGCGACACCGACACGGTGGTGACGCGGGCGGTCTCCGGGCGGCCGGCGAGGGGGATCCGGAACCGCCTGATCACGACGCTGGAGGCCGCCGGTCCGCCCGCGCTCGGCTACCCGGCCCAGGCCGGCGCGACGGCCGGCGTGCGCGCCGCCGCGGCGGCGGCCGACGACCCCGAGATGATCGCGCTCTGGGCCGGACAGGCGGCCGGGCTCTCGGGCTCCGGGCAATCGGCCCGCGAGATCATCGAGGAGGTCGTCGCGGAGGCCGAGGCCGTCATCCGGGGGCTCGCCCGGGGGCTCTGAGCCCGGGCGCCGCCCGTTGCCTACGTCCGCGAGACGGTGGGGCCGGCCTCCCGACGGCCCCACCGTTCGCGGGTCCCATCACCCGCGCGGCAGCCCGGGTGCGGGCTCGTCCGCCGCCCCGTCGTGCGGGGAGGCGATCTTGGGGAGCGCGATCACCACGAGGGCGATCCCGCCGAGGACGCACGCGGCGGCGGTGACCAGCCAGCCGTAGCGCCCGCCCTCATCGGTCAGGCTCATGAGCACGACCCTCACGAGCAGCGCGCCGCCGGCCAGCAGCAGGGCCAGGCCGGCCGGAGGGGCGAGGCGGCGCCGGATCATCCGGCCACCGGATGCCGGACGGCCGCCGCCTCCCACGTCTCGTCGCGCTCCAGGTCGCGCCGCGAGTGGACCCCGCGCTTGCGCAGGATCGACTGCGCGTGGGTGCGCACCGTGTGCCAGGAGACGCCGAGGCTCTGGGCGATCTCCTTGTAGGTGAGGTGCCGGCGCATCAGCCGGAGCACCACCCGCTCCTGATCGGTCAGCAGGGCGTCGGCCTCGTCGCGGCGCCGGACGCTCTCGACGAGGGGCGCGAGGCCGCCGGCATCGTCGTCGGCGTCGCCCCGTAGCGCGTCGGCGAGCGCCTCCAGGGCCCCCTCCCCCGGCGGCGCCGGTCCGAGCCCGGCCGCCGCACCGGCGACCAGGGCGCGGGCGAGCCCCCGCTCGATGATCACCAGGTCGTGGTCCGCGGCCGCCAGGCCGGCGAGCGCCTCCTCGACGGTGCCCGCCAGATCGACGTCGAGCGACGGGTCCGGCAGGTACGCCGCGATGCCCGCCGACAGGGCGGCGCTGCGACTGGCGATGAGCACCCGGACGGGAGCGTTGTGCACCGGCACCATCCTCGGCGTGGACCTCCTCACTGGCCCCGGAGGTCGCCCCCGGCGCGCACTGTTGGCATCGGCAGTTCCGCGCGGGAGCATGATGGCCACCGGGCGGCGGCCGGACTCAGCCTGAATCCGTCGTATCTCGCGACGCGGATGCGCGAAATCGCACACGTGATGCGGGATTCGGCGCGACCGCAGGGATCACCCTTACGATGCGACGCCGAATCCCACCTGACGCGGCGCTTTCACGCCCCGCATCCGTGATCTCCAACGGACTCAGGCTCAGCCCGGATCCGTCGATCTCCCGGCGCGAGCCAGGGTTCAGGGTGAGGCGGTGAGGCTCCGGAGGTCGCCGACGCTCGAGGCGTAACGGCCCGCGGCGCCGGCCATGCCGGCCGGGTCGCCCGCGGCCGCCGCGTCGGCGACGAGGCTCATCTCGGCGATGACGCCGTCCAGGGCGGCCGACGCGCGCTCGCGCTGGGCCTCGAGGCGGAGGTCCTCGAGGCGCTGCGCCTCGATGCGCCCCGCGATCGCCACCGTGCGGTCGAGGGCGTCCTCGAGCCGGGGGGCCAGGGCGAGCATCGCCGGACGGCGCGGGGTGGGGGCGAGCTCCGCGAGGACCTCCGAGAAGTCGTTCACGGCGGAGACCGCGGCCGAGGTGTCGGCCAGGTAGCGCTGCGGCGAGACCTGCGCGCCCTCGGTGAGCGGCGTCGTGGAGGCGTCGAGCGAGCCGCCGCCGCATCCGGCGGCCGCGGCGGCCACGAGGGCCACGAGGCCGAGGGTCAGGAGGCGGCGGATGGCAGCGCGCGGAGGGAGTCGAGGAATGGACCGACGGCCGCGGGCACCGCGTCCCGGTCGTCGGAGGCGAGCGCGTCCGCGGCGGTCTGCATGCGGGGGATCAGCCGCGCGTAGGCGCCCGCGAGGCGGTCGCGCTGGCGGCGCAGCCCGGCGTCCTCGATCCGCAGCGCCTGGAACCCCTCCAGCTGGTCGCGGGCCCGCGCGACGAGGTCGCGAAGGCGCGCACGCGAGGCGGCGGGGCCGGGAGTTCCGTCGACCGCCTCCGGGACGAGCGACGCCAGACGGCCCGGCGGATCGAGCAGATCCTGCACGGCGTCGATGTATCCGGAGGGCGTGACGGGGTCGGGCGCGGGCGCGGTTTCGTCGCAGCCCGCGAGGGCGGCGCACGCGACGGCACCGGCGGCGAGCACGACGGACAGACGGGGCGCCATCGGGCGATGGTACTTCACGGCCGCGAAACGTCGGGGCGGGGCGGTGGTGGGCTATTGTCGGCGGGTGAACTCGGCCGGCATCCCGCTCGCCCTGTCGTACGACGACGTCCTCCTGTCTCCGCGCCGCAGCGGCATCGGTTCGCGGTCCGACGTCGACGTGTCCACCCGGCTGACGACCCGTCTCCGCATGGCGGTCCCCGTGGTCTCGGCGAATATGGACACGGTCACCGAGGCGCCGATGGCGATCGCGATGGCGCGGGCCGGCGGCATCGGCATCGTGCACCGCTTCCTTACCGTCGAGCAGCAGGTGGCCGAGGTGTCGCGGGTCAAGCGCGCCGAGGCCCTCGTGATCCCCGACCCGCACACGATCGCGCCCGGGGCGACGCTCTCCGACGCCCGCGCGGAGATGGACCGCCGGGGCGTGACGAGCCTCGTGGTGGTGCACCCCGACGGGGCGCTCGCCGGCATCCTCACCCGGCGCGACGTGATGCTGCAGACCGACCCGCTGATGCCGGTGGGCGATCTGATGACGCCGCGCGACCGGCTGGTGACGGGCGGGCCCGGCACGACAAGCGACGAGGCGGCCCGCCTGCTGCGCGACGGACGGGTGGAGAAGCTGCCCCTGGTGGGGGACGGGGACCGCCTCGTGGGTCTGATCACCCTGCGCGACCTGCTGCAGCGCTCCGAGCGGCCCGAGGCGACCAAGGACGCCCGCGGGCGCCTCGCCGTGGGCGCCGCGATCGGGGTGCGCGGCGACTTCATCGAGCGGGCCCGGGCGCTGCAGGACGCGGGCGCCGACGTGGTGGTGCTCGACATCGCGCACGGGCACGCCGATCACAGCGTCCGCGCCGTGGGGCTCGTGCGCGAGGCCCTCGGGGACGGCACGGACATCATCGCCGGCAACGTCGCCACGCCGGAGGGCGCTCGCGAGCTGGCGGAGGCCGGCGCCAACGGTGTGAAGGTCGGCGTCGGCCCGGGGTCGGTCTGCACGACGCGGGTGGTGGCAGGCGTCGGCGTGCCGCAGCTGACCGCCGTGATGCAGTGCGCGGAGGCGTGCGCCCTGCTCGACGTGCCGGTGATCGCCGACGGCGGCATCCGGTTCGGGGGCGATGTCGCCAAGGCGATCGCCGGCGGTGCCGAGACCGTGATGGTCGGCAACCTGCTGGCGGGCACGCCCGAGAGCCCGGGAGTCGTCGTCACGCGCAACGGGACGCGCGTGAAGGTCTTCCGGGGCATGGCCTCGAGCGCGGCGGCGGCGGCACGGCGAGCCGTCGAGAACGGCGGGGAGGACGAGGACGCCACCGAGTTCACGCCCGTGGTCGCCGAGGGCGTCGAGGCCGTCGTGCCGCTGCGCGACGAAGCGGCGGTCATCGTCCACACGCTGGTGGGCGGCCTGAGGTCCGGCATGAGCTACTCCGACGCCCGCACCATCCCCCAGTTCCACCGCAACGCCAGCTTCGTGAGGATCACCCCCGGCGGTCTGCGCGAGAGCCACCCGCACGACGTCAGCTACTAAGGAGCTTCCGTGTCGACAACGCTCGCCTCGCCCGAGCTGGCGATCACCACCGTCCGCACCCTCGCCATCGACGGCGTGCAGGCGGCCAACAGCGGGCACCCGGGCGCGCCGATGGGCCTGGCGCCCGTCGGGTGGACGCTCTTCTCCCGGCACCTGAAGCACTCCCCGGCCGACCCCGAGTGGCCCGATCGCGACCGCTTCGTGCTGTCGGCCGGCCACGCGTCGATGCTGCTCTACCCCCTGCTGCACCTCACCGGCTACGACCTCCCGATGGAGCAGCTCAAGAAGTTCCGCCAGCTGCACTCGTCGACCCCGGGGCACCCCGAGCGCGGGGACACCGCGGGCGTGGAGATCACGACGGGGCCACTCGGCCAGGGCTTCGCGAACGCCGTGGGCTTCGCGCTGGCCGAGGCGATGCTGGCGGCCCGCTACAACCGTCCCGGCCACGACGTCGTCGACCACCGGACCTGGTTCATCTGCTCCGACGGCGACCTGATGGAGGGCATCTCGCACGAGGCGGCCTCGATCGCCGGCTTCCTCGGGCTGGAGAAGCTGATCGGCATCTGGGACGACAACCACATCAGCCTCGACGGGCCGACCACGCTGTCGTTCGGCGAGGACGTCCCGGCGCGCTTCGCCGCCTACGGGTGGCGGGTGATCCGGGTCGAGGACGGCAACGACGTCGACGCGATCGACGCGGCCATGAGCGAGGCGAGCGTCCCGGACGGGCGCCCGACGCTGATCGCCTGCCGCACCCACATCGGCTTCGGCTCGCCCAACAAGCAGGACACCTCGAGCGCCCACGGATCGCCGCTCGGCCCCGACGAGGTCGCGGCCACCAAGCGCGCCTACGGATGGCCCGAGGACGCCCAGTTCCTCGTGCCCGACGAGGTCGCCCTCTGGGCACCGGAGCTGGTCGAGCGCGGCCGCGCGACGCAGGCCGGGTGGCAGGAGCGCGTCGCCGCCTACTCGGCGGAGTTCCCGGCCGAGGCGGCCGAGATGGCCCGCGTGGGCGAGGGGCGCCTGCCGGAGGGCTGGGAGTCGGCGGCGCCGCAGTTCACCGCGGGCGAGTCGATCGCGACCCGGGCGTCGGCCGGTAAGGCCCTCAACGCCTTCGCGGCCGTGGTGCCCGAGCTGATCCAGGGCGCGGCCGACCTCTCATCATCGACCAGCACCGACCTCAAGGGGCTCGGCACGGTCACACGCGACGACTTCTCGGGGCGCAACCTCTACTACGGCGTCCGCGAGCACGCGATGGGCGCGATCACCAACGGCATCGCCGCCCACGCCGGCCTACGGCCGGTCTGCTCGACGTTCTTCACCTTCTCGGACTACATGAAGAACACGATCCGCCTGGCGGCGCTGATGCGCCTGCCCTCCATCTTCGTCTTCACACACGACTCGATCGCCCTGGGTGAGGACGGCCCGACCCACCAGCCGATCGAGCACCTGGCGGCGCTGCGGGCGATCCCGGACCTCGTGACCCTCCGGCCGGCCGACGCCACCGAGGCGACCGAGGCGTGGCGCATCGCGATCGCGCGCACCGACGGGCCGACGGCGCTGGTGCTGTCCCGTCAGGGCCTGACGACGCTCGAGGGCACGCCGGCCGTCGAGCGCGGCGCGTACGTGCTCGCCGACGGCGACGACTGCATCCTGATCGGCACCGGGTCCGAGGTGGGGATCGCGATGGCAGCGCGCGAGATCCTGGCCGGAGAGGGGATCGCGGCCCGCGTGGTCAGCATGCCGTCGTTCGAGCTGTTCCGGGTGCAGGATGCGGCCTACCGCGAGCAGGTGCTGCCGCGCAGCCGCACGGCCCGGGTCGCCGTCGAGGCTGCGAGCTCCTTCGGGTGGGCCGAGTGGACCGGGCTGGACGGCGCGATCGTGGCCGTGGACCGGTTCGGGCTCTCCGCGCCGGCCGCCGAGGCGATGGCCGAGGTGGGCGTCACGCCGGAGGCGGTCGCCGCCGCCGCGCGTGCCCAGGTGCAGGGGGAAAGGTCGTAACCCTCACTCTCGACATGACGGTGAGACTGATCGTCGGATGACCGGCGCGGGCACGACGGCGGTCACGGGGGGCACCGCCGCGATGGAGTCGGCGGCCGACGTGCGCCTCACCCGCGCCGCCCCGCCCGCGGTGATCGTGATCTTCGGGGCGACGGGCGATCTGACACAGCGCAAGCTGGTGCCCGGCCTCTACAACCTGGCCACGCAGCAGCTGCTGCCGCCGGAGACGGCCATCATCGGCGTCGCCCGCCGGGACATCTCCGACGACGACTTCCGGGCGCACCTGCGCGCCGGCGTCGAGGCGCACGGGCGGTTCCCCATCGACGAGGACGTCTGGGAGGGGTTCGCCGGCCGCCTGCGCTACCTGTCGGCGCCCTTCGACGACCGGCACGGCTTCGAGCGCCTGCGGGAGATGATCGAGGAGGAGGACGCGCAGCGCGGGACCCGCGGCAACCGCCTCTTCTATCTGGCGACCTCGCCGGAGTTCTTCCCCGTCATCGCCGAGAGCATCGGGGCCGTCGGCCTCGCCGAGGAGGGCGACGACACCGGGCGGTTCGCGCGCCTGGTGGTGGAGAAGCCCTTCGGCCACGATCTCGCCTCCGCGCGCGCGCTGAACACCCGTCTGGGAGCGGTGTTCCGCGAGCGGCAGGTCTACCGGATCGACCACTATCTCGGGAAGGAGACGGTCCAGAACCTGCTCGTGCTGCGCTTCGGCAACGCGATCTTCGAGCCGATCTGGAACCGCCGCTACGTCGACCACGTGCAGATCACGGTCTCCGAGGAGCTCGGGGTCGGGACGCGCGGGGGGTACTACGACACGAGCGGGGCGCTTCTCGACATCGTCCAGAACCACATGCTGCAGGTGCTGTCGATCGTCGCCATGGAGCCGCCCGCGCGCTTCGAGAGCCGCGACGTCCGCGACGAGAAGGTGAAGGTCCTCCGGGCGATACCGGCGTTCGACGCCGCCTCGGTGGCGCGCGACGCGGTGCGCGGCCAGTACGGGCCCGGGTGGATCGCGGGCGACCGCGTGCCGGGCTACCGTGAGGAGAAGGGGGTGGACCCCGGGTCGAACACCGACACCTTCGTGGCGATGCGCGTGATGATCGACAACTGGCGCTGGTCGGGCACCCCGTTCTATCTGCGGACGGGCAAGCGGCTTCCGCGGAGGGCGACCGAGGTGGCCATCCAGTTCAAGCAGGCGCCCCACCTCCCCTTCGCCACCTCCGCCGTGGAGAGCGGCGCGCCCAACCTCCTGATACTGCGGATCCAGCCCGATGAGGGTGCGTCCCTGCGGTTCCTGGCCAAGGTGCCGGGGCCGCAGATCGACCTGCGCGTGGTGAGCATGGACTTCACCTACGGCAACTCGTTCCTGCGCAGCTCGCCCGAGGCCTACGAGCGCCTGCTCCTGGACGCCCTGCTGGGCGACTCGACGCTGTTCGCGCGCTGGGACGAGGTGGAGCGGGCATGGGAGATCATGCAGGGGCTGATCGACGAGTGGTCGTCCCGGCCGGGGCCGTATCCCAACTACGAGGCGGGGTCGTGGGGTCCCGCGGAGGCCGATGAACTGATGAGCCGCGACGACCGCGGCTGGCGGCGACTGTGAGCACGGCGGTCGACGCCCCCGTCGCCCCCTGGGACGGGGTCGGCATCGGCATCCCCGAGGTACTGGAGCGGCTGGCCGACCAGCGCCGCCCGCCCGACGGCGGAGCGCCGCTGAACCTGGCCGGGATCCTCAACCTGGTGGCCTTCGTGCCGCGTGCGGACGATGTCGCGCCGATGACCGCCCTCGTGCACGGGCTCGCCGGCCATCAGCCCGCGCGCGCCGTGCTGGTCGTCGAGCCTGCCGGTGGAGAGGGCATCGACGCGACGGTCAGCACCAGCTGCCGCCTGAGCGGGGGCCAGGTGAGCGTCGGCGTGGAGCTGGTCGTGCTGACGCTCCACGCCGACCGGCGCGCCGGCGACGCGAGCGCGGTGCAGGCCCTCCTGCGGTCGGACCTGCCCACGGTGCTCTGGTGGCCGGCGGCGCCCGACGCCGCCGCGGGCGGCCCGCTGGCGCGCCTCGCGCCGCTGGCGGCGCGGATCATCACCGAGAGCGGATGCGGCGCCGACGGCGCCGACGCGATCGCCCGCCTCGCAACCTGGGTGCCGGGCGTCACGGCCACCGTGACCGATCTCGCCTGGGCGGCCGTCACGCCGTGGCGCCAGCTGATCGTCCAGATGATCGACGCCGCCGAGATCGCGCGGCCGGACTCCGGCCCGGTGCAGGCGTCGATCGCCCATCCGGAGGCCGGGCCCACCGCCGAGTCACTGCTCCTGGCCGGCTGGCTGCGCGACCTGGCGGGCGAGCGCCTCACGCTGTCGCTGCGCCCGCGCGCGGGTACGATGCCGGTGCTCGGGGTGGAGATCGCGATCCCCGCCCGCGACCGCCGTATCGCGATCGATCGCATGCAGGAGCGCCAGGCCGCGATGGTGTGCGTGACCGAGCCCGGCCGGGACGGCCGCGGCCGGGCCCTCGCCCTGCCCGCCTTCGACCGGGGCCGGCTCATCGCCGGCGAGCTGGAGCTGCAGCGCCGTGATCATGCGTTCGAGAGAGCGCTCCCCTACGCCGCGGAGGTGGCGCACCGATGACCGACACGACCGAGATCGTCGTGGTGGCCGACCTCGCCGCCCTCGCCGACGAGGCGGCCGCCCGCATCGAGCGGGTCGTCCTCGACGCACGGGGCGGGGAGCCGGCCACGATCGCACTGGCCGGGGGCGGCACGCCCCGGGCCGCGTACCAGCAGCTCGCCGGCCGGTGCCCCCCGTGGGGCCGCGTGCGGTTCTTCTTCGGCGACGAGCGCTGCGTGCCCCCCGACGACGAGGCCTCGAACTACGGCATGGCCCGCGAGGCGCTGCTCGACCGCATCCCGCTGCGCCCCGAGCAGGTGCACCGGGTGCTCGGCGAGCTGCCGCCCGAGGAGGGGGCGCGGCGCGGCGAGGAGGACCTGCGGGCGTCGGTGCCCGGCTCGCCGTGGCCGGTCTTCGACATGGTGCTCCTCGGCATGGGGCCGGACGGCCACACCGCCTCGCTCTTCCCCGGCGCGCCCGAGCTGGACGAGCGCGAGCGCCTGATGGTGCCGGTGCACCGTCCCGAGATGCCCCAGCCGTGGCGGGTCACCATGACGATGCCCGTGATCAACGCGGCCCGCCAGGTGCTGATGGTCGTGTCGGGCAGCCAGAAGGCGCCGATGGTGCGGCGGGCGATCGCCGGCGACGCCGACATCCCCGCGGGACGCCTGCGCCCCGCCGGGCGTCTCACCTGGCTGGTCACCGAGGACGCCGCCGCCGAGCTCGAGCGGGAGGACGTCGGGTGACGTACTGCCTCGCGCTGCGCCTGGACGAGGGCCTGGTGTTCCTGGCCGACACGCGCACCAACGCCGGGGTCGACAACGTCAGCACCTACCGCAAGCTGCACGTCCTGCGGCCGGCGCCCGACCGCGTGTTCGTGCTCGAGTCGGCCGGCAACCTCGCCACCACCCAGGAGGTGCTCGACCGGATCCGGCTCGACCTGAGCGACCCCGGCCAGGGCGAGAGCCTCGCCACCGTCAGCCGGCTCTTCGAGGCGGCGCTCTACGTCGGGCGGGTGAGCCAGCAGGTCGCGGCACGCCACCGGGATGCGCTCCAGGCATCCGGCGCACACGGCAAGGCCACCTTCATCCTGGGCGGCCAGATCGCCGGGTCGCCGGCCGACATCCTGCTGGTCTACCCGGAGGGCAACTACATCCGCGCCTCCGACGACCGGCCCTTCCTGCAGATCGGCGAGAGCAAGTACGGCAAGTTCATGCTCGAGCTCGCCGTGACCGCGAACGCCGACCTGACGACCGCCACCAAGATCGCGCTCGGCTCGATGATGAGCACCGCCAAGGCGAACCTCTCGGTCGGCCCTCCCTACGACATCGGCGTCTACCGCAACGACTCGCTGGAGATCGAGGAGACCCGCATCCCGAGCGACTCGCCGGTGCTGGAGAGACTGCGCCTGCTCTGGGAGCGCCACCTCCTCGCCGCGATCGAGGAGCTGCCCGACTTCAGCGCCGAGGAGATGGTCGCGCCGGGCGCCTGGGACTGACAGGCGTCAGCGCCGGCCCGCGCCGAGGGCCCGCAGCGCGTTGAGGATCACCGCCACGTCGATCGCCTCCTGGACGAGGGCCCCGGCGACCGGGGGCAGGTAGCCGAACGCCGCCACGACCATCGCGACGCCGCTCAGGGACATGCCCACGATCACGCTCTGGCGGGCGATCGCGAGCGAGCGGCGACCGATGGAAATCGCGTCGGCGACCCGCTCGACGCGGTCGAGCGGGATGACGACGTCGGCGGCCTCCGAGGAGACCGTGGCCCCGCCGAACGCCATCGCGATCCCCACGTCCGCCGCGGCGAGCGCGGGCGCGTCGTTGATGCCGTCGCCGACCATCACCACGGGGCGCGTGGCCGGCGAGCCCTGCATCGCCCTCACGATCTCCACCTTGCCCTCGGGTGCGAGGTCGGCGTACACGGCGTCCACGCCGAGACGGCGCCCGACCTCGTCGACGGCGTCGGCGGCGTCGCCGCTCAGGATCGCCACCCGTGCCACGCCGGCCGCGCGCAGGCCCGCGATCGCATCGGCGGCCCCCGGCCGGACCGCGTCGGCGAGGCTGAGGATGCCGGCGAGCCTCCCGTCCAGCCCGACCAGCACCCGGCTGCGGTGCGCCCCGACCAGCTCGGCCGCGGCGACGCCGTCGGAGCAGCCGCGCTGATGCAGCCAGCGAGCACTGCCGGCGGTGACACGGCGGCCGTCGACCCGGCCCTCCACACCCATCCCCGCGCCCTCGGCGACCTCCTCGGGCACCGAGAGCGCGAGCCCGCGCGCCTGTGCCGCCTCCACGATGGCCCGGCCCACGACGTTGGCGGAGAGCCGCTCGACCGACGCGACCAGGCGCAGCAGCTCGTCGGCGGGGATGTCGCCGACCGGCGTGACGCCCTCGATGGCGGGGGCGCCGGTGGTGAGCGTCCCTGTCTTGTCGAGCAGTACCGTCCGCGCCCGGCCGAGCTGCTCGATCGCGCCCGAGCCCTTGGCCACGATGCCGCGCCGGGCGGCGCGGGAGAGGCCCGACACCAGGGCGACCGGGGCGGCGAGGATCAGCGGGCAGGGGGTCGCCACGACCAGCACGGCCAGCCCGCGCACCGGGTCGCCGCTCAGGCCCCAGGCGGCGGCGGAGACGATCAGCGTCACCGGGAGGAAGATCGCCGCGTACCGGTCGGCCATCCGCACGAAGGGCGCGCGCTGCGACTCGGCCTGGCGGACCAGGCGGACCAGGGCGGCGTAGGCGCTCTCGGCGGCGGGGCGGGTCGCCCGCAGGTCGAATGCCGACCCCGCGTTGGCCGTCCCGCTGCGCACCGCGGCGCCCGCGCCGTGAAGCACGGGCAGCGGCTCGCCCGTGAGGGCGGACTCGTCGAGCAGCGCCTCCTCGCCGGCCACCACGCCATCGACGGGCAGCACCTCGCCGCCCCGGACCACGACGACGTCGCCGGGGAGCACGTCCCCCACCGGCACCTGCTCGATGCCGCCGTCGCGCCGGCGCTGGGCGAAGGCCGGCGCCCGGGCGATCAGCGCCGAGAGCTCCCGGCGGGCGCGGTGCGCCGCCAGCTCCTCGAGCGCGGCCCCGCCCGACATCATCAGCGCGACGATGGCCGCGGCCAGGTACTCGCCGAGCGCCAGCGCGGCGGTGATGGCGACGAGCGCGATGACGTCCACCCCGAGCCGGCGGCGGGCGAGCGCGCGTACCACCGCCCAGACCAGGGGGACGAGCACGATCGCCGCCGACAGCGCCCACACCGCGCGCCCCACCGGCGCCTGACCCGCCCGGTGGAGCACGGCACCCGCGAGGATCGCGACCAACTGGCCCGTCGCCAGGAGGCGCGGGCTCACCCGCGTCCCCGGAACGCGCAGCTCTCCAGCCATCGCACCCAGGCCTCGAGGCCCCTGTCGTCGCGCCCGGCCGCCACGGCGAACGTGTGGAGCCCGGGCCGGGCCGCGCGCAGGGCGCGGAGGGCGTGCTCGGTGTCCATCTCCCCCGCCTCGTCGGCCCGGGTCGCGACCACGGCGGCCACGCCGTCGAGGCGGGTGGGCGGGAGACCGGGGAGCCCGGCTGCGCGGACCGCGACGGCTCGCAGGTCCTCGCCGATGTCGCCCACCGACTCGTCCGGCTCGTCGCGGTCATCGATGAGGATCAGCTGGGCACCGGCCAGGCGGTCGATGGCCGCGCGGAGGCCGATGCGCCGGTCGATCCCCGGCGCGTCGAGGCCGCGGCCGGCCGCGAGCGAGGCCACCTCGCCGGCCGCGGCGGCGTTGCCCTGCACGACGGCGGCGTCGACGCGGTCGAACAGGCCGAGGGTGCGGCGCAGAAGGGTCGAGATGCCGCAGCCGGCCGGCCCCGAGACGCGGATCACGATGGCTCGCGGATGACGCAGCCCGAGTCCGTGGTCGAGAGCCGCCCGCACCAGGGCACGCAGGTCGGAGCGCGTCAGCACTCCTGCCGGGCGGCCCTCGTCCCAGACGAGCACCGCCTCGGCCCCGCCGATCAGCGCGTCGAGGGCGTCGGCGGCGTCGGCCGCCGCGTCGGTCTCGTGGACCCGGTCCGGCGCGAGCATCACCAGCGGGCCGTCGCCGGTGGCGATCCAGAGGCCGGTCAGCCGCCCCTCCTCGACGACCGGCAGGTGGCGGACGTGGCCCGTCTCCATCAGGCGGCGGACGTCGCCGGACCGCTCGCCGACGACGATCGGCCTGCCGCTCATGATGTCGCCGACGCGCACCGTTGCCTCCGTCCGACTGGGGGACCCCGGGCGGCCCGCGGGCGCTCCCGGGCACCGACCCTCGCACGACGCCCCCGGCCCGGCATCCGTGAGGGCCCGCAGCCCCCCGCGGGGTTCACCCCAGGGATTCGAGCAGCCGCGCGTCCTCGGTGAGCTGGCGGATGATGAGCATGCGCGAGCGGACCCGCTCCCGGGCGGCCGCGCCGAGGGCGTCGGCCCGCGCGGGAGCGTCGAGCAGCCCCCTCAGGGCGCCGGCGAGCTCCGCGGGATCGGTCGGATCGCGCAGGAGGACGCCGTCGCGGCCGTCGTCGATCTGGTCGACGATCCCCCCGACGGCGCTCGCGACCACCGGCCGCCCCTTCCACATGGCCTCGGCCACCGTCAGGCCGAAGCCCTCCTTGAGACTCTTCTGCACGACGACCGTCGCGTGGCGCTGGAGCGCGTTGACCATGGCGGCGTTCTCCTGGACGTCGACGACGGGCAGCGAGGCGATCTGCACGTGGTGGCGGATCTCATGGGGAAGCGCGCGCCAGGCGGCCGTCAGCTCCGCGAGCACCTCCGGACCCTCGGGGTCGTCGGCGACGCCGGTGACCGAGGGCCCGGCCAGGACCAGCCGGGTCCCGTTCATCGGACCGAGACGTGCGAACCCCTGCATCACGCCCAGATGGTCCTTGAGGCGGTCCCAGCGCGAGACCTGCACGACCAGCGGCGTGTCCCAGCGGGGCGCCCGGCCGACATGGAGGATGTCGGCGCCGCGGTCGACGCGGCCGGGCGCGCCGTCCTCGCGGACGTAGACCGGCGGCTCGTCACCGGGGGGGCCCTCCACGAGCCCCGCGCGGGCGAGGATCGCCCGCGCGGCGGCGGGGGTCATGTCCTGGTTCTTGGGCGAGAAGGGGTCGATCGAGGGGGCGATGATGTGCACGGGGGCGCCCGAGCAGCAGTCGGGCACGTAGGCCGCACGCGAGAACACCGTCGCGTCGGCCGCCCGGACGTACGGCGCGAGGAACTCCCAGCCGCGCACCACCCGCGGGTCGCGAAGGTCCTCGAACCCGATGTGACAGCGCCACACGAGCCGGGCGCCCCGGCGCCGGAGGAGCGGGATCAGCCCTGCCGTCTGGGGGTCGTGCAGCACCACCACGTCCCGGGGGCGCACGAGGGCCGACAGCTCGACGGCGTTGTCCCACATCACGTTCTCGTAGAGGGCCCGCTCGGCGGGGCCGAGGTCGCCGTCGTCGCCCGGATCGGCGTGGAGCAGATTGTGGATGCGCTTGGTGACCGTGAAGAACCCGGGCGTCCCCTGCACGACGATCCAGCGCAGGTCGGCGCCGCCGTCGCGGGCGTAGCCGATCAACGGTCCCATCATCTCGGCGACCCCGCCCCCACGTGCGGTGGAGTTGACGTGCCAGACGACCCGGCCGCGGAGTTGTTCCGCGGCCTCCCGCAGGGATGAGCGGCACCGCTCGAACTCGGCCGGATCGAGGACCTCGGCGAAGCGCGCGAGGGGCCGGCTCGGCACCCGCACCTCCACCGGGCGGAGCCCCCCGGGCATCCGGGCGTTCGCGATCACGGTGCGGCGCGCGGCGCCGGGTCCCGCCTGCTGGTCGTGGTCATCACCTCACGAGGGTGGGCCACCACCGGCCGCAGGTCAACGGCGGACGCCCCGGTCGCGCCTACGGGGAACCCGCGCGCGCCGGCCGGGGCCGCCGTTGCGCACGGCCCGACCGACCCCGGTGGACGAGCGGGTGCGCTGACCGGCCCCTACGGTGCTCCGGCGCGGCCGAGATGACCATCCGGGGTCCTCAGGCCTCCCCGGACTCGACCCGGGCGAGCCACGGGATCCGCCGGACGGCCGCCAGCGTCGCGACGCCGGCCGCGAGGCAGGCGGCGACCACCGCCCACGTCGCCGGCGCGGGCTCGACGACGGCGAACCAGTCGCGCAACCAGGGCACCTGGATCCCCAGCACCAGCGCCGCGCCGAACGACGCGCACATCGCCACCACCCAGCGCCGCACGCGGCGTCCCTCCGGGCCGCGCTCGACCTCGAGCACGATGGCCAGGCCCATCCCCGTCGTCGCGAGGACGGCGGCGGTGCGCCCCTCGGCGATGCCCGCGTCGAGGGGCCCACGCACCAGCAGGTAGGCCGAGATCGTCGTGAGCGCACTGACGACGCCGGCCGGCACGACGAAGGCGAGCAGGCCCCGGATGAAGCCCTCGCGGCGTACCGGCCCCTCCGATGGCGAGAGCGCCAGGAAGAAGGCGGGCACCCCGATCGTCAGCGTCGAGGCGACCGTGATCTGACGCGGCAGGAAGGGGTAGGCGATCGGCGCCATGCCGAGCGTCGCCAGGATCACGGCGGAGTAGACCGTCTTGGCCACGAAGAGCTTCGCGACGCGGTGGGTGTTGCGGATGATCCGGCGCCCCTCCTCGACCGCCCGCGGCACGGTGGCGAAGGAGCTGGTCAGCAGGATCAGGTCGGCGACCCCCTTGGCCATCTGGCTGCCGTTCCCCATCGCGATCCCGAGGCGCGCCTCCTTCAGTGCGAGGACGTCGTTGACGCCGTCGCCGGTCATCGCCACGTAGCGGCCGCCGCGGGTCATCGCCCGCACGAGGTCGCGCTTCTGCTCGGGCGTGATGCGCCCGTAGACGACGCCCTCGGCGACGACGGCGTCGAGGCCCTCCTCGTCGGCGGGCAGGTCGGCCCCGCTCACCACCGCCCCGGCGCCCGGCACGCCGACCGCCTCCGCGACGGCGCCGACGGTGACGGGGTCGTCGCCGGAGATGACCCGGGTCGCGACCCCCTCGCGGGTGAGGTAGGCGATGGTGTCCGGCGCCTCCTCGCGCACGGCCTCGCTGAGCAGCACCAGCCCCAGGGGGCGCATGCCCACCGGCAGGTCCTCGCCCACCAGGGGCGCGGGCCCGCCCGCGAGGAGCACGACCCGCCTGCCGCGCGCGGCGTGCCGGGCGACCCGGGCGCGCAGATCCCCGCCGACGGGGACCCCCGCCCGCGCGAGCACGTCCGGGCCGCCGAGGACCAGGGTGCCCCGCCCGGCGAGGGTGGCGCCGCTCCACTTGCGGGCGGACGAGAAGGGCACCTCGGCCTCCACCACCCCCGGCGCGCCGGGGGTGGCCTCGGCGATCGCCGCCATCGTCGCGTTGCGGGCCCCGGCGCTCGCGGCGAGCGCCCCGAGGTCGGCCCGCAGGGCGGCCTCGTCGCGGCCATCGACCGCTTCGAGCCCGCTCATGCGGATGCGGTTCTCGGTGAGCGTGCCCGTCTTGTCGAGGCAGAGGGTGTCGACCGAGGCGAGGCTCTCGACGGCGTTCAGGCGCTGCGCCAGCGTGCCGAGGCGCGCGAGGCGGACGGCAGCGACCGCGAAGGTCAGGCTCGTCAGGAGCACCAGCCCCTCGGGGACGAGCGGCACGAGGCCCGCCACCACGGTGGCAGCGCTCTCCTCCACCCCGGCGCCGCGGATCATCAGCGAGGTGATCAGGAGCGCGGCCAGCGGCACCATCGCCGCCACGGTGATCCGCAGGATGCGGTTGATGTCGGCCTGGAGCGGGCTGAGCGGCGACCCGGTGCCGCGGGCCTCCGCGGCGAGACGCTCGGCGAAGCTCTCCGCGCCCACGGCGTCGACCCGGTAGTCGCCCGAGCCCGCGAGGCAGTAGGCACCTGAGAGCACCGGCGCACCGGGCTCCTTGGCCACCGCCTCGCTCTCGCCGGTGAGGATCGACTCGTCGAGCGTCAGCCCGCGCGCCGCGACCACCTCGCCGTCGGCCACGATCTGATCTCCGGGCTCGACCCGGACGACGTCACCCGGCACCACGCCCTCGACCGGCAGCTCGACGCGGACGCCGTCGCGCCAGACGCGCGCACGTGGCGCCACCAGCAGCGCCAGGCGGTCGAGCACGCGCTTGGCCCGCACCTCCTGGACGATCCCGATCAGGGTGTTGGCGACGATCACCCCGCCGAAGAGGGCGTCCTTCGGATCGCCGAGGGCCAGCGTCAGCACCAGCAGCGCGCCGAGCACCAGGTTGAAGAGCGTCAGCGTGTTCGTCGCGACGATCTCGGCATAGCCGCGACTGCCCCGGGGGCGCGGCCCCGGGGGCCGCGCGGCCAGCCTGGCGGACGCCTCCGCCGACGTGAGCCCGGAGGGCTCCGGCGGGGGCTCCGCCCCGTCGACGGTCAGCTCTCCCGCCCCCAGCGCCAGTCGGCGACGACGGGGTGGTCCTCTCCGGTCTCGCGGGTGTGGGCGCGCAGCCGCAGGCGCTGATCGACCATGTGCTGGCGCAGCGTCGCCTCTCTCTCCGCCAGCCCCGGCACCCGGTCGATCACGTCCATCACCAGGTGGTACCGGTCGAGGTCGTTGAGCATCAGCATGTCGAACGGCGTGGTGGTGGTGCCCTCCTCCTTGTAGCCGCGGACGTGGATGTTCTCGTGTCCGTTGCGCCGGTAGGTGAGCCGGTGGATCAGGAACGGGTAGCCGTGGAAGGCGAAGATCACCGGGCGCGTGGTGGTGAAGAGCGCGTCGAAGTCGCGGTCGCCGAGCCCGTGCGGGTGCTCGTCGCGCGGCTGCAGGCGCATGAGATCGACGACGTTGACGAAGCGGATGCGCAGGTCGGGCAGCTCGCGCCGCAGGATGTCGACCGCCGCCAGGGCCTCGATGGTCGGGACGTCGCCGGCGCAGGCGATCACGACGTCCGGGTTCGCGCCGCGGTCGCTGCTGGCCCACTCCCAGATGCCGATGCCGCGCGTGCAGTGCTCGACCGCCTCCTCCATGCCCAGCCACTGCGGCGAGGGCTGCTTGCCCGCGACGATCACGTTGACGTAGTCGCGCGTGCGCAGGCAGTGGTCGGCCACCGACAGGAGGCAGTTCGCGTCCGGCGGCAGGTAGACGCGCACGATCTCGGACTTCTTGTTGACCACGTGGTCGATGAAGCCGGGGTCCTGGTGCGAGAAGCCGTTGTGGTCCTGGCGCCAGACGTGCGAGGTGAGCAGGTAGTTCAGCGAGGGGATCGGGCGCCGCCACGGGATCTCACGCGACACCTTCAGCCACTTGGCGTGCTGGTTGAACATCGCGTCGATGATGTGGATGAACGCCTCGTAGCAGCTGAACAGGCCGTGGCGACCCGTGAGCAGGTAGCCCTCGAGCCAGCCCTGGCACAGGTGCTCGCTGAGCACCTCCATGACGCGGCCGTCGGTGGACAGGTGCTCGTCGGTCGGCAGCTGCTCGGCCTCCCACGTGCGGTTGGTGACGTCGAAGACGTCTCCGAGGCGGTTGGACGCCGTCTCGTCGGGGCCGAAGATGCGCAGGTTGCGATACTCCGCGTTGGCCCGCAGCGCGTCGGCCAGCAGCCGGCCGAGCACCCTGGTGGCCTCGGCGTCGACCGCCCCGGGCGACGGCACGTCCACCCCGAGCGTCCGGAAGTCGGGCAGGGTCAGGGGACGCGTCAGCTCGCCGCCGTTCGCGTGCGGGCTCGCGCTCATGCGCCGGTGGCCGCGGGGCGACAGCCCGGCGATCTCGGGCACGAGCGCGCCGTCGACGTCGAACAGCTCCTCCGGACGGTACGAGCGCAGCCACTCCTCGAGCTGGGCCAGGTGCTCCGGGCGCGTGGCCAGAGAGGACAGCGGCACCTGGTGCGAGCGCCAGCTCGCCTCGGTGGGCTTGCCATCGACCTCCTCCGGCCCGGTCCAGCCCTTCGGCGACCGCAGGACGATCATCGGCCACAGGGGGCGCTCGCGGACGCCCCCCTCGCGGGCCGCGGCCTGGATCCGGCCGATCTCGTCGAGGGCGTCGTCGAGGGCCGCGGCCATCGCGAGGTGCATCGGCTCGTGCGCGCTGCCCTCGACGAAGATCGGCCGGTGGCCGTATCCGCGCATCAGGTCCGCCAGCTCCGTCCGCGGGATCCGCGCGAGGAAGGTGGGCCCGGCGATCTTGTAGCCGTTGAGGTGGAGGATCGGCAGCACCGCCCCGTCGCCGACGGGGTCGAGGAACTTGTTGGAGTGCCAGCTCGCGGCGAGCGGACCGGTCTCGGCCTCGCCGTCGCCGACGACGCAGCAGACCACCAGGTCCGGGTTGTCGAACGCGGCCCCGTACGCGTGGGCCAGCGCGTAGCCGAGCTCGCCGCCCTCGTGGATGGAGCCGGGCGTCTCGGGCGCCACGTGGCTCGGGATGCCGCCGGGGAAGGAGAACTGGCGGAAGAGCCGCCGAAGGCCCTCGGCATCGCGCCCGATCTCGGGGTAGACCTCCGAGTAGGTCCCCTCGAGATAGGCGTTCGCCACCAGGGCCGGGCCGCCGTGCCCGGGACCCGTGACGTAGAGCGCCTCGAGGTCGCGGGCCACGATGGCGCGGTTCATGTGGGCGTAGATGAAGCTGAGGCCCGGCGACGTGCCCCAGTGGCCGAGGAGGCGCGGCTTGACGTGCTCGATGCGCAGGGGCTCGCGCAGGAGGGGGTTGTCGAGGAGGTAGATCTGCCCCACCGACAGGTAGTTGGCCGCGCGCCACCAGGCGTCGATGCGGGCGACCTCCTGGTCGGTGAGGGGCACGGAGGCGGTCGGGGTCACGGCGCCACCTCCCGGGCGGCGGCGGACGCGACCGCGCGGCGCGTGGCGCGCGCGATGGCCAGCTCCTCGCGCGCGTGCACCACCAGGGTGCGGACGGGGGCCTCGGACGCCGAGACGTCGGCATCGCCCCGGGCGGCGGCGTTGCCCGCCGGATCGACCGCGAGCCCGAGGAAGGCGAGCCTGCGGGCGGCCTCCGCCCGCACCCGGGCCGAGCCCTCCCCGACGCCGCCGGTGAAGACGACCGCATCGAGGCCGCCGAGCGCCGCCGTCATACCGGCGATGCCGGCGGCCAGGCGGTGGTCGTGCACCGCCAGCGCCAGCCGCGCGCGCGGATCGCCCGCCTCGGCCCTCCGCTCGGCCTCGCGCATGTCCGCCGTTCCCGCCAGCGCCGTCAGGCCGCTCTGCTCGCTCAGCATCCGCCTCACCTCCCGTGGGTCCATACCGCCGTGCAGGATCAGATGCAGGGGCACGTCCGGGTCGATGGTGCCCGCGCGCGTCGCCATCATCAGCCCCTCGAGGGGGCTGAACCCCATAGTTGTATCCACCGAGCGCCCTCCTGAAACCGCGGTCGCCGACGCCCCCCCGCCGAGATGGCAGACCACGAGCCGCAGGTCGGCGGGCGCGCGGGAGAGCATTCCCGCGGCCCGCTCCACCGCCCACTCCACCGAGAGGCCGTGGAAGCCGTTGCGACGAACCCCGTGGGACGTGCGCCACTCCTCCGGCACCGGGTAGACGGCCGCCTCGTCCGGCATCCCCGCATGGAAGGCCGTGTCGAAGACCGCGACCTGCGGGACGCCGGGGAACCGCTCCCGGGCGCTCCCGATCCACCGCAGAGCCGGCACGTTGTGCAACGGCGCCACCGCGCTCTGGCGCTCGAGGGCCTCCGTGACCCGGTCGTCGATCACCACCGGCTCTGTGAACCCCTCGCCGCCGTAGACCACGCGGTGACCGACGGCGGCGAGGTCCGCCGGCGCGTCGTCGAGGCCGTCGATGGCCGTCGCCCCGCCGTCGTCCCCCACCACGCGCAGCTTCACGCCGGTCGAGCCGGCGTTGACGATCAGCACCGGCCCCGTGAGTGCGTCGCGATCTGCCACGACATGAGCTTGGCCTGCCCCGGCGGCAGGGGCAATGGCGAGGTCCGTCACATAGGTGCGGGGGAACCGCAACACTCGGTCGAGACTCCCCGGATGTCGCGGCGGGCGGGCGCGTCGCACCATCCCGGGAGTGCAGGGGACCTCATCATCCGCGCAGGCCCAGGTCGTGATCGCCGGAGCCGGGATGGCCGGGATCGAGGCCGCCCTCGCGCTCCGCGAGTTCGCCGGGTCACGGGCCGCCGTGACGGTCGTCGACCCCGGGCGCCGCTTCGCGATCCCCGCGAGCGCGGCGGGGAGCGCGTTCGGCATCGCTCCGCCGGTCGACGTCGCGATGTCGCGGGTGGTCGGGCGGGCGGGCGGTGCGCTCCGCCGCTCGCACCTGGTCTGCGTCGACCCCCAGCGGCGCCTGGTGATGCTCGCCGGCGGCGAGCTGCTGCGCTTCGACCACCTGGTCGTCGCCGTGGGGCCGCGCCAGGTGCCGCAGATCCCCGAGGCCCTCACCTTCCGCGGCCACGCCGACGTGCCGGAGCTGCGGGCGATGGTGGACGGCATGGTCAAGCACGCCGAGCGCGGCGGCGACACCGACCTGGTGGTCGCCATCCCCAAGGACTGCGGATGGCCGCTGGCGGGCTACGAGATCGCGCTGATGACCCGCGAGCACGTGCTCGCGTCGGGGCTCGGCGAGGCCTGCCACGTGACGGTCGTCACGGCGGAGGACGTGCCCCTCGGCGCCTTCGGCCCGACGGCCGGGGAGACCGTGGTCGGCAAGCTGCGCAAGACCGGCATCGACATCGTCACCGGCACCTCGGTGAAGCGATTCCGGTGGGGGCGGCTCGAGATGGGCGACGGCTCCTCGCGCGGCGCCGACCGGGTCGTGGCCCTGCCGGTGGCCCGGGGCCCGGCGCTCTGCGGGCTGCCCCGGGACGCGGCGGGGTTCGTGCTCTGCGAGTCGGACGGGACGGTCCCGGAGGCCCCGGGCGTGCGCGTCATCGGCGACGCGGGCGCGTTCGCCGTCAAGCGCGGGGGCGTCGCCTGCCAGCAGGCCGACTCCGCGGCGGCCTCCATCGCACGCGACCTCGGCTCCGACGCCGAGGAGGTCCCCTTCATGCCCGCCATGCCCGAGTGGGTCTGGGACGGCGCCGACGGATGGCTGTCGCGCGACGGAGAGCGGGTGCTGCCCGGAGACCAGGACCCGTCGCGCTGGTGGCCCGTGCCGAAGACGACGGGACGGTTCCTGGCGCCCTTCCTCCATGAGATCGCGCGCGCGCCCACGCCCGCGGCGCCGGCCGAGGCGGACATGCTCCGGTCGTGAGAGGCGCCGGGCCGCCGGCTCAGGCTCAGCCGGCGATCACGACCCGGTCGCGGCCGTTCTCCTTGGCCTGGTAGAGCGCGGAGTCGGCCCGCCGGAAGAGGTGATCCGGATCCTGGTCGAGTTGGGTGCGCCGCGCGACGCCGATCGAGGCGGTCATTCCGAGGGGGCCGCCGATCGGCGCCGCCGCGATCGCACGTCGCAGGCGGTCGGCCGCCTCGAGGGCGCCGGCGGCGTCGGTCTCGGGCATCAGCCAGCCGAGCTCCTCGCCGCCGATGCGGCCGACGACGTCGGCCTGGCGGGCGTGATCGCGCAGCAGGGTGCCGACGGTCGCGAGCGCGGCGTCGCCCGCGCGGTGGCCGAAGGTGTCGTTGAGGGTCTTGAAGAGGTCCAGGTCGATCACGGCGAGGCTCAGTGGTCGCCCGTACCGGGAGGTCCGCGCGAACTCGTCGGCCAGGGCCGTGTGGAACGTGCCGTGGTTGGCGAGGCCGGTGAGCGCGTCCGTCGTGGCCTGCACCGTCAGCCGCGCCCGGGCGTCCGCGTTGGCGACGGCGAGCTCCACCAGCTTGGCGAACCGCTCCACGCGCATCGGCGTGCCCACGGGGGCGTCCCCGGGGTCGCCGAACGCCGCGGCCACGGCTCCCCAGACGCGGCCGCCGAGGCGCACGGGCGCGGCGATGCCCATGCGCAGGCCCGCGCCGGCCTGCGCGGCGTCGCCGGAGGAGAGCTCGGAGATCGAGGTCGTCCCGGTGGCCCGGACCTGGGCCACCGCCCATGTCGGGCTCATGGTGAGGAGCTCGCCCGAACGCGTCGGGGGCAGCGACGCCCGACGCCAGGCGCCGAGCACCTCGAGGGTCGTGTCGTCGACGTAGCGCACCACCCGCCCGCCGTCGGCGTCGAGCAGGTTCGCCATCTCGGCCGCGACGAGAAGGTGCAGGTCGGCCGGGTCGATGCCCTCGGCGACGGCCTCCGACACCCGGTGCAGGGCGGCATGCTCGGCCTGGGAGAGCATGCGCTCTGTGACGTCGCGCGTCGCGACCTGGATCTCGGTGAGGGTGCCGTCGGCGTCGCGCACGCCACGGGACGTCGCCTCGAGCCACACCCATCCGCCCGTCCCCCGGCGGACCCGGTAGGTGACCGGGCCCAGCTCGGGCCCCGACTCCAGCTGCCGCCGGCTCGCCGCCAGCGCGGGGAGGTCGGCCGGGTGGATGAACTCCTGGTCGAGCCGCCCGACGATCTCGTCGGGCCGGTGGCCGAGGATCTCCTCGCACGCGGGTGAGACGTAGGTCACGCGCCCCTGCGGGGTGACCCGGACGACCATGTCGCCGGCGTTCTCGGCCAGCAGCCGCAGGTCCTCCTCGGCCGCGGCACGCTCGCGCTCACGGGCCTTCTCGGCGGTGATGTCGCTGACGACGACGACGACGCCGTCGCCCGACGGCGCGGCCCTCAAGCGACGCCACACCCTGTCGCCGTCCGGGCCCGGGGCGCTGAACTCGAAGCTCTCCCGGCGGCCCGACTCGACGATCGCCGCGTATCGCTCGATGTGCCCGAGGCGCCGCGCCAAGGGCACCAGCTCGCCGAGGCGCTGTCCGCGGGCGGTCGCGAGGTCCAGGCCCGCGAGCTCGGCGGCGGTCCGGTTGAGGTCGGCGACCCGGAAGTCGGTGATCCGCCCCTCGGCGTCTCGCTCGGCATCGAGCAGCCACAGGGCCTCGCGCAGGGCGTCGAGCGCCTGGTGCAGGCGCGGGCCGTCCCGGAGGGCGGGGGACCTGGGCGGCGGACCGGCGACGCCGTGGGGATGTCGGGGCATCCCTATGTGTCTCGACCCCCTGGGGCGCCGCTTGAGGCGTGGGCCGCGCCACGGTCGCGCACCCCGCCCCGAGGGGGCGGCGTGGCGGGCTAGTGGAGCTAGAGCTCGATCAGCTCGTCGTCGGGCTCGCCGGGGCGACCGGCGTAGGACAGCTTGGAGCCGCGGTCCATGGCGCGCTGGCCGAGCAGATAGAGGAGTGCGAGGGCGAGTAGCCCGAACGGCAGCCACGGTGACGTGCTCGCCTTCACGGCGGCCCGGGGTCCGAGCTGCGCGGTCAGGGAGGCGGCCGATGCGGCGGCCTTGGCGGTGCTGGTGACCTTCCCCGCGACCGTCGCCGCCCGCCCGGGGCGGTCGTCGCGTGTGCGGACGGCTGCGGCGATCACCTCGGCGGTGAAGCGCGTGGTGGCTGCGACGGGGATCGCGCGGACCGGCGCAGCGGGCGCGGGCTGCGCGAAGGGCGCCCCCGGCGGCAGGTCCGCGCGCCCGCGAACGGGCGGCAGGCTGTCCACCGGCAGGACGTCAGGGGCGAGCGCGGCAGAGCCGGGGAGTGTGGTGGGTGCGGCCGGGATGTCCAGGCCCGCGGTCGCGGCGTCGACCACCGCCGGACCTGCGGCGGCGCCCGCGGCGGGATCGGCGGGGGCTGTGACCCCGGAGACGGCGCCGGTGCCCGGCGACCATGTGAGACGGGGGCCGTCGTAGTCGTCCCAGAAGCCGGGCGGGAACGCCGGGCCGTAGAGCTCCGAGGGGTCGACGCCCTCCGCGCCCTCGTCGTCGCCGGAGGGATCGGCCGGCAGCGGCAGCGGCACGATCACCGTGGGCGCCGGGGTCGTGGTGACCGGCGCCGGCAGGGTCGAGAAGGGCACCTCGACGGTCGACCCGTCGACGCCGCGGAGGATGAGGCGCGCGGGGGTGACGACGACCTCGGGCGGCCCCCCGGGCGCCACGACGACCGGGTCGGCGGGGTCGTCGCCCGGCGGGTCCCCGGCCCCTGCCGAGGGGTCGGACGGCGGGTGATCCTTGTCGTCCTCGGGTCCGGCGGAGGGCGGCACGCCGTCGGCCGCGGGGGCCTCCTCGGCACCGGCGGGCGGGACGTCGTCGTCGGGCGCCGCGGGCGGATCGGCGGGGGCACCGGCGGGCGGGACGTCGTCGTCCGACGCGGCGGGCGGGGCCGGCGGCGGCACGTCGGCGGGCGGGGCCTCCTCCGACGGATCCGCCGGCGGGGCCTCGACCGCGCCCGCCGGAGCGGGATCGACGGCGCCGGCCGGCGACTCCTCGGTGGAGGACGGCACGGGAAGGGACTCGGGCGGCGCCGGGGTGGAGGGTGAGGTGGAGAGGTCCGTCGAGCCCTTCTCCGGCACGGCCTCGGGCCGGGGCTCCGGCACGGATGGCACGGGGGCCGGGGCGGGCGCTGCCTCCGGCTCGGTCGAGGCGACCTCCGCGGGGGCCGGATCGGGGGCGGCCGGCTCGTCCTTCGCCGTCGACAGCGCCGCCACATCCGGAGCGGCCGTCAGCGCGGAGGGGTCCGGGGCGTGATCGACGGCGGGTGCCTCGGGGCCCGACGCGAGTGCGGCCGTGGGCGCGCCGGCGACCGCGAGTGCGGTCACGGCCGCGACGAACGAGGCCGGGCGGCGGCGGGTGGATCGAGCGGTCCGATTCGAGGGGGGCGCCATGGCGCCCCCTGTATCGGCAGCAGGTGCCGATTCCTTTAGCCCCTTGCCGAAATCTTCTCGCAAGCAGCTAACGTGCGCTCGAAACCCCGTCAGGGAGGGCGATGTCCACCACCTCCGGCGCGTCCGGGACTGTACTCCAGAACGCACCCTCGCGTCGAGCCTGGTACCAACTCGAGGACCGGCACGCCGCGATGGCCCGCGGCCGGGTGGCCGTGCTGACGGTCCTGGCCGTGGTCGCGGCGGTGGCCCCCCTCGACATGTCGGGGTCGGAGCGCGCCCGGGCGGTCGCGGTGTGCGCGGGGGCCGTGGCGCTGCACGTGCTGCTCGCGTGGATCCCCACCCGATGGCCGAAGCGCCTCCTGGCCGCGGTCGACGTGGCCCTCGTGGTGGACGCGCTGACGATCGGGCTGCTCGCGCTGCTCTCGGGTGGAGTCGACAGCCGGGCCGTCTGGCTGCTGCCGGTCCTCTGCCTCGCGATGGCGCTCACGCTCGCGATCTGGTCCGGGGTCAAGGCGCTCATCCTCTCGGTGCTCGTCGCCGGCTTCCTGACGCTCGTCGAGGATCCGGCGGTCCCGCTGTCGGATTCGGCCGGCCCGATCGCGCTCGCGGTCGCCGTCGTCGTGGTGGCGGGCGTCGCCGCCCCGGTCAACGAGCGCAAGCTGCTCGAGAGCAAGGGACGCATGGAGGCCCTGCACGCCGCCTCGGTGGCGTTCACCGGGGCGGACGACGAGGAGGCCCTGACGGCCATCGCCGAGGACGCGGCGCGCACCCTCCTGCCCGGCTGGGACGTGGTGGTGCGCCATGGGGGCGACGAGGCTCCCGTCACCGAGCGCCAGTGGCGGGCCGGCGGGCGGGCCTTCTTCGAGCTGCCGATCGTCGCGCGCCGGCAGGACGGCGGCGAGCAGGCGTCGGGGGCGATCATGGCCTCGCGCCCGGTGGGGCGTCTCGGGCGCACGTTCGTCCGCCGCGGCTGGGTCCTGGAGCTGCGGATGCTCGCCACCGCCCTCTCGGGCGCGCTGGTGCAGCGCGATCTGCTGCGGCGCCTGGAGCACCTGTCGATGTCGGATCCGCTCACCGGTCTCGGCAACCGGCGCGCATTCGACGAGGCTCTCGCCATCGAGACGGCCCGGGCGCGGCGCGCGGGCGGCTCGATGGGCGTCGTCATCCTCGACGTCGACCACTTCAAGCAGTTCAACGACCGCCACGGCCATCAGGCCGGCGACGACGCCCTCGTCACGGTCGCCGAGGTGCTCGCGAGGGAGGCCCGCGCCGAGGACCGGGCCTGCCGCATCGGCGGCGAGGAGTTCGCCCTGCTCCTGCCGGGGGCGGACACCGCCGCGGCGGCGGCGGTGGCCGAACGCGTGCGCCGGGCCGTCGAGGCCGCCGGCGCGGAGTCGGCGGGCGTCACCGTCAGCCTGGGCGTCGCTGCCTCCGGCGGCGATGATCCGCGGGCGCTGCTGCAGAGCGCCGACGCGCGCCTCTACGTGGCCAAGGAGGCGGGCCGCAACCGGGTGGTCGCAGCCTAGGGCTACGGCCGCTCGGGCGCCGGCCGGCTCCGGTCGATGACCGCCAGCAGTCGCCCGCCCTCGCGGACCACGCGCACCGGGGCGTCGAAGCAGCGCGAGAGCGGGGCGTCGCAGAGCACCTCGGCGGCCGGGCCCGCGGCGACGACCCGGCCCGCCCGCAGCAGGAGCGCGTGGGTGACCGACGCGGCCAGCTCCTCCAGGTGGTGACTCACCTGGACCGTCGCCATCCCCGGCTCGGAGTCGGCCAGCGCGTGGAGGCGGTCGAGGAACATCTCGCGCCCCGGCAGGTCGAGTCCCGCGGTCGGCTCGTCGAGCAGCAGGAGCCGGGGCCGCGCCATCAGCGCCCGGGCGAGCAGGACGCGCTGCTGCTCGCCGCGCGAGAGGGTGCCGAAGCGCCGGCCCTGGAGGGCGCCGCACCCCATCCGGTCGAGCAGTTCCGGGGCCCGCGCACGATCGGCGGCGCTCAGCCGCTCCGGCCGGGGGACGATCGTCGCCGTCGCCCCCGTCAGGGCCACCTCGAGCGCCGTCGCCCGGGGGCGGAACGCGGACGCGACCGTCGCGTCCACATGGCCGATCCCACGGCGCAGCTCGCGGAGGTCGACGGCGCCGAGCGGCGTACCCAGGACGCTCGCCGAGCCCTCGCTCGGATGGGCGACGGCGCCCGCGACGGCCATCAGCGTCGTCTTCCCGGCGCCGTTGGGCCCGATCACCGCCCACCGCTCCCCCGCGCCCACACGCCAATCGACGCCCTCCAGCAGCACCGCCCGCCCGCCGCCCGCACGCGCCCTCCACACCCCGAGACCGGCGGTCTCGATGGCCGCGGGCGGCGGCGCGGTCAGCGCAGGAAGAGGGCCCGGGCCTCGTCGACCACCCGGTCGCCCTCCACGTCGGCCCTCATCCGCTCCTCGGCCGGCACCTCCGGCTCGGGATCATCGGACATGTGCCGGGGCAGCGGCACGCCCAGCATCTCCTCGCCGGGGCGCCACCAGGCCTCGGGGATCGCGTCGTCGAGCTCCACGCCGAGCATCTCGGCGAAGAGGAGCGTCCACGCGCGCGGCACCACCTGGAAGGTGTAGCCGCCGCCGCCCAGCGCCACCCAGCGCCCTCGGGCGGTGGACGACCGGGCCAGCTCGTGCAGCGCGGCGTACGCCCGGGGGAAGGTCGGCATCGTGACCTGGAGGTGCGCGAGGGGATCGGCGTGATGGGGGTCGGCGCCGTCCTGGGTCACGATCACGTCGGGCTCGAAGTCGAGCACCGCGTGGCAGATGACGTCCTCGATGGCCCGCAGGTACGGCCGGTCGCCCGCGTAGGGGGGCAGCGGCACGTTCACCGCGGTCCCCTCGGCCACGCCGACGCCGCGCTCGGCGAGGCCGCCGGTGCCGGGGAACAGGTAGCGGCCGGTCTCGTGCACCGAGCACGTCAGCACGCGCGGGTCCTCGAAGAAGATCCATTGGGTGCCGTCGCCGTGGTGCACGTCGATGTCGATGTAGGCGACGCGCTCGGCCCCGGCGTCGAGGAGCGCCTGGATGGCGACCGCCGTGTCGTTGTAGATGCAGAAGCCCGCGGCGCGGTTGGCCATCGCGTGGTGCAGGCCGCCCCCGGCGACGAAGGCCTGATCGGCGCGCCCCTCCCAGACCGCCATGGCGCCGGCGACCGACGCGCCGCAGATGGCCGCGGCCGCCTCGTGCATCCCCGCGAACGCCGGCGTGTCGCCGCCTGCGGCCAGGCCCCACTGCCCGGCCTCCCACGCGGAGGCGAGCATCGGGCTGGCGCTGTACCGGCGCACCGCGGCGACGTAGGCCGGGGTGTGGACCCGCTCGATCTGCTCGACCGTCGCCGGCTCCGGCGCGACCGGCACGACGTCCGGGTGCTCGTGCAGGCCGTAGGCCCGGATCAGATCGACCGCCAGCTGGCGACGCAGCGGCGTCATCGGGTGGTCGTCACCGAGGTTGTACGTCGGTCCGCCCTCGGCGTGGACGAATGCGGTCGTCACACGACGCAACCTATCCCACCGGACGCCCCGCGAGCCTGCCCCGGCCCATGTCCTTCGACCCTTCCGGCACGTGCCGCGAGCGGCCGGCGCCGTTCAGTCCCGGGAGCGCACGACCGTCCAGGGTTCGATCCGCCGCGCGGTGACCAGCCCCGCGGCGACGTAGGGGTCCCCGTCGGCGTAGCGGGCGATCTCGTCCTCGGCCACGTCGCCGAAGACGAAGAGCGCGCCGGTGGGCGGATCGCCGAGGGCGCCGGCCATCAGCATCGTCCCGGCGGCGATCCACTCGTCGATCCGGGCCAGGTGGGCCTCGCGGTACGCGCCCCGGCGCTCGAGGATGTCGGCCACGTAGTCGTAGACCAGGACGGAGCGGGGTCCGGTGGGCATCGCGCTCAGGCTCAGCCTCAACCCGTCGCAGATCGTGGATGTGGAGGACGAAAGCGCCGCGTGAGGGGGGATTCGGCGTCACACCCGCAGGGTGACCCCTCGGGGCGCGCCGAATCCCGCCTCACGTATGCGATTTCGTTCATCCGCGCCCCGAGATCGACGGATTCAGGCTCAGCGCTGGCGGGTGAGCCGGAGGGTGTAGGGACCGCCGCCGCGGCGGGCGAACACGTCGACGTAGTACACGCCCGACCGCTTCGCGCGGTGGACGATGACGCCGGTCGGACGGGTTCCGGGGCGGTAGTCGATCAGGTGCCGCTCGAGGTTGCCGTTCTCGGTGCCCACCGTGCGCGTACCCGGATCCCAGAGGTAGAGGTCGAGGCGCGGCCTGCCGTGCGTGAGGACCACGCGCAGGCGCTCGCCGCGCTTCAGCCGGACGGCGTAGACGTCCTCGGAGTCCTCGAACTGGTCGGCGGTCGCCCGTATCACCAGGGGCCGCCCGGCCTCGTTGAGGCGCGTGGTCCCGGCGAGCCACTTGATGTCGTCGTTCACCTCGCCGACGTCGTCCTCGGGGCCCTGCAGCGAGACGGCCGCCCGGGGGTTGACGACGCCGAAGCCGTTGGTGTTGTCGCGGCCGGTGGTGCCGATGTCGGTGGCCGTGTTCTTGAGGTGGCGCGCCAGCTGGTACGGGCTGAGGGCGCCCCCGTTGGCCGCCTGCACCAGGGCGGCGACACCCGAGACGTAGGGCGCCGCCATCGAGGTGCCGTCCTTCAGGGCGTACCCGGGCGCGACCACGCGCTCGTTCACCCTCCGCGGCACGCTCGAGAGGACGTTGACGCCCGGGGCGATGACGTCGACGGTGCGGTTGTGGTTGGAGAAGGTCGCGGCGGCGAACGGCCGCGGGCAGTCGAAGGTCACGATCCCGTCGCACTGCGCGCCCACGCCGAGGACGCGGCGGTAGCCGGCCGGGAAGTTGAGGGCGTTGACGTCCTGGCCCTGGTTGCCGACCGACGCGACGATCAGGGCCCCGCGCGCGGTGGCCCAGAAGACGGTGTCCTGGAACGCCTGGGAGTAGCCCGGGCCCCCGGCCGAGATGTTGATCACCTTGGCGCCGTTGAGGACCGCGTGGCGGATGCCCCGCATCATGGTCTCGTCGGTGCTGCTGCCGTCGCGGTCGGCGATCTGCACCGGGATGACGGACGCGGCCCCCTGCACGGCGGGCGCGACGCCGACCACCCCGACCCCGTTGGCCGGCGCGGCGGCGATCCCGGCCACGTGTGTGCCGTGCCCCGAGATCCCGTGGTCGCCGGCGTCGGCGTCGCCCCGGAGGGTGCTGCGCGGGGCGATGAGGGGGCTGGCCGGTCCGCCCCACTCCTCGTGGCCCGAGTCGATGCCGCTGTCGAGGACCGCGATCGCGGGCCGCGGCCCGAGGGTGATCAGATCGGCGCCCCAGGTGGACCCCGCGAGGAGCCCCCACTGCGACGACGGGGTGAAGAAGGGGTCCGTGACCGGCGGCGCGGCGCCGGGGGGTGAGGGCGGCGCGGGGCGGTCGGCGGTGCGCCGGGTCAGCGACCACTCGGCGCCCGCGACCTGTGCCCGGGCCAGGACGCGTGCGCGCGCGCCGGCCGGGGCTGACGGGGAGAGGCCCCAGACGCCGGCCTCGGGCACGACGGGGGCCAGCTCGCCGAGCCCCGCCAGACGCGCCTCGGCGGCCGCCCGCCGGGGCGCGTCGCTGAAGGTGACCAGCAGGCGCGAGGCCCCGGGGAGCGTGCGCGCGAACTCGACGCGCGGCGCGGCGCCGGCGGCGGACGGCGCCCCGGGAGCGGGCTTCTGGGCGCCGGGCGGCACGGTCGCGGTGGCGGTGGCGGTCGCGGCCGTGGCGCCCCCCAGGACGGCGAGGGTGACGGCGAGGGCCGCGGTGCGGTGGCTGGTGGGGTTCCTAGACATGCCGACTCGTGATCGGCATTCGACGGTCACGCCCGAATGCCCTTGGAGTGATCTTGATCCCGACCGGGCCCTGGCGCCGCTTGTACTCGGCCCGGTCGACCATCCGGATCACGTCGGAGACGACCCGCTCCGGATGCCCCTGGTCGACGATCTGCCCCGGCTCGAGCCCGCGCTCGACGTATCCCTCGAGGATCGCATCCAACACGTCATACGGGGGAAGGCTGTCGGTGTCGAGCTGTCCGGGTCGCAGCTCGGCCGTGGGCGGGCGCTGGATCGTCTCCTCGGGGATGACCTCCCGGCCCTCCGACGCGTTGCGCCACCGGCTGAGCCGGTAGACCCAGGTCTTGGAGAGGTCGCGGAGCGGCGCGAAGCCCCCGACCATGTCGCCGTACAGCGTGCTGTAGCCCACCGACATCTCGCTCTTGTTTCCGGTGGCCAGCACGAGGGGGCCGAGCTTGTTCGAGATCGCCATCAGGAGGGTGCCGCGGGCCCGCGCCTGCAGGTTCTCCTCCGTGATGTCCGGGGGCCGGCCGGCGAGCGGCCCGGCGAGGGCGGCCTCGAAGGCATCGACGACCGCGCCGATGGGGACGGTGATCAGGCCGATGCCCAGCGACGCGGCGAGCGCCTCGGCGCCCGCGAGGCTGACCGGCGACGAGTGCGCGGACGGCAGCGCCACCCCCGTGACGCGGTCCGGGCCGAGGGCGTCGGCCGCAAGCGCGGCGGTGAGGGCCGAGTCGATGCCCCCCGAGAGGCCGATCAGGACGCCCGGGAAGCCGTTCTTGCCGACGTAGTCGCGGATGCCGACCACCAGCGCCGCCCACACCTCGGGCTCGTCGCGCAGCGGCTCGGCGCGTTCCGGCGTGGCGGTCGCGCCGCGGTCCGGGGCGCGGGCCACGATGCGCAGGATGCGCTCGGGGTGCGCGCCGGGGAGGCGGCGCGAGAGGGGCTCGCGCAGGCGCCGGCGCGCCGACATCCCGGGGTCGATGTCGGCGATCAGGAGATGGGGCGAGAACTGCGGCGCGCGCGCGACCACCTCTCCCGACGCGTCGAACACGGCCGAGCGACCGTCGAAGACCAGCTCGTCCTGCCCGCCGACCTGGTTGCAGAAGGCCAGGGCGGCCGCGCAGTCGTCGGCCCGCGTGGCGAGCATCGCCTCGCGGCGATCGCCCTTCCCCCGGTGGTAGGGCGACGCCGAGATGCAGCAGACGAGATCGACGCGGGCGGCGGCCAGATCGGCGGCGACCGGGCTCGGGTACCAGATGTCCTCGCAGACGGCGAGGCCGATGCGGGTGCCGTTGACCTCGAGCACCATCGGCTCGTCGCCGGCGCGGAAGTAGCGGGCCTCGTCGAACACGCCGTAGTTGGGCAGGAAGCGCTTGTGGTAGACGGCCTGGACGCGGCCGTCGGCCACCACGGCCGCGGCGTTGTGGCAGTCGCCGTTCCACTCGGGGAAGCCGATCACGGCGACCCCGGTGCGCACCGTCGCCGCGACGCGGTCGAGGGCCGCGCGCGCCGAGGCCGCGAAGGCGGGCCGGAGCAGGAGGTCCTCGGGCGGGTAGCCGGTGATGGCGAGCTCCGGCACGAGCGTGACGTCCGCCCCGGCGCGGGCGGCGTCGGCGAGGGCCGCCATGATCATCTCGGCGTTGCCGTCGATGTCACCGACGACCGTGTTCAGCTGTGCCAGGGCGACTCGGATCGTTCTCGTGTCCCGCGGTGGTGGTTGGTCAACGGCTCCGAGCGGACCGCCGTGGCGCGGGGCGTTCTGCGTCCGGTGTTCCCGGCGACCTGCGACTCGGTCGCGGGGCCCGGGAGCGGTAAGCTCACGGGTGACAACGATACGCCTCGCGGGCGGGCGCGCGCTGCCCACCCGGAACGGCGACGAGCGGGGAGTACGAATGGGAAGTCTGCCACCTCAGCGTCGTCAGGCGGGTGGCCCCGGGGGTGGACCCGGCGGCCGGGCCGGACGGACCAACCTGAGCCCCAAGGAGGGCGCCGAGGAAGCCGAGCGCCGACTGGGCAAGCCCTGCTTCCACGCCGGGCAGAAGGTGCAGGGCACCTACGCCTGCGTCGCCTGCCAGTTCCAGATCCGCAACCGCGGCACGCTGCCGACCTGCCCGGATTGCGGGGAGATCGTGTGGGCCTACATGGAGAGCGGCCCGCGCCCCGTGCCCGAGGGCGAGCAGGCCGGCGCCCCGCGGCCCGCACCCGCCCAGGCCCCCACGGCGACCGTCGAGGAGGGCGTCTCCCTGCAGCCTCCGGGGGTCACCGTCACCGAGGGAGTGAAGCTCCAGCCCTGACTCCCCGGGCGCCGGTGCGGCGCCTCCTTCACACATTGCGAACAGAGTGACGCAAACCTCTTACTCATCCACTGCCGCACCCACATTCGAGCGATGCACCATCCGCACCATCACGGCGCGCCCGTCGGGCCGCCGCCCACTCGGAGGTGGAGTGATACGCCGCGCGTTGACCCTCGTGGTCGCCCTGATGCTGCTCGTGCCGGCGTTGGCCGAGGCCAAGAACGCCCACACCAAGCGGACGGGCAACCGGGTCCCCTCGGCGCAGCTCGCCGCCACGGGCAGCGGGGCGATGACGGTGGTCGGCCGGATGTCGGTGTACGGGGCGATCCCCGAATGGGGATCGCTGGTCGTCCTCGACCGGGCCGGTGACGCCGAGGCGCACCTGGCCGGTCAGCCGCTGCAGTTCTCCCGGGGGCGCGTCCGCGTCGTCCGGGTGCGCCAGGCGGCGGGGCTGCTCTTCGTGAAGGGCTCGAACCTCACGGTGACCGTCCTCGGGGTCGACCTCTCGTTCTCGATCGCCGGGAACGGGCGCGCGAAGCTCCTCGGAACCGGTGTCTACAGGCTCAACTCCGATCCGGAGAAGGCCTGGGCCCGCACCTGGTTCAACGTCGTTCCCTCCTCCTCCGCGAGACGAAGGAGTGCCGAACGGTGCGCACAATGCTCCCCACCGGCGGTTCCACGGCGCTGACCCCCCTCGTGACGCCCGCGGCCCGGGGCGGCTCATGAGCTCGGCCCTCTCCCCTCCGTCCCGGCTCGGCGCCGCGACGACACGGGCGCGCGGCGAGACGACGGTGGACCGCGCCGTGCCGCGCGACTACCATCGGGCGCCGATGGCTCCCCCGGACGATCGCCAGCGAGTCCTGATCGTCGAGGACGAGCCCAACATCGCCTCCTTCGCCCGCATGTACCTCGAGGCGGCGGGGTTCGCGGTGACGGTCGCCGACCGCGGCGACGAGGGCCTGCGTCTCGCCGAGGCCGAGCCCCCGCATCTGGTGATCCTCGACCTGATGCTGCCGGGCATGGACGGCTACGAGATCACCAAGCGCCTGCGCCGCAGCGGCCACACGCCGATCATCATGCTGACCGCCCGCGACGACGCGGTCGACAAGGTCGTCGGCCTGGAGCTCGGCGCCGACGACTACATCACCAAGCCCTTCAACCCCCGTGAGCTCGTGGCGCGCGTGCGGGCGGTGCTGCGCCGTGCCGAGGGGCGCAACCAGGCCTCGGCGCAGCCGGAGCCGGTCACCATCGAGAGCGGCCCGCTGCGCATCGAGGTCGGCGGGCGCGAGGTGTTCGTCGATGGCGAGGCCGTCCAGCTGACGCCCAAGGAGTTCGACCTCCTGGTGACGCTGATCGAGAACCGCGGCCTGGTGCTGACGCGCGAGCAGCTGCTCGAGCGCGTCTGGGGCTTCACCTTCCTCGGCGACAGCCGCACGATCGACGTCCACGTGCGCCAGCTGCGCCGCAAGCTCGGCGACGCATGCCCGATCCAGACCGTCTGGGGAACCGGCTACAAGGTCCCCGCCAAGCGGTGACCCGGTCGCTCCCCCGGCCCTGGCGCACCCTGCGGGGGCGCCTCGTGCTGGCGGCGGCGGGGGGGCTGATCGTGGCCGCCGCGGTCTTCGCGGCGGTCGCCGGCGGCCTGATCCGCGCCCAGTCCGAGGAGGTGGCCCGCACCGAGCTCGACCGCCAGGCGGCGGCGCTGGCGCTCATCGTCAGCGAGCAGGCCGAGCGCCAGCTCGCGCGTGGCGTGGAGTTCACCTTCATCCGCCCGGGCAACCTCCAGGCGCTGGTCGGTCCCAACACCCAGCTCTACTACTCCGGCCTCCAGCTCACCCCCGGCGGCGAGCACCCCACCGGCGAGATCCCGTCCGTGGCGGGGCGCGAGATCGACTTCGGCGTGCTGGAGCGCGACGAGGTCCAGCGCATCGATTTCACGCTGCCCGGCGAGTCCCGGCCCACGGAGGCCTCGGCGGCGGCCGTCTACCTGGGGGACGAGGCGGTGGGCGCCATCCTGCTGACGCGCCCGCCGGGGGAGCTCGCGTCCGCGTGGCCCGACGTGGCCTCGCGGGTGTTCACCGCCGCGGGGCTCGGCCTCGGGGTCGCGCTGCTGCTGACGCTGCTGCTCACCAGCCGGATCACCCGCCCCCTGACCGCGATGCAGGCCGCGACCCACCGCGTCGCCGGAGGCGACCTGCGCACGGAGCTGGGGCCGACCGGCACCTCCGAGCTCGACGAGCTGGCGTCCGACTTCAACCTGATGGTGCGCCGGCTGGCCGAGCGCGAGGGCGAGACGCGCGAGTTCCTGATGCGCGTCACCCACGATCTGCGCACGCCACTGACGGCCATCCGCGGGCACGCCGCCGCCCTCGCCGACGGCGTGGTGCCGTCGGACGACGTGCCGCGCTCGCTCTCGGCGATCGAGGGCGAGGCGGCGCGCCTCGAGTCGCTCGTCGCCGACCTGCTCGACCTGGCGCGGCTCGACGCGCAGCGCTTCGACCTCGACCTCAGCTCGGTGGAGCCCGCCGGCGTGCTCGACCGCGCGTTCGACGCCATGCAGGCCGAGGCGGTCAACCGGGGCGTCTCCTTCGAGCGCGGAATCGATGCGCTGCAGCCGATGGTCACCGACGAGTCGCGCGTGCAGCGCATCGTCAGCAACCTCCTCGACAACGCGATCCGCTGGACCCCTGCCGGCGGGACGGTCCGCCTGGAGGGGCGCGCCCGGCCCGGCGGGGGCTTCCGCGCCTCGGTGAGCGACACCGGCCCCGGGATCCCCGTCGTCCAGCAGGAGAGGATCTTCGAGGCGTTCCAGTCGGAGGAGACCCCCGACGGCCGCCGCGGCAGCGGGCTCGGCCTCGCGATCAGCCGCCAGCTCGCCCGCGCCCTCGGGGGCGACGTCCACGTGGAGAGCCGCGAGGGCGTCGGCAGCCGCTTCGTCCTGGACGTCCCCGACCGGGGCTGACGCGCCCGGGCGGGCGGCCGGCCGATCTGGACCATCGGGGAGGGGTGTCGAGTCCTCCTCCGGGCCTACGATCGCGGCATGAAGGCGATCACGACGGCCCTCCTCGTCGCCGCCGCCACGGCGGCCGCCACCACGGTCGCCGTGGCGGAGCCCACCGGCACGCCCCCGTACGTCCCGCCCGCCGGCACCACCTGCGCGCCCTCGGGGGCGTGGGTCACGACCTCGCGCGGGAGGCAGCACCTGCGAGACGCTCCTGCCCGACGGCACCCACGCGTTCACGTTCGGCGCCGGCACGCGCATATCCGCGTCGACGCCCCGCCTCCTCCTGAAACGAGGCGAGACCGTCACCGTCACGTTCGTCGCACCGCCGCAGCGCGTGGTCGTGCTGACGACCTACGGGAACCCGCGAGCGACCTCCGGCCCCACGTACCGGCTCTCGCCGTTCACCACCACCTGGCGCGCGAGGCCCGGCAGCGGCCTCCTCGAGTTCACCACCACCCAGCGCTTCGCCAGCCCGACCGGCGCCGTCTACGACACCCTGGTCGGCTACAGCGCCGTCTACCGGACGGTCCGCTGAGAGCAGGTGGCGCCACGTGATCGTTCAGTGCGGTCGGACGGTTCCGTGCTCGGGACGTGCGTCGACGCACTGATCTCCCACTTGCGGGGAGATCAGGGCGGCAAATCACCCTTAGCAGGGCGATTTGCACCCAGCAGGCACCGGCTTGCGCCGGGGATGGCCTCTGGAACACCCAGACGCAAGCGCACCCAGGGACGGCCACTCGGGACGATCACGTCCGCGAGAGCGGACGGTTGGTGGGCGCAGCGCCTGCCTCCGTCCCCTGCCGACCCCTGCGCGATGGCAGACGATCCGAAGGGCAAGGGCGCCCTGTCGGGTCTCATGGCTCGCAGCGTGCGCTACCGGGGCTGTGCCCGGAGCTGCGTTGGTGAAGGGTGAGGCCTGAGACCTGGGTTTCGTCTGCGGACCACCGTGATTGGTGTACCGCGACGTATCCCGGGCGACAGCCCGGAGGAGCGGAATCAAAAGGGCCCCGACGAGGGGCCCTTTTGTCGCCCTGATCTCCCCGGTAGTGGGAGATCAGTGCGTCGACGCACGTCCTGCGCACGGGACCGTCCGACCGCGCAGACGATCACGTGGCGCCAACCGCTCTGGAGAAGCGCTCCGTGGGACGCCCT